>CADCTC010000069.1:12076-15519 GCA_902805635.1 uncultured Chloroflexota bacterium
CGAACGGGGGAATTGAAACCACCTCTACTACACGCGTAGGTCTTTGCGTAGCTCCTAGCCATCTATATATAAAGACGACGGGAAGGGGCAAGAACGGCAGGCTCAATTTCACGCCAGCGAAAACTTGACTGGGGCGGACTAGCCTGTGCTGGTGTCGGCACGTTCCATGTGGCGGAGGACGGTCCCAGCAAGGTCGTCGATGTTGAAGGGCTTGGGGATGTAGGCTACGGCGCCGCAGCGTTTGGCTTTTTCGGCGGCGCTGCCGGCGGCGGTGATGACGACAATGGGGGCGGGTCGCCACCGTAGGCGGCGCGGATCTGGTCGGCGGCTTCTTCGCCGCTGAGGATGGGCAGGCCCATGTCCAGCAGGATCAGGGCGGGTCGGGACTGGGTGGCGCGCTCGATGGCCTGCGGGCCGTCGGCGGCGGTCTCGACGGTGAGGCCCTCGTCTTCAAGGCACCACTGGATGGTCTCGCGCAGGTCGGGGTCGTCGTCCACGACCAGGATGTGGGCGACCGGAGGCACGGACATCTTGCCAGTGTCTCTCAGGCGCAGACGGTGATGTCGCCGACTGCGGTGAGCAGCAGCTTGATGGTGACGGTGGTGCCAAGACCCTCGCTGCTCTCCAGCATGATCTGGCCGCCGTGCTCTTCCACGATGTGGCGCGCGCCCGCCAGGCCGATACCGGTGCCCTCGATGCGGCGGGAGACGTTGCGGGCCCGGAAATATCGGTCGAAGACGCGCGGGAGGTCCTCCTGGGGGATGCCGATGCCGCTGTCGGTCACGCTGAGCACGGCCCAGCTGGCGGTGCCCTCCTGCTCGCGGCTGAGCTTGAGCGTGATGGGGCCACCGTCGGGGCTGTACTTGACGGCATTGGAGACGAGGTTGGCCAGGACGCGGCCGAGGCGCTGGCGGTCCCATTCGCCTTCGAGAGAGTCGCAGCTGGCTTCCACCTTGATCTCATGGCGGTCGGTGCTCTCGCGGAGCTCCAGGGCCACCTCACGGGCCAACTCCAGAAGGTCCATGGGCCGCAGATCCAGGTCGAGGGGACGGCCCATCTGGATGCGGGTGACGTCCAGTAGCTCGTTGATCATCTCGGTCAGCCGGCCGGCGGTATCGTCGATGCCTTGCAGGCCCTTGAGGATGCTGGGCACGTCGGGCGTGGCGCCGGGACGGCTGAGGCGACGGTGGAGCAGCTGGGCACGGGACTTGAGCACCGCCAGGGGGTTCTTGAGGTCGTGCGAGGCGGCGGCGAGGAAGATGTCCTTCTGCTCTTCCACTTCCTTGATGGCGCTGATGTCCTGGAAGGCGAGCACACCGCCTGAGATGACGCCGGCGGCACCGCGCAGGGGGGCGCTGTTGACCAGCACGGGGACACGCCGGCCGGCAGCGGTGTTCTCCACCAGAAGCTGCACGCCGCGCACGGTGTCGCCCCACAGGATGGCACGCGCCAGGGGGAGCTCTTCGGGGGGGCAGGGCTCGCCGTTCAGGTCCAGCAGGGGCAGGCCGCCGGCGGCGCCGGTCTGGACGGCGGCGGGTGGCTGGCCCAGGATCTCTTCGGCGGTGCGGTTCCAGAGGTGGAACGCGCCATGCTCGTCGGCCAGGGCGATTCCCTCCGGCAGCACGTCGATGACCTGCTGGAGACGGTCGCGAGCCGCCTCGGCTTCGACGCGCGCAAGGCGCTCTTCCAGCAGCTGGGCGCGCTCTTCGGCCTGGCGGCGCACCTGCTCGGTCTTACGGAAGAGATCGACGAAGACGGCGACCTTGTGGCGCAGGATCACCGGGTCAAAGGGCTTGACGAGGTAGTCCACCGCGCCGACGGAGTAGCCTCGGGAGACGAACGCCTCGCTGCGGCTGGCGGCGGTGAGGAAGATGATGGGCACGTCGCGCGTGCGCTCGCGCTGGCGGATAAGGGTGGCGGTCTCGAAGCCGTCCATGCCGGGCATCTGCACGTCCAGCAGCACGGCAGCGAACTCGTGGTTGAGCAGCGCCTTGAGCGCCTCGGAGCCGGAGGTGGCGCGCACGAGCTCGAGGTGGTCCAGGTCCAGGACGGCCTCGAGCGCGAGCAGGTTCTTGGGCTCATCGTCCACGATGAGGATCTTGGCCGGGCCCACG
This sequence comes from uncultured Chloroflexota bacterium, assembly GCA_902805635.1. Lineage (GTDB taxonomy): Bacteria > Chloroflexota > UBA11872 > UBA12225 > UBA12225 > CADCTC01. The sequence continues at coordinate 14,191 of CADCTC010000069.1, forward strand.
AGGGGTGGCTCGGCCGCGGTGGGCCTGAGCGCCGGTGTCCCCGGCGTGGGCCCTGTGGCCGACGTGGCGCCCTGGAGCAGCTCAGCTGGCACGCTTCAACCTCCGGACAGGCGCTGCATCCGGGGAACCGGCGCGGCGTTGGGTGACGGAACAGGTAAGGGTGAGCACCGGGGCGATCTTAGTCAGGGCCAGCACGCCGTCCGCCGGCGTGGCGGCGAGCACCGCGTCCGGGAGGATGCGGCTCTCGGCGGTAGCGGGGTCCTGGACCAGGAGCAGACCGCCACAGCGCTTGACTTCCAGGGCGCCGTGCACGCCGTCTTCGCTGCCGGCGGTGAGAATGACGGCGATAGCGGTGGCGCCGAAGCTCTCGGCGGCGGATTCGAGGAGCACGTCGATGGAGGGGCGGGCGTGCTGCACGGGCGCGTCCGCGGCAAGGGCGCAGTAGCCGAAGATGCTCTCCGTCGGGAGGGGGTCGCGCTGCACCAGGAGGTGGTAGGACGCAGGGGCGATGTAAACGTGGCCGGCGCGCAAGGGCTCTTTGTCGTTGGGCTCGATGACCGGTAGGGCGGAGTGGCGCTGGAGCAGGGTGGCCAGGCCACCGGGGTCGCCGCCGCTCCACTCGGCGCGGTGCTGGGCGATAGCGATGGGTATGGGGAACTCAGGGCGCAGACCGTGCAAGAGCACCTTGAGAGCGTTGAGGCCACCGAGCGAGGCGCCGATCACCACGACTTCATAGGGGCCGCCGCTCACGAGGCCACTCCGAGCCGCTCCACGCCGGTCGCCGGCGATGGACTGGGGAAGGCGGTCGTGTCGAGCGCGGTGCGGCGGTAGATGCGCTCGGCGGCGTCAATCTCGGCGTAGGCAGTCTCGAAGGGGGAGAACTTCATGGTCTCTTTGCTGCCCAGGCAGAGGAAGCCGAAGTTGACCAGGCTGTCCAGGAAAAGGCGGTGGACGCGGGCCTGGAGCTCGGCGTTGAAGTAGATCATGACGTTACGGCAGAAGATGACGTGGAACTCGTTGAAGACGCTGTCCATGGCGAGGTTGTGTTGGGCAAATACGACGTTCTTGCGCAGCCAGGGGCGGAAGCGGGCGCTGTCGTATTCGGCGGTGTAGTACTGCGAGAACTCACCCGCGCCGCCGGCGCGCTGGTAATCGGCGGTGTACTGGCGCATGGCCTTGAGCGGGTAGATGCCCTCCTTAGCGGTGTGCAGGACGGCTTCATTGATGTCGGTGGCGTAGAGGCGGCTACGCTCGTAGAGTCCTTCTTCGTGTAAGAGGATGGCCATGGAGTAGACCTCCTCTCCGGTGGCGCAGCCGGCGTGCCAGATG
>CADCTC010000070.1 GCA_902805635.1 uncultured Chloroflexota bacterium
GCTGAGCGCCTGCGAAGGGGGGCAGGCCAAGCCCAAGGAGACCGGCAAGGGAGAGGTGACCTTGCTGGAGTGGGAGTCGTCGCTGGAGGGGCTGCCTACCGAGACGGTGCTCAAGAACTTCCAGGCGAAGTCGAGCGGGCTGACGCTCACCTTCGACACGTTGGGGCAGAACTACGAAGAGAAGATGCGCACGCTGCTGGCGGCGGGCACGCCGTACGACATCCACCGGGTGAACGACGACTACGTGCGCGGGAACGGCACCAAGGGGCTGATGACCGACCTGATGCCCTTCTACAAGCGCGACAGGATCAAGCGCGAGGAGCTGTGGGACTTCCACTACGACTTCCCGATCCACGAGGGCAAGTCGTGGGCGTGGGCAACGGGGAACCAGCCGCGCGTGCTGTTCGTCAACAAGACCCTGTTCAACAACAAGGGCGTGCAGGCGCCGCTGTTCGATAAGTGGGACCCGCCCGGCTGGACATGGGAGGACATGGTGGCGGCGGCGCAGAAGCTGACCGACCTGTCCAACGCGGAGCGGCCCACGTACGGGACCAACATCTACGAGGACACCGGCTACGAGCAGACCTTCCTGGTGAACTTCGGCGTGGAGGAGGGCATCTACTCCAAGGACGGCAAGCGCTGGATGATGGCGTCTCCCAAGGGCATCGAGGCGATGCAGCAGATCATCGACCTGAGCTGCCGCCTGCGGGTGCAGCGGCCGTTCAACCACCGCGAGGGCGGGAGTGGCGTGAGCGGCGCCACGATGTTCACGCAGGGTCGCCTGGCAATGCACTACGGCACCATGACCTCCATGCGGAACTTCCGGCGCGACATCAAGGACTTCGACTGGGACATCGCGCCGGTGCCCAAGAAGGAGAAGCGCGTCACCGAGGGATCGCTAATCTGCTACTGCGTACCCAAGGACGCGAAGAACCCGGACGGCGCCTGGCAGGTGCTCCAGCACATGACCAGCGAGGACAGCGGCCGCATCTTCGCCGAGCAGCAGTTCTACATCCCGGCCAACAAGGCGTCGTCCACAAAGTACATCGTGGCGAAGCCGGGGGAGAAGCCCGAACGGGTCAAGCTCTTCGTGGAGTCGATGACGCAGTACAACACGCTGCCCAACTTCACCAGCAACACCGAGCGCGCGCGCCAGATCTACCGGCCCGAGCTCAACGTCAAGGCGTACATCTGCACCGAGCCGGCGAAGCAGACGATCGAGGGAGTGAAGAAGCAAGTGGAAGACTCGCTGATTGGCCAGTACTAAGATGACGCTAGACCAGTCGCACGGCCGCGCGGCCGCTGGGCTCGCGAGCAGACTCGACGCCGGGAGCGGGTTTGGCGCGCCTCCGCCCGATGCGGCGGCGCGTGGGAGCGCGGCGCGCGACCCGTACACCATCGACGGGAGGCCGTTTGTTGGCATCCAGGTGGGCGCCGTCTCATTCGTGGACGAGGGGACCGACGCGGTGCTCGACCTCTTCAAGGACCGGGGCGGCGTCAACGCCGTGCTGCTGGCGTGCCACACCTTCGACCGGGGAACCGGTGGGCGCCAGATCGCGGGGCACCCGCTGCCGGACCACGGCATCCAGGAGTACGATCCCGAGTTCCGGGGCGGCAACTTCGCCACCATCCACCCGCAGTTCTACGGCAAGACCGCCATCGGCGACTTCCGCGCGCCAGATCATCCGGACCTGGACATCATCCAGGAGGTGATCGGCCCGGCGCACGCGCGGGGCATGCAGGTGTACGCCTGGATCAACGAGAACCCGTTCGGTCCCATCCCCAAGTACGTGCCGAACTTCCCCAAGGTGCTGGAGATCGACCCGCACGGACGGCGGGCGCGCACACCGTGCTTCAACCACCCGGACTACCGGTACTGGTGGCTGTCGATCGCGGAGGATTACGTCAAAAGCTATCCGCTGGACGGCTTCGCCTGGTGCTCTGAGCGGCAGGGGCCGCTGGGCAACATGCTGGGCGGGCAGAACGCCGTGGCGGACATCACGTGCTTCTGCGAACACTGCCGCGCCATAGCGCATGAGCGCGGCGTGAACGTCGAGCGCGCCCGGCGCGGTTTCCTGGCGCTGGCCGACTACCTCGCCGCCGCGCGCCAGGGAGAGCGGCCGGTGGATGGGCACTTCGTCACCTTCTGGCGCCTGCTGCTGGAGTACCCGGAGATCCTGGCCTGGGAGAAGCTCTGGACGGACAGCCAGCACGGCATGTACGCGGAGATCTATGGTGTGATCAAGGCCATCCGGCGGGAGGTGCAGGTGGGCTGGCACGTGATGCACCAGAACTCATTCAGCCCCTTCTACCGCGCCGAGCAGGATTACAAGAAGATGGCGCCCTTCTCGGACTTCATCAAGGTGGTGGCCTACCACAACTGCGCCGGGCCGCGCTACGCCGGCTTCCACCGCTCGCTCGCGCGCACCATCTTCGGCGACGCGCGTCCCGAGGCGTCGCTGGAGCTGATGTATGGCATCCTGGGCGTAGACGAGGCGCCGCTGGACGAGCTGCCCCAGGTGGGCTGGTCCGCGGAGTACGTGCGCCGCGAAACCGCGCGGGCGGTGGCCAACGTGGGCGAGCGCGTGGCGATCCTGCCGGGGATCGACATCGACATCCCGACGGGGCCGGAGCAGGCGCAGTGCACACCGGAAGGCACCCGCGCCGCCGTCGAGGCGGCGATGGCCGGCGGCGCCAGAGGCGTGATCCTCTCGCGCAAGTACAGCGAGATGCGCCTGGACAACCTCTTCGCCACAAAGGACGCCATCCCAGCATGAGCTCTCGAAACACCGGCCGGGCCACCAGACAAGAGCAAGCGCAGGCGCAGGCGCAGGCGCAGGAGCCGTGGTACCGGCGCGTGATGCGCTGGGGGCAGACCAACATCCGCGAGATCGACGCGGCGCCGGGCCACCACGACACCGGGTGGTGGATAGACCACTGGAAGAAGACGCGGACCCAGGGAATCATCGTCAACGCCGGCGGGATCGTGGCGTATTACCCCAGCACGTACGCGCTGCACCGGCGCTCGCCGTACCTGGGCGAGCGCGACCTGTTCGGCGAGGTGACCGAGGCGGCGCACAGGAACGGGATCGTGGTGGTGGCGCGCATGGACTCGTCGCGTGCCAACGAGCGCTTCTACTTCGAGCATCCAGACTGGTTCACGGTGGACGAGGAGGGACGGCCCTACAAGGCGGGCGACTTCGACGGCCCCTTCTACACCGCGTGCATCAGCGGCCCGTACTACCGCGAGTACCTGCCCGGCGTGCTGCAGGAGATCTGCGAGCGCTACAAGCCGGAGGGGTTCTCGGACAACTCGTGGTCGGGGCTGTCGCGCGAGCGGATCTGCTACTGCCCCAACTGCCGCGCGGCCTTTGGCGCGCACAGCGGCGTCC
>CADCTC010000071.1 GCA_902805635.1 uncultured Chloroflexota bacterium
CGGGCAGCGCCTGGATCCAGCGCGCGTACTGCTCGTTCTGGCCGCGCACGCCGCTGGGCGCGGGCGGCTGGTAGGGCACGGGGCGCGCCGGCAACAGCCGGAAGCCGTTGGGGCTGCGCTCGTCCAGCGCCTCGGTCGCGCCGTCGGTACGGTAGCGGTCCTGGAGGGCGTGCCGCAGCTCGTCCCCGGTCTGGCGCGCGGCGGCGCCGCCTGCGCCGAGCTCGTCGAGCAGCTCCGGGTGCTCGCCGCGTGGGCGGAACAGGAGCTCGCGGTTCTCGCCCGCCAAGTAGACGTACTTCCACTCGTCTGTGATGGCAGTGAGGTGCGCCTGGGCGCCGCGCCCTACCTGGCCGATCAGCACGTCGCGCGTCGGTGCGTTGTCGCGCGCCGCCGGGAGCAGGCTGACACCGTCCGGACGGAGGCCAAGCGGCGTAGGATCGACGCCCGCCGCATCAAGGAAGGTCGGCACGATGTCCGAGAGGCCGGCCAGCTGCGTGCGGAGCTGCTGGCTGGGGAACTTGGCGCCCGGTGTTGCGCTGCCGCTGCCCTCACCCACCGTTCCGGCGGCCTCTCCCAGGGGGAGAGGCGAAACCGCGCCGATGCGGCCGATGCCGCCTGCGGGCCAGGAGAGCAGGCCGGGGATGCAGGCGGACTGCTCGTAGAAAGTGCTCTTGCCGAACAGCCAGTGGTCGCCCATGTGCTCGCCGTGGTCGGCGGTGTAGAGCACCAGCGTGTTCTCGCGCAGCCCCAGCCGCTCTAGCTCGTCCAGAATCATGCCGATCCAGCTGTCTATGAAGGAGATGGACGAGTAGTAGTGCGACCACATGGTGGCCAGTCGGCGCACTTCCGGGTAGTGCCCTTGTGCCGTGCGGGCGCGCACCGTGCCGGGCAGCCAGGCGAACTCGTCTTCGCTGCGCACGGGGGCGGGCGCCATGTCCGGCCGGTACATGCGGTTCCAAGGCACCGGCGGTTCGTACGGCGGGTGAGGTTTCTGGAAGCTGGTCCAGCAGAAGAACGGCTGCCCGCCCTGTCCCCCTGCTCCGCCGGCGCCGCCCCCGCGCTCTTGCACGTGCTCGCGCAGGAAGGAGATGGTCTGGCGGGCGGTCCAGGCGCTGGTGTGGTGTGTCTCCGGTAGCTGGCTGACTTGTGGCAGCTCGTACATCTCGTGCCGGATGCCGTGCGGCTCCTCGACGTGGCCGTAGCCGGCCTGCACCATGAACTGGAGGAACTCGTCCTCTTCCAGGGTCCAGGGGATCTCTTCTGAGAGCCACAGGCGGTGGAAGCCGTGCGGCTCGCGCACCGGCCGGAAGTGCATCTTGCCGATGGCCTGCGTGAAGTAGCCCGCGGAGGCGAGGCACGACGCGAGGGTCGGGTGGTCCGCGGGCAGCACGTCGCCGTTGGCGTACATGCCGCGCGGCGCCGCGGGGCCGGCGTTGGGCAGGTTGTGCGGCAGCAAGCCGGTCTGCAGCACGCCGCGGGCGGGCACGCAGACGGGAGATTCAGAATAGAAGCGGTTGAAGCACACGCCTTCGCTCGCCAGCCGGCGCAGGTGCGGCGTCTGGACGCGGGTGCGCTGCCCGTTGGCCTGCGTCACGAAGTCCAGGCAATCGCCGCGGTGCTGGTCGGACATGATGAGCAGGAGGTTGGGGCGCTCCTGCTGGCTGGAGCCCGGAGTGCCGTGAGAGCTGTGGGAGCTGGGGGATGACGGCATGACGCTGTAGGGGTACCATGAGCGATACGGAGGAACACACATCACCATGGTCGCTATTGCCGAGCCGCCCGCCATTACTCAGCAGACCAGCGCGCCGATCGAGCCGCTGACGCAGCGCGTGCCGTACGGCGAGACGGGACTGAGCGTCTCGCGCCTGTGCTGGGGCACCGGGCTGATGGCGCACCTGCGCCACAACATGTCTGAGAGTGAGGCGGCGCGCATCCTGATGCGTGGCCTGGAGCTGGGCGTGAACTTCTGGGACACCGCCGACGGCTACAAGACTCACTCGCACGTGGGGGAGGCGCTGCGCCAGGTGGGCCGCGCCAACCGGGCGCGCGTGGTGGTGAACTCCAAGTCGCGCGCCAAGACGCCCGAGGAGGCGGTAGCGGACGTGGACCGCTTCCTCAAGGAGATGGACACCGAGTACATCGACACGCTGATGCTGCACGGCATCGAGACGGTGGAGGAGCTGGAGCGGCGCGAGGCGGCGTTTGAGGGCCTGCAGCGCGCCAAGCAGGCCGGCAAGGTGCGCGCGGCGGGGATCTCAACGCACCTGGGGACCGGCGCGATCATGGAGCGCTGCGCCGCTGACCCGCGCATCGAGGTGATCCTGACCACGGTGAACATCGATGGGCAGATGCTGAAGGGCTCCATGGCCGACCACAAGCCGCTGGTGGACCGCGTCTACGGCGCCAAGAAGGCGATCTGCCTGATGAAGACCCTGGCGCAGGGCGGCCTGACCACGACGCCGGAGCAGGTGCGCGAGGCCATCCTGCATAACCTTTCTCTGCCGTATGCCCACTCAGTCTGCGTCGGAGTCAACTCGGTGGCAGAGGTGGAGTTCGCCGTGCGCGTGGCGGCCGAGACTGAGGCGGGACGCAGCTGATCATCCCGCTACCAGGACTCTGTCGCGGGCACTTGTGGTGACCCGCCGCGTCTCGGGCAGCTTGTTCGGGCTGGCGTACGGCGACGCGATGGGAGCGCCGACGGAGTTCCTGCGGGTGCGGGAGATCCTGGAGCGGTACCCGCCGGATGGGCCGCGCGAGCTGCCGCTGGGGCGCGGCGGCGTGGCGCTGGTGACCGACGATACGCAGATGGCGCTGGCGGTGGGCGAGGCGCTGCTGGAAGCGGGTCCGCCGTTCAGCGCCGCGCGGGTGGAGGGACCGCTGCGCCGGGCGTTCGTGGACTGGCTGAACAGCCGGGACAACAACCGTGCGCCGGGGAACACCTGCCTGGAGGCGTGCAACGGTTTGGCGACGGGCGTACCTTGGGTGCGCGCCACCGTGAAGTCCTCCAAGGGATGTGGCGCGAACATGCGCGTGACGCCGGTGGGGTTGCTGCCCGCCTCGCAGGCGGACGAGCAGAAGCGGGCCGGGCTGGCGCAGTTCCAGGCCGCGCTGACGCACGGGCACCCGACTGGCCTGGCCGCGGCTGACCTGACGGCGCGTGCCGTGACCGAGCTGGTAGACGGCTGCGCTCCCGCCGAGCTGTCACGGCGGCTGCGCGAGTACGCGAGTGGCGGGCGCGAGACGTATCACGCGGACTGGTTGGGTGACCTGTGGCAGCAGCCGGGTGTGTCCGACCCGAGCGAGTTCATCGCGCGTGGGTGGGACGAGTGCGTGGGCGTGCTAGACCAGCTGGACGCAGCGCTCGCACATCCGGAACGCGAGAGCGACCCATGCCTGGCAACCGGAGCCGGGTGGGTGGCCGAGGAGGCGCTTGCTACGGCGCTGCTGTGTTTCCTGCTCTACCCGGATCAGCCGGTGGAAGCGTTACGTCGAGCGGCCGCCACCAGCGGTGACTCGGACTCTATCGCTGCGCTCGCCGGCGCGTTCGCCGGGGCATACCTGGGAATGGACGCGTGGCCGGCGGCGTGGAGCGAGCGGATTGAGTATCGCGAGCGCCTCACCCGGCTCGCGGCGGCGTGGGAGTGAGTGCGGCTTGTGCCCAGCGCAGGGCGAGGCGTTCCGGCTCGTAGGTGAGCAGCGACTCGGCGTCTTCAAGAAGGCACCAGCGCGGCGCGAACTGTGGCTCCGGCTTGTCTGAGGCGGCCTGAGACGGATCGTCCGTCTCGAGCTCCATCAAGAACCACGTCTCCAGGCGGGTGGTGCGCCGTCGCTTGTAGGCGAAGCGATTCTCGATGGTGCCGAGCAGCGTGACGATGCGCGGGTGGCGCAGCCCGGTCTCCTCCTGCACTTCCCGAACGGAGCATTGTTCCACCGTCTCACCCGGCTCGACGTGCCCTTTGGGCAGGCGCACCTCGCTGCGTCGCTTGCTGCTGTGGTGGAGCAGCAGCACCTTTCCGCCGGACACCACCAGTCCGCCGGCCGCGTTGTAGCGCCGTTCCGGCGCGTCAGCCGCTTCGGGCGGGACGGTGTCGACGACGGCATCGACGGTAAGCATATCGGTGTGTGGTGGAGCCACGTGTGTGCTCATTCTAGCGCCGGGTGTGACCCAGGCGGTGACCGTGGTGGAGACCCTGTCCCTCTGCCTGTCCCTGGTCACGAACGCGATTCACCAGCGGCCGCACGCGCGGCATCCGCCGTGCCTTGCCGGTTCGTTGCATAGATGAGCACGCAGATGGGAACGCCGGGCAGCTCCGCCGCACTCACGTCGTCGCAGAGGGTGTCTACGCTGGGGCCGTTCTCGCGGTGGTGGCGCTGGCTGCCGGTCCTGGCGTGGATGGGGCTGATCACCTACTGGTCCGGGCAGTCCGACCTGCCGATAGATACACCGTGGCTGTCGCGGCTGCTGCGCGGGCAGCAGCACCCGCTGGCCCACGCGTCAGCCTTTGGGATTTTGGCAGTGCTGGTGCGCTGGGCGGTGGAGGGCACGCCGGGAGCAACGCTGTGGGCCTTCCTTTTCAGCACGATGTTCGGCGCAGTGGACGAGTGGCACCAGAGCTTCACGCCGCGCCGCGCGCCGGACGTGCAGGACTTGGCGGTGGACGCCATGGCGGCCGCGATGGCGGTGATGCTCACCGATGCCTGGCTGCAGATCTCGCGCGCCTGGCGGGCGGGTCGCTGGCGGCCCCGCGCGTATGCCGTCCCGGCGTTCGCGTTCCTGGTGACCGCGGCGATCACGGTCTCGCTCCTGCCGCCGCATCTGGTGCCGTCACAGCCGGCGGTGGAGCGACGCCTGGACGCGCTGGCCCGCCGGCTGCCGGATCCTGCCGAGCGGCCGGTGCGTGCCGCCGCGCGTGGGACGGCGCACGTAGCGCGTGTGGTGCGCGCCGAGCTGCGCGACCTGGCACGCGTGGGCGCGCTTTGATTCGGCAGCCGTTCTCCCATGTCAATGACCGTTTCACCTCCCCGTTCGTGGTGAGCTTGTGGAACCACGCCCTTCGACAAGCTCAGGGAGAACGGACGTTTTTGACCACCAATACGATGGGGTGGATCTTTGCGGAGAGGCCGATTCGCTACGCTGGCGGGATGATCCATATGCGCGGGGCGTGCAGATGACGGCGGCGGGTAGGGCGATTGTGTGGGTGCGGCTGGGGCTGGCGTTCGTGCCGCTCAAGGTGCCCACCTCCGACGCGAAGGTCTTTACTGGGCGGCAGAAGCCGTTGACCCAGGTGGCGATCTTGCTGGCGCAGGTGGCGACGGCGGATGGGCAGGAAGGGCTAGGCTTCAGCTACTCCAAGCGCGCGGGCGGTCCTGCGCTGTACGCGCACGCCGAGGAGATCGCTGCGGACCTGCTGGGTGAGGATTCCAGCGACATTGGCCGGCTGTGGGAGAAGCTGCAGTGGGCCGGCGCCTCTGTAGGCCGCGGCGGCCTGGCGGTGCAGGCGATCGCGGCGGTGGACGTGGCGCTGTGGGACCTCAAGGCGAAGCGCGCCGCGCTGCCGCTGGCCCGACTGCTGGGGGCGCACCGCGATGCGGTGCGCTGCTACAACACCTCCGGCGGCTTCCTCTCGTCCCGGGTGGAGGAAGTGCTGGAGAACGCCCAGGCGGCGCTGGCCGCGGGCGTGGGCGGCATCAAGTTGAAGGTCGGCCACCCGGACGCGGCGGTGGACCTGCAGCGCGTGGAGGCGGCGCGCAAGACGCTAGGGCAGCGCGTGCCGCTGATGGTGGACGCCAACCAGCAGTGGGACCGGTCCACCGCGCAGCGCATGGGGCGGGTGCTGGAGCAGTATGACCTGGTGTGGATTGAGGAGCCGCTGGATGCGCAGGATGCCGAAGGGCACGCCGCGCTGGCGATGGCGCTGGACACGCCGATTGCTACGGGGGAGATGCTGACCAGCGTGGCCGAGCACTGGCGCCTGCTGGAAGCCGGCGCCGCGGATTATCTACAGCCGGATGCGCCGCGCGTGGGCGGCATCACGCCCTTCCTGCGGGTGGCGGCGCTGGCCGACCACAAGGCGGTGCGCATCGCGCCGCACTTCGCGATGGAGCTGCACCTCCACCTGGCGGCGGCGCAGCCGCGCGAGACGTGGGTGGAGCACTTCGACTGGCTGGAGCCGCTGTTCGAAGAGCGGCTGGAGCTGCGCGATGGCCGCATGGTGGTGCCCGAGCGCCCCGGCCTGGGCCTCACGCTGAGCGAGCAGGCGGCCCGCTGGACCGCTAAACACACCGAGATTGGCCGCCGGCCCTAGCGGGCGCTAGCCGGCCTGGGCCGCTTTCAGCGGCAGGCGCACCGTGAAGGTGGTGCCCTTGCCCTCGGTGCTCACGGCGGTGATGGCGCCGCCGTGCTGCTCCACCACCTGGTGCGCCGCTGCCAGCCCGATGCCCGTGCCGGCGATCTTGCCGGTGACGTTGCCCGCGCGCCGGAACCAGCCGAAGACGTGCGGCAGGTCCGCCGCGGGGATGCCCACTCCCTGGTCCGAGATGCTCAGCACGGCCGCTGGGACCCGCGTGCCCGGCGTACCCGGCGTGCCGGGGTCCAGCCGCAGCCGGAGGGTGATGGCGCCGCCGCGCGGGCTGAACTTCACCGCGTTGCCGATCAGGTTGTCCAGCACGCGCTCCAGGCGCGGCGCGTCCCATTCTCCGAGGAGTGAGTCGCACCCAGGTTCGGTTTCCACGGTGATAGCGTGTGCGTCGGTGCTGGCCTGGTGCGCGGCGGCTGCGCGGCGTGTCAGCGCCACCAGGTCCACCGGTGTAGGTCGCAGCTCCAGCTGTTCGCCGCTGCGCAGGCGCACCACGTCCATCAGCTCGTTCAGCTGCGCCGCCATGCGACCGGCAGAGTCGTCGATGCGCCGCAGGCGGTCCAGCAGCCCGTCCGGCGAGACGGCGCCGCGGCCGGCCTGGCGCTGGAGGATCTGCACCATGCCCTTAATCGCGGCGAGCGGGTTCTTGAGGTCGTGCGTCACGGCGGCCAGGAACGCCTCGCGCTCCTGCATCTGCAGCGCGTGCTCCTTCAGGTCGGCGTCGCGCTGGCCGAGCGCCGAGAGCGCCAGCAGCGCCGCCGAGTCCAATGCGTCGTTCACCAGCAACTGCGCTGCGAGCACGTCGCCCAACACGGCGCTCGCGGGCCCGGCGTCTACGGTGGGGCCGAGATGCAGCCGCAGGCTCCGACTGATCTCCTGGCGCAGGAGGCGGAACTCGGTCAGCACGTCTGAGGCGTCGAGCCCCTCGTCGAAGCGGTCGCGGGCGTGCTCGTGCGCAGCCCGGAGCACGGCGGGATCGTCCAGGGCTGCGCCGGTGAAGGATCCGGGCGCGCCGGGAGGCGCGTGGCGGCGCAGCAGCGCCACCAGCGCGTCGAACAGGTCCGGAATGTGGTCGGCAACGGCGCGCTCGCGCCGGCCGGCGTGGAACGGCTGCTCTGCCGCGGCGTCGAGCCAGCGTTTCAGCAGCTCGTCGCGCCGGATAGCCAAGCGCGCCGCCACCCACGCCACGTCTCCGGCGCGCGCCATGGCGGCCGCGCGCTCCCCCACGGCACGGTCCATGTCTCTCCCACTGAGATGCGCGGGCGGCTTCCGTCGGGAGGCGAACGAGCTTGGCTCAGAAGTCAGGTTCAGGGGCGCGGGCGTGGCAATCATGATGGCGGGTGTCGACGACCTATCAACTAGCGTATGCCGCGCTCGGCGCTTCCACAGCACGCATGGCCCGTCAGGCATGAGCCATTATGACTATGCTCACCAGCGTATGGGCGGCTGCATTCACCGGCGCGACGGGTTATCTCGCCGGCAACAACCGGTAGCCGTCACGTCCCACTGCCAGGCGCAGCGGCCCGTCTGCGGCGGTGACGTGCCGCGCCATCGGCCGGTCGCCGTCCAGGAGCGGCAGGTCACGGTCGGGCGGTGAAGCGCTGCCGCCCGGAGCGGCGGGTGGGTCGCCCTGGATCACAATCAGCTCCGGCTCCACGGCGCGCACCAGCGCCGGGAGGTCTGCTGCTCCCGCTGTGCGGCTGGTCAGCACCAGCACGGTGCTGCGTAGGTCCTCACCGCCTGATGCCAGGGCCCGGCGTTGCGCCGCCGTGCCGTCGCCCGGCACGAAGACGCTGAAGGAACCCCACTGCACGCGCAGCGCGAGCGGGATGGCCGCCGGTGGCGCGGCGCGGCTGGCGCGGCTGGCGCGGCTGGCCCCATCACCCGCAGCGTCGTCGTGGCCGGACCGATCGCCGCCCACTGCCTGGATGTGGATGCCGCGCCCCAGCTCGAGCTGCGTGCCCGGCCGCAGCACCTGGCGCTGCACGCCGCGTGCGCGAGCTGTGTCGCGCAGTTGGCGGTAGGCCGGCGAAGGGTGGTCCGCAATGGCGTCTACCGTGTCCAGCAGGGTCCCGGTGCGGTAGCGGTCCACCACGCGCTGCAGTCCCGTCAGCGATGCGTCGCGCGGGTCGGCCGCGATGATGGCGTCCACCGTGCGGTCCCACGGCCGCAGGTGGCCTCCGAGCAGCGCCGCCGCGCCGCCCGCGGTGGGACCGCCGTTGATCAGCACGCGCGTGCCATCTGGTGCCTGGAGGAGCACGGCGGAGCCGCCCGCTGCGCCGGGCACGTGCGGCACCGCCACCAGCAGGTGCGGCGCTTCGGTGGCCGCGGCGCTGCTGCCGGCAACCGCGAACCCGGCACAGGCCAGCGCGCCGAGCGCCACCAGCACGGTGCGCACGCCCGGCACCCGCCACGGCAGTTGCGCGCCCAAGGCCGGCGCCACCCCCAGCCGACGATCCGCGGTGGTGGCGGGCACGCTCAGCCCGCGCGCCTCCAGCCACCAGCAGAGGGCAACCAGCGCCAACAGGTACGCTGCTACAAATGCGCCGCCGGCGCGCGGCACTTCTACCGCCGCCCACGGCAGGCTGGCGGTCCAGTCCACTGCCCAGAGCAGCAGCGTAACCGGCGTCCAAGTGAGCGTGGCGCACAGCGGCGCTGCGGCGGGCAGGAGCAGTCCCGCAGCGGCCAGCAGCGCGCCGAAGAGCATGATCCACGGGACCAGCGGCAGCGCCAGCACGTTTGCCAGCGGCGCCACGAGCGAGAGGCTGCCGTCGACACCCCCGCGAGCGTGCTGGCGCACCATGCCGAGGGGGGGGACACCACGCCCGACATATCACCGAGGCGCGTGCGGCGCTTGGCCGCAGCGGTACGATTTCGAGCCGCTGCGCGTAGCCAGGTTGATGGCGCCTGGCGTGCAGAGGGGGCAGCACTCCACCGCACGCACAGCGTGAGCGCGGGGACACCCAGCGCCGACGCTAGAGCAACAGCGCGCCCCTGCCGCTGCCAGCTAGGGGCGACGCCTGTTTCCCGCAGGGTACTGGTACCTGCACGATTAGCTCTGGGACCAGGTGGCCCACACCCACACCCGGCTTTCCCAGGAAAGTACCTAAAGTCTCTATACGCTCTGGCCACTTTGGGTAGGTGGTGGTGCCCCCACGCGCACCTAGTCGCGCAGCCGTAGGTGGTCCAGCGCGGCGGCGCGGCACACGAAGTCCAGGCGCCAGCGGGGCACGCCGTATGCGCGCCCCAGGGCATCGAGCCGCACGCCGAACGCCGCTGCATCCTCCAGGGGCAGCGGGCACAGGGCCAGCTCGGCCAGCACCACGACCGAGACGCCCAGCAGGGCGGCCAGCCGCGCCTGGGGGATGCCCCACCGCTGCCGCGCCCGGTCAAACACCCGGCCCAGCGACTGCCGCGGGTACGCCGTCTCCACCAGGGGGAGTATGGACGCCCCGCTAGCGGACGTCAACTGCGCAACAGGTTTCGTGCCGGCGACACACGAGCAGCCGGCGCCGACCATGGTCGTTGCACAGACTCTGTTCGGACCATGGCCGTATTATGCACCAACGGCGGCACGGCGTTTGCACTGATCAAGCGTGCGCCCCGGCACCCCCGGCCGGGGCGCGCTGCGTGGTGGCGTCTGAGCCAGCCCCCCGACCGGATCAGGCGCCATCCGTGCCGCTGTTGCCCGCACCTAGCAAACTGCCACGGAGCCGATAGGTTGAAGAGGCGAGCGCATACCGCACACACGTCAGCGCCGCGCGCTGTGCGGGTGGCCTCACGCGCAGCGCAATCAGCACCCGTATCCACCGGGGAGGACGTCGCGGGTGCAGTCGCAGGTGGAAGCACCACCCGCGCGCTCGCCGGTCCCCGGCCGGCATTCGCCGCACCGCGCCGCGACATCGGCGGGCTGTCCGGCGCTGCGGGTGGCTACCAGCCACTGCTGGGCGGGCGGTACTGACGTCGGGACTGACGGCTGCCGCGCGGTCAGACGGCGTGCTGGCGGACGAACGCCCGCGTGGCTTCCCACAACCAGGCGGGCACGCGGCCGTGGGTGCGGTGTTCGTAGAAGGTGGAGAACAGCTCACCGGCCTGCTCGACGGTCCACGCATCCTCACCGCGGGTGGCCAGGGTGCGGATCCGGCGCAGCTCGGCCAGCAGCTCCACGTCGCCCATGCGGCTGAAGATGTCGGCGCGGGGCAGCGGCGCGTCGGGGTCAGGGGAGTACCGAGCGGGTGCGGTCTGCATGGGGGTGCCTCTCGCTGGTGGTGGCGGCCGGGCGCGCCGGTCCGCTACCTAATAAACGCGGGCGGTGGGCGTGTTTCGCTCTGCTTGGGACTAACGGGAGAGCGGCAGTCTCTGTTGCTGCGTGGGCAGTGTGCGCGGAGCCACAGGGGAAGGGTGGACTGCTGCACGCTTGTATGGAAAGGTGGAGGCGCCGGGCGCGTATCGGTACGCAACCCCGCACACGCTAAACGTAGGGGTCTTCAGCGCGCCGCCGTGTTGCCGAGCCGTCGCCGAACCGTTGCGATCTTGCATGCGGTACCGGCTCTCGCCCCGCGCTGGCTCACGCAGGGAAGCTGGCACCGCACGCACTTGCGGTGCCCATAGGTTCTCGCGCCGGAAGCCGCCGACAAGCTCGACCGCTTCCTCGAAAAGCAGGGTGCAGGCACCTAACTGGGGTGCAGGGTGGGGTGCAGGAATGAATAGAGGCTCGGAACTCACGCGGTTCCGGGCCTCTTTCTATCTGGTCGGGGAGAGAGGATTTGAACCTCCGATCTCTTGAACCCCATTCGCAGTTTGGGGGTCCTCGCGCGTGTGGGTGGGCGCGTCCCCATCTGGTGGCGGCCACTCTTCGCTCCGGCGAGTCCCATCCTGTCCTCGTGATTCCCGGCGTGATTCCCGGTCGATTCCCGGTGGGACCGCGTCTACGGAGGTCCCGCGCGTTGCCGCCCTCCTCGTCGCAAACGCTTCGAAAGTGGCGACGGCCAGAGGCTGGTCCGCTTCCCCTGGCTGATTAGCCTTGCCCCGCCTGGAGCTGCCCCGAGCTAGAGTGACGCGGTCATTCCGGTGTGGGCTGGCCTAGGTCGTCGGCCAGGAAGTCGCGGCACAGGGGGGCTTCTCCCTCGATCACGCCCGCCCGAGCGTGGACCGGCTTGACGTTGCCGTAGCGAGAGCGAGGGCCCGCGCAACGCGCTGCGCACGTTCAAGACGCTGCTGCAGCACGCGGGCCAGCCAAAAGAGACCCGCATCCAGGACCTACGCCACACGACGGCGACTACGCTGCTCGCCGCTGGAGGCGACGTCGCCACCGCAGCGGCGATGCTGGGCCACGCGCAGGCGAGCACCACCCTGAACGTGTACGCCCATGCGCTGCCGGCGGTGACGGCTGCCGCTGCGCCCGGTGGCCCCGCTGGCGTACGGCGGCGGGGCCGCGTAGAAGCACCGCCCGCTGCGCAGTCGTCGCGCGCTTGGGGCAGTGGCGGGAGGCGGCACGGCTCGAGCCCGCCGCCTTGAGCCCGCGAGCCGGCCACCGCCACCGCACGTCTTCACCTCCCCAATCCATCGCCAACTTGTCAACTCCTTCGATGCAGTTCCGCCCGCGACGGCTGGTTCGACTGACTGGACTACACCATCCCGCTGCCGACCAGCGCGCGCCGGCCGCGCATGGCCCTGGCGACTCGCGGATACTGCCACATGGCGAGTCCCGTGGCGGCCAGCAGCGGAAGGAGGAGGAAGCGCACAACAACCGAGAAAGTGGGGTCGGCCCCCCACGGGCTGTAAATATAGGCACCCAGCACCACCGAGGCGGCCAAGTGGAGTACCCGCTGCCCCGCCCGCATGCCCCCGGCCGGCCGCGAGACTCCCTCCATAGCCGGCCCGGTACCCGGCCCGCCCCAGAGGGCCTCGCGGAGGGCGGCCACGGTGGCCGCCAGCAGCAGGGCTGAGAGGGTGACCGAGAGGACGACCGCTAGCGCCCCGAGGAGCGGCGACTGCACGCCGAGGAGGTTGGGCTGGCCGAGGGTATGGTGCGCGGTGCTGGCGCCAGAGGCCCAGGTCTCGAACTGGTCATGCGGGGTCTCGAGGAAGACGTGGGACGCCTGGGTGGCCACGAGCAGCAGCGCGGTCGCGCCAGCGCGGAACCATGGGTGCGCCCGCGCCCGCAACGCGGCGAACACCATCGGGTAGACAAGCAGGCTGAAGGTGAACGGGGTCACCTGCGGCAGGAAAGGCCAGCCGCTGTAGACGCGCAGCACGTGGTCGGCGTGGTGCACGGCGCCGAGTGCAGCGGCCAAGAGCAGGAGCCGTTCGCTCAGGCGGAGACGCTGCGGGCGCGTAGGGCGCGCAGAGCGCTGAGGAGCAGCAGGGGTGAGTGGGGCGGATGGGGCGCGGGACAAAGGGAACATGGCGCGAACCTCCTAACGGCCAGAGCCGAAATCTTGACGACGTCAAGTTACCGTACAATCTGAGCGATGTCAAGTTCCCGCGCCGCCGCATCGCTCCCGGCTGGCACCCGCCAGCCCCGGCGTGGGGACGGCTACCACCACGGTGACCTGCGCCGCGCGCTCCTCCACGCCGGCCTGGCCCTCGTCGCTGAGCGGGGGGTGGACGGCCTTACGCTGCGTGAGGTGGCCCGCCGCGCCGGCGTGAGCCGCGCGGCGCCCTACCACCACTTCGCCGACAAGTCCGCCCTGGTGGCGGCTCTGGCGGAGCGGGGTTTCGAGGAGCTGGAGGCGGCGCTGCGGGCCGTGGCCGAGGGCGAGCCGGGTACGCCACTGGACCGGCTGCGCCGCCTGGGCGTCGGCTACGTCCGCTACGCGGTGGAGCATCCGGCCACCTTCCGGCTGCTGTTCCGCCCTGAGCTGCGCCTGCCCGTGCTCCCCGGCCCCACCGCCGAGGGCAGCGCCGGGAGCGCCCCCGGCGGCACGGCCGGCCGGCCGGACCTGGACGCCGCCGCGCACGCGGGTCTCGCGACCTTCCGCCTGCTGCGGGACACCGTGGTGGCGGCCCGCAACGCTGGCCTGGTGGCGGGCGAGACGGACGCCCTGGCGCTCGCCGCGTGGTGCTCGGTGCACGGCCTCGCTACGCTGCTGCTGGACGGGCCGCTCGCAGTGGAAGGCAGCCCTGCTCAGCAGGCCGACGTGCTCGCCGACCAGGTCACGGCCGTCCTGGCCCACGGGTTGCTGCCGCGCTAATCCGGCACGCTCTGCCGCGGCGCACGCCGCGGCGAAACGAACGGCTGGTGGGCCCCTGCGCCTGACACCGGCCTGGCCACCCTCGTCACGGGGTCCGCCAAGGCGCAGGGGCAGCCCCCGTGAGCAGCGATGCTTGCCCCAGCCGGCGGGCAGCAAGCACCATCTGTGACCATTCGACGAAGATGGTCATACTCTACACTATTCACATGCCACGAGGGTTCTCGGAGCGCGAGCGGGAGGCTATCCGTGAGCGCCTGCTCGCGGCGGGACGCGACGCCTTCGGGACGTACGGCCTCAAGAAGACCAGCGTCGACGAGGTGACGCGGGCGGTCGGGATCTCAAAGGGGGCCTTTTACCTCTTCCACGACTCCAAGGAGGCCCTCTTCCTGGACATCCTCGATCGGTTCGAGGCGGAGTTCCAGGCCCGGGTGCTGGAGCGTGCCTTCCGCCCGGGCCTGTCGCCCGCCGAGAGCTTCCGCGAGCTGGTGGTCCACGCGCTCACGCTCCGACACGCCGACCCGCTCCTCCAGCGATTTGACGCCGACGACCTGGCGCACCTCCTGCGGCGGATCCCGCCCGAGCAGGCCGAGGTGCGCCTGAACACCGACGTGGCGTTCCTGGGCGCCTTCGTCGAGCGCTGGCGGGAGCGAGGCGTCGAGCTCCGTGCCGACCCGCGGGTGCTCGCGGGGCTCCTGCGGGCCCTGTTCTTCATCAGCCTGCACCGGGACGACCTCGGTGCCGACAGCTACCCGGCCGTCATGGACGTGCTGATCGCTGCCCTCGTCGCGCGCATCGTCCCGAGAGGCCGGGGTGACCGCATGCAGACGGGGCGCGAGGCGCCCTTGCCCGACCTGACCCACAGAGGAGACCCCGCATGAGCCGTGCGAGCGGTGGCACTGTCACCACCACACGTCCCGGAGCCACCAGCACGAGCACGAGTGAGACGGACGTCTTGGTTGTCGGGGCGGGCCCCACCGGTCTCACCCTGGCCGGCGAGTTGCTCCGTCGCGGGGTGCGCTGCCGCGTGATCGACCGGGCGGCCGCCCCCGCGACCACCTCGCGGGCGATGGGCATTCAAGCCCGCCCCCTGGAGCTCCTGGACCTCATGGGCGTCGTCGAGCGGTTCCTCGCACGAGGGCTCACCGACTTCGGCGTCAGCGCCTATGCCGGAGACCGGCGGCTCTTTCGACTCAACATGGAGCTCCTGGCAACCAAAGGGGTGCCCTACCCTTCGGGGCTGCTGGTGAGCCAGCAGGTTACGGAGACGCTGCTCTTCGACCTGCTGCGCGAGCGGGGCGGGAACGTGGAGCGCTCCAAGGAACTGGTGGACCTCCGCCAGGACGTCGATGGTGTCGTGGCGCGCGTCCGCCGTGCGGGTGACGGCGCTGCGGAGGAGATTCACGCCCGGTGGGTGGTGGGCTGCGACGGCGCCCACAGCGTGGTGCGGCACCTGCTGGGCCTCGCCTTTGCGGGCAGCACCTACGATGAGGCCTACCTGCTGGCCGACGTGGACCTGGACTGGGACAAGGGCCGCCGGGACGTGTGCGCGTGGCTGCACCGCGACGGGCAGTTCGCGGCCATGCCCCTGCCCGGCGGCCAGTGGCGACTCTTCGCAGACGTCTCAGCGCATGCCGGGGCCGCCGCGGCGCCGCCTGAGCCGTCTCTCGAGCTCTTCCAGGGGCTCTTGCGCGAGCGGACCGGCGACCGCACCACGATTATCAGCCGCCCCACCTGGCTGTCCACCTTCCGCATCAACCGGCGGATGGTCGACCGCTATCGGGTGGGACGCGTGTTCCTGGCCGGCGACGCCGCCCACATCCACAGCCCCGCCGGCGGCCAGGGCATGAACACCGGCATGCAGGACGCCGTCAATCTGGCCTGGAAGCTCGCGCTCGTCGCCCGCGGCAAGGGTGTTCAGGGCCTGCTGGACAAG
>CADCTC010000072.1 GCA_902805635.1 uncultured Chloroflexota bacterium
GCGGTGAGTGCTGAGCTATCTCCCGCTGCCGCAGCGACGTCATCGCCGAAGCCGGTCTGGGTGGCCCAGGACTCGAGCGAGCGCACGGTGGTGGTGCCGATAGCGACGACGCGACGGCCGGCGCGGCGTGCCTGGGCGATGGCAGCGGCAGTCTCTTGTGGGACGGAGACGAACTCCGAGTGCATGGTGTGGCCGGCGACGTGCTCGGCCTGGATGGGACGGAAGGTGTCCAGGCCGACGTGGAGGGTGACGAAGGCGAAGCGCACACCACGCGACGAGAGCGCGTCCAGCAGCTGGGGGGTGAAGTGCAGTCCGGCGGTGGGGGCGGCGGCGGAGCCGGTGACGCGGGAGTACACGGTTTGGTAGCGCTCAGGATCGGCCAGGGAAGCGTGGATATAGGGAGGGAGAGGGACCTGGCCGTAGCGGGCGGCGATCTCTTCGGCGGGGGCGTCGAAGCGGACGAGGACGCTGCCGGCGGGGGTGTGGGGGCCGACTTCGGCCATTGCCCCCTCTCCTCCCGACCCCCTTCCCCCTTGGGGAGGAGGGGGAGCGTGGCGATCCGAATCTGCCTCGGCGATCTGCGTGACAGTCTCCAGGACGAGACGCTGCCCTTCACGGAGCCGGTTGGCGGGGCGAGCGAGGGTCTCCCACCACCCGTCGGGCCCGTCTGCTTGACGTAACAGGAGGAGCTCAACGCGGCCGCCGGTCGGCTTGCGCGCCCAGAGGCGGCCCGCGAGGACGCGGCTGTCGTTGGCGACGAGTAGATCGCCGGGGGCGAGATAGTCTGCGATGTCACGGAAGGTGCGGTGCTCCAGGCGGCCGGTGGCGCGGTGGAGCACCAGCAGGCGCGAGGAGTCGCGCGGCTCGACGGGGGTCTGGGCGATGCGCTCAGGCGGGAGGACGTAGTCGAAGCCGGCGACGACGAGGCTCGAAGCACCGATGGCAGGCGGCTCTGATCCCTCGCTGAGCTCGGGATGACAGTGGGGCGAAGTATCCGAGTTCAACGGCATTCAGAGTAGGCGGGGCTGGGCGGGGATGAGAGGGCCGCCGGGGGGGGTAATGTCCAAGTGGCGGGCGGCCTCGTCGGTGGCGACACGGCCGCGGGGGGTGCGGTGGAGGTAGCCGATCTGCATGAGGTAGGGCTCGTAGACGTCTTCGAGCGTCTCGGCCTCCTCGCCGATGGAGGCGGCGATGTTCTGGAGACCGACCGGTCCGCCCTTGAAGCGCACGAGGATGGCCTCCAGAATGCGGCGGTCCACGTCGTCCAGGCCGAGCTCGTCCACGCCGTGGGCATTGAGCCCCTGGCGGGCAATCTCGTGGGTGATGATGCCATCGGCCATGACCTGGGCGTAGTCGCGCACGCGGCGCAGCAGGCGCAGCGCCACGCGCGGCGTGCGCCTGCTGCGCCGGGCAATCTCCGCGCCGCCCTCCAGGTCCATCTGCACGCGCAGCACACGCGCGGCGCGGACCAGCAGCTGCTCCATTGCCTCCTGGCTGTAGAACTCCAGGTGGAAGGAGAGGCCAAAGCGATCCCGCAGCGGCCCGGTGAGCAGCGAGGCGCGCGTGGTGGCGCCGATGAGCGTGAAGCGCTTGAGCGGGAAGCGGAAGACCTGCGCCGCCGGGCCGCGCCCGGTGACGGTATCGATCATGAAGTCTTCCATGGCCGGGTAGAGCGACTCTTCGACCAGGCGGTTGAGGCGGTGGATCTCGTCGATGAAGATCACATCACGGGTGTTGAGGGCGCTGAGGATGCTGACCAGGACGCCGGGGTGCTCCAGCGCAGGGCCGGAGGTGGTCTTGATGGTGGCGCCAAGCTCCTGAGCGATGATGCGAGAGAGGGTGGTCTTGCCCAGGCCGGGCGGACCATGCAGCAGGACGTGCTCCAGCGCCTCACCACGCGCGCGGGCGGCGGCGATGGCGATCTCCAGCTGCTCCTTGATCGATTCCTGGCCGACGTACTCGGCCAGGCGACGGGGGCGGATGCTCTCGTCGTCGTCATTGCCCTGCGGACTGACCAGGCGTTCGGATGCCATCGCTGCTAGCTTCGTGTCTGACTGTGCCGCTGCCCGCGCTTCGACTGCCATTAATGCTCTAGAACAGCTATTCTAGCGCGCTATTCGGGCCGCAGAATCTCGAGCGCCTTGCGGGCCTTCTCTTCAAAGGAGAGGGCGGGATCGCGCGGCAGCCGCGCGACGGCGGACTGGGCATCGGCGGCCGGGAAACCGAGCGTGGTGAGCCAGGAGAGCAGCTCCGCGTCCACCGACGGCGCGCCGCCGTCTGCGGCGGCGGCGGCGGGACCGATCTTGCCCTTGAGGTCCAGGACGATGCGCGCCGCGGTACGCTGCCCGACGCCGGGCACCTTGGCGAGCGCGGCGGTGTTCTCGGTCCAGATGTAGGTGCGGATGGCGTCGACCGGCGACCCGGAGAGGATGGCGAGCGCCTTGGTGGGGCCGAGGCCACTGACACCCAGCAGATACTCGAAGAGCTCCAGCTCGCCGGCTGAAGAGAAGCCGTAGAGGCTCAGGTCATCCTCACGGACGTGCAGGTGCGTGAAAAGTCGGACGCGCGCGCCCACGGCGGGCAGCTGGGCGGCGGTGGACGCAGGGATGGAGGCGCGCAATCCCACACCACCCACATCTACGATGGCGAAGGTGTGCGCGGCGGCGGTGAGCGTGCCTTCCAGGGTGACGATCATTGCGAGTGCTGAGTGCTGGAGATTGTAGGTGGTCAGCGATCAGCGGAAACCGAGGGACCGGACGCGAGCGTGGCGCAGGTGGCACAGGGCAATTGCCAGGGCGTCGGCGGCGTCGTCGGGGCGCGGGATAGCGTCCAGGTCGAGCAGAGTCTGGACCATGCGCTGCATCTGGGGCTTGTCGGCCTTGCCGAAGCCGGCGACGGTGAACTTGACTTCGGCGGGCTTGTACTCTGAGACAGACAGGCCGAACTCGGCGGCGGCGAGCAGGGCGATACCGCGCGCCTGGCCGACCGTGACGGCGGTAGTGACGTTCTTGCCGAAGAAGAGCTGCTCAATGGCGACGTGGCCAGGACGGTGCGTGCGCAGCAGGTCGCGCAGGCCGCTGTACAGCGTGAGCAGGCGCTGCTCCATCGGCTCGCCGGCCGGCGTGCTGAGCACGCCGAAATCGAGCGACTCATAGACACTAAGGCCATCATCGCCGGCCACGGTACGCGCGCGCACCACGCCGTAGCCCATGCTGGCCGTGCCTGGGTCTATGCCCAAGATGACATCGCCAACAGCGGCGTGCGGAGCGGCGAGCCGCCCCGGAGGCAGGGGCAAACCGGGGACGCGCGGCAGCGGCGGCATGCCGTCCACCGTGGGGACGGGAGCCACAGGGGCCACACGATCGGGGGCCAGGGG
>CADCTC010000073.1 GCA_902805635.1 uncultured Chloroflexota bacterium
TACGGCCGAGATACGTGCGAAAGTAGGACATAGCGGACCAAAGCCGATTCAAGGCCCCGGCAGTCACGGCGCGCTCGGGCAGCGGACGACGCGTGGGAGCCGCCCCCGCGAAGCCGGGTGACCCGCGGCTAACCTGGAGCACGCGTCCCACCGCGCCTGCGGCGCCACGCACCACGTTGGTCGGGCTCCCGGTCTCCACGCAGGTGGCGGGACCTGTCCCGGCACTTCTGTGCGCCGCGCGTCGACCCATCGGTGAGTGGCCCCACCAGATAGAGCAGGCCCTTATTGCCTACTTTCGCACGTATCTCGGCCGTACCCCGTCCACATGCGAGCCGCCGGAGTGGTGCTGGCCATTGACGAAGCCCCCGACTACCTGGCGGCGGTGCGCGCCATGTTGGCGGAGGCCGGCTACCTGGTTGAAACGTCGCTCAGCGTCGGGGGCGCCATCGACCTGCTGTGGCGCCAGTGGGAGGCGCAACCGGACGTCATCCTGCTGGACCTCCACCTGCCGTTGCTGGATGGGCGCACCTTCGCGGAGCTGTACGCCGTGCTCCCGGTGCGCCACGCGCCCCTGGTGGTGGTGACCGGCGCCGACGAGCAGGAAGCGCGCGAGTACGCCCGACTCGTGGGCGCCGCGGGGCTGCTGCCCAAGCCCTTCGACGTGGACGAGCTGCTCGCGTCCATCGAGCGCGTCCGGTGGGGCGATGCGGAGGCTGCGCCGCTGGACGGGCGTGCCGCCACCGGCGACCGGCCAGTGGCGCCCGCAGCGTAGGCGGACGAGCGGCCGGCGGCGGTGGTGCTGGACCTGGAGGTGCCAGGGGTTTCGGGGTACCGCCTGCTGCGCGTGCTCGGCAGCGACGAATGGGCCGAGGCGGTGCCGGTGGTGGTGGTGGTCTCCGACGAGAGCTTCCAGGTGGTGCGTGAGGCGCTGCGGGACGGCCCCGCGCCAGACCGGCGGCGCGCACCCACCTCTACCTGGCGATCACGAGCTCGCTATCGCCACAGGCGCGGCCACGCGGCGCTACCCCGGCGAAACCGCCAACGGCGATGTCTGGACCGTCCACTGGCACGCCGGCCTGTGCCGCATCACGCTGGTGGACGGCCTCGGCCACGGCCCCGAGGCCGCCCACGCCGCCCAGACTGCCCTCACCGTCGTCCCGGCGTGCCCCGACCTGGCGCCCGACGACGCCATCCGCAGCGGCGGGCGCGTCACGCGGCGGCCACGGCGCGCCTGACGGCCGCCACGAACTCGGCCAGGTCGAACGGCATCTCCACCTGCTCCACCGGCGCGAAGGCGGCCAGGTCGTCGCGCGCTTGCCGGTGACCGCCACAGCCGGGAGTGTCTTGGTGGCACTGGACTACGGCCGGGGCGCCATCGCCGAGGCGCCCTACTCGCTCTCCTGCGGCACCGCCTCCCAGATCACGGCGGGACCGCCCTCGCCCCACCTGGCGCCGCGAGGAGCGGTGCCCGCCAGAAACACCAGGCCGCGTAGCCGGAGGCGGCTCAGCGCGGCCCGCGCAGCCGGAGGATTCACACCGATCGCCTTCGCGACATCCATGACGGGTGCAGCGCCGCGCTCGCGCAGCAGGGCCAGCACGCGCGCATCTCGCTCATCGAGCACACGGGGCTTGGCCGGCGTTGGTTCCAGTGGGGGTGCCGGCGTGAGCGCGCTACTCATCCGTCGCAGGCACCGCTGCCCAGATGGAGTCGGGCGCGACTGTCCCCCAATTCCTCGGAGTATCGGTCATCCCGATGAAGCGCGCCTGGCCCCGCTTCTGCAGCCGAGCCAGGCTCACCCGGATGGCCGCCCGGTCTAGCCCGAGCGCCTCGCCGATCTGGACATGCGACATCTCGGCGCACGCACGCAGCTGCGCCAACACGCGGCCATCCAGCTCGGCGGCGGAACTGGCGGGCGCCCGGTCCGGATGGGGCCCTGGCTGGCTATATCTATCGGCCCACGCCACTCCGCGAGTCTGCGTGGCCGCGGTGTGCGGGCGATTGCAAAGGGGTGGTCACGTGGTTGAGTTCCCCACAGCCCGGCACGTTGGGTTGTTGCCGCTGCTGTTTCCCCACGCGGAACGGGCGTGACACCCAGATTTGACACCGCGCTGCCACCAGTCTGTGATCTGCGCACCACCCAAGCGCGCTACCCGTCTGGCGTATGGACCAGCGTGCCCAGAAGGGCCCAGACCAGCCGCCCGTGTCCGACGATGAGTACGCGCGGCGCTATGAGGCCGAACTTGGATCTGCTCAAGAACCGGGACTGCACAACGACTGCGCAGGACACCGCCGCGGACCACCTCCTGAGCATCCTGCAGCACCAGGTGGACAAGGGGCATGGCGCTTCGCTGCATGGCGGGAGCCCACGGGACTCGCCACCCCGTAGCAGGCGGCGGGCGAGTGCAAGCACGCCCCCCATCCGCTAGCCGCCTCCCTCGGTCGCCTTAATGTGACGATCCCCTCACGACGGACCCTCTGGCTGCTCGCCGCCGCCCGGTACCCACTTGTAGTCGTACTGCGTCTGGATTGACCGCTTCGCCGCGCAGAGACGGCACAGCACCACCCGACGCGCCCGTGGTCGCTCAAACGGCGCCCCGCACGCAGTGCAGGCGCGCCGGAGCCTGTCGTCTGGTGCGGCGTGTGTCAGGTGCCCCATGCCCATGCCGCGTCCCCAACCAAAGGCGGTCAGCGAGGCGGTGGGCGATTCTCGTCTGTGGCGCCATTCGTCCGCACCGTGCCTGGCAGGGTGTCTTCATTGGGATGGACGCAGTGGGAAGACCGGGCACCTGCTCTCTGGCGCCTGCACCCCGAGCTAGTGCGCAGTCCACGCGAGCTGCGGGCACTACGCCCGCGCTGAGCACCGCCCAGCGAGAGGAGGTCCCCAGGCCGAGAGGCGCCTGGCGCTGTACTCGGCGCGCAGCACACGCGCTCAAGGCCCCTCTCGCATCCGGCAACCGCACCCTCATGGCCCGCATGCTGGACCCCCGGCCCGGCGAGTCCGTGTACGGACCCCACGTGCGGCACCGGGCGACCTGGGGGACGGCGGCGGTGAGGCGCTCTCCCCCGACTCAGCCATCTAGCCGCGGTGGCACGCCGCCCGTACAGGCGCTGGTTGACCGGCTGCCCGAGGCGTTCGCGCCGCCCGGCACAGCGTACGTCAGTGGGTGGCTTCTAGCTCAGCGTGCGCTCGCTGAGCGTAGTGTCTGTCATGGCATTGGACACTACGCTCAGCCGCGGCCTTCGCACGCGGCATCATTTGCGACTGATGGCTGTCCCGACGGGGAGAGCGGGGCGTCTTTGATGAACAGCTCGACCGTCGCCTGTACGCCCGCCGACTGCCTCAAGGTACGCCACCGGTCCCCTGCGATCGCCTGCACGGCCCGCATCTTGGCGGCGCGCTGTACGCTGCGCCTCACCGACCTCCGCCCGCTGCGGTAGGGCTGGACGCTGCTGGCGGACCAGCACCCCCAGCAGCGTCCAGCCCTACAGAGCCCTACAGCGCCCAGCGCCTGCCACCGGCGCCAGGCTGGTCAGGCGCCAAGCCTACCAGCACCAGACAACGTCGCGAACTCCTGCCTAGGCCAGTAGCTTGCCTAGGGCAGTGGCTTGCCTAGGGCAGTGGCTTGCCGCCGGTGACGCCCACCACCTCGCCGACGATGTAGCTGGACTCCTGCGAGGCGAGGAAGACGAAGGCGGGGGCGAGCTCGGCGGGCTGCGCCGGGCGGCCCATGGGCGTCTGCTTGCCAAACTCCGACGCCTGCTCGGGCGGCATCGTCGCCGGGATGAGCGGCGTCCACACCGGCCCGGGCGCCACCACGTTCACGCGCACGCCGCGCCCGATCGCCTCCTGCGCCAGGGCTTTCGAGAACGTCACGATGGCGCCCTTGGTAGCGGCGTAGGCGAGCAGCGCGGGCGAGGGATTGTAGGCCTGGACCGAGGCGGTGTTGATGATGGCGCCGCCGGTCCCCATCCGCGGCAGCGCGGCCCGGCAGAGCCAGAACATGGCGTACACGTTCGTGCGGAACGTGAAGTCGAACTCCTCCGACGGCACCTCCTCGATGCCCCCGTGCGTCATCTGGAACGCCGCATTGTTGACCAGGATGTCCAGTCGACCGAACGCATCGAACACCCGCTCCACGAGCTGCCGGCAGTGCGGCTCCTGGCTGATGTCCCCCGGCACCGCCACGCACCGGCGGCCCGCCTCGTGGATCACGCGCGCGGTCTCCTGCGCATCCGCCTCTTCGTTGAGGTAGGAGATCACGACGTCGGCGCCCTCGCGGGCGTAGGCGAGCGCCACGGCGCGCCCAATGCCGCTGTCGCCGCCGGTGATCAGCGCCACCTTGTCCAGCAGGCGGCCCGCGCCCGAGATGTAGGACTGCTCGCCGTAGTCCGGCCGCGGCGTCATCTCGGCCTCGATCCCGGGCGGCCGCTGCGGCTGCGCCGGGAACGCCGGCTTGGCCCCGAGTTCTTTCGGGTCCTCACTCCCCATCGGGGTAGGCGCTCCCTGCACCCCTTGGGCTCCTTCGGTCTGGCTCACTCGCTGGCTCCTTCCGTTGTGGCCCCCGTGGCCCGGCTCACGTCGTGGCCGAAGCATTCCTAAACGGACGCCGCCTCGGAGCAACTAGCGTGCCGCACCGGCAGGCGCGGCGGTGGCCCAGCGGTGACTGATAGACCCGATGGCACTCTCCGGGGAATTGACGACACGTCAATTCGAAGGCACCAGGCACCGGTTGGCCGACGAATACGGCGCTGAACGGATTCGTCAGCAGATCGAGTGGCAGGGGCACAGAAGCGTAGTGAAGAATCCTGCCGGCGCGCTGGTCCAGGCGATCCGCGAGGAGTGGCCTGCCCCCAAGGACTGGGTGCAGGCACAGGCGCAAGCCGCTGTGGTCAAGCAGCGGGAGCAGGAGCGGGCGGCGCAAGCGGCCGAGGACGAACGCCGCCGCCAGGAATGGGAGGCTCAGCCCGAGGAGGAGCGAGTGCGAGGCCGGCTCGAATTCTGGCTTGTGGGGCAGCAGCGCAAGGGGCGGCAGCCGTCGGGGGAGGAGATTGCAGCGCGGCGAGCCGCGCTGATTGCCGAGCTCCGTGCCGAGCGCATCGATACCCGGCAACCTACCTTCATCGGCGGCCTCGCTTCTCCACGTGCCCTACCGGGGATGCTGAGACCGCCAACGCGCGCCCACGCTGCAGCATTTCGGTTGAGTGCGCCGACGGTTACTGTCGCGCGGGAAAGGACCGCTCCGGCGGCGCTACCCTTTTGTGTGTCGGGTAACCGGAGCGACCGCGGCCGGCAAGTGACAGAGTCGGAGCGGCGGGAGCGTTACGAGCGGCTTTACGCGGACTACCGGGAGGCGGGGCGCGCCCACATCGAGGCGCGGGTGCGCGGCGCAGGTGAGGCGGAGTTGCGGGGCCTGCGAGAACGAAAGGCCCTCCTATGGGCGCTCCTGGCCGCCTGGCGGGGAACTGCCTAGCACCGGCACCCGCGGCGAGAGAGTGCGAGCGGGCCTAGACGACTCCTGGGAATGACACCAGGGCACAGGCCACCATCCACGCCACGACCACGCCAGCGCCCCCGCACGACGCCGCTTCGCGCCACGACACGAGAGTTGTCATTGCATTGATCGTGGCGGCGGTTAGCGCGAGGATGGCGATCCCGATCGCGGCGTCGGCGTTCACCATGCGGCCATGGTAAGGCAAGGCCGCACTGACAGCAACAATCGGAGGCGCGCCGAATGGACGCGCTCACAGGCAGTCGCACTGGCCCGCGCGGCCCTCGACCAGCTGCACGTTGTAGGCGCCGCCGCTGCTCTTGCTCGGCACCAGCTCCGAGGCGCCGCGCTGCCGGAGCTGGTAGGGCAGGTCCGCCGCCAGTCACCAGGTCCGCGACTTCGGCCACGTCGCCCGACGCGCGGTCGCACGTCGCCTCAGCCGGTGATATCTGGTGCCCCGCGGCCGCGCAGGCAGGCCACCAAAGCGCGCCCCACGAACCACACCAGTCCACCCACAGCAACCGCAGGACCCCACCGATTGCCCGACGCTAAGTAGAAAAGTAACGGGAGGAGGACCGCCAGGAGCAGTGGAGCGACAAGGAACACCTTGCGGCGGTCGCCCGCGCCTGTCGGGTCATAATAGTCGAACGTCATCGGTGTCTCCCCGTTTGTGGGCACGGGAGGGGGAGTGAGCGATGTTCACGTCGTGTCCCTCACCTGCCACGCCCAGGGAACAACACACAGGCAGGAATGTCAAGTCCCCGCGCCAATGGCTGGGCGCCTTGTGTTCGTCTTAACCTGGTCTCGTCGGGTTTTCATCGTCCGCGAGGGGCCAGACTGCCGCTGTGTTGCCCCAGTAAGTGATACGTGTTATGACGCGCGAGGGACAGCGGACTGGCGGCGGCAGTCGGACCGTGGCATCGTGCGCTCCTGCCGTCGTGGCGATGGGTGCGTTGTGACCGCCCCGTCGTGTGGTCCGGCTGGCTGATTACACGCCGTTTCAGGGCACATCCCTCGTGGATGCGCGTTGCCGGGCGGTGCACCACCTGGAGGAAGCAACCCGCGCGGAGGGGGCGCGTTCTGGCTGGCGAGGAGAAAGCGCCACGACGATGACCACCAGCACGCCGCCGGAGCACCCGCAGGTGACGCAGATGGAGGATGCCCCGGCGCCCGCCGCGGAGCCCACACCGCGCCTCCTCTTTGCCCGCTGGCTGTACGAGCAGGAGCGCATCCACGACCGAGACGACCCGAGCCGCGCCATCGACGGCGGAGCCTCGGCACACGAGGGACATGCTCCCGTCGCAGCCGAAGAGCCCAGCGCCGCCGGTGGCACACGCAGCACGTCCAGCAGCTCGACGCCGGAGATGCCCGGCAGCAGCTTACGTCCCTAGTGCCCTCCAGCGGTCCACGTACTCTCGGGTGAGCTCCAGGTACTGCCGCCCGTACTCCAGGGTCTCCAGGATGCCGGAGCTCTCACCCAGCTCGTTCCACGTCTCCACCGCCGGCAACTGGAGCGGGTGCTGCAGCACCCGCTCCAGTTGCCGGCGATAAAACGCGCCGTCCTCTCGATCGATGCAGAACCGGTTCGCCCCGCCTCCCGCGAACTGCGTGTTGCAGAACCCGGTAGGTTCCGTTGCGGCTAAATGGGCAGGCGATGCAAGCGCGTGCCAATCTGGGGTGAGGGGCGGCGTAGGGCGGCCGCAGGAGGCGTTAGAGCACCCGCGTGAGCTGCGGCCAGGCTGTCGCGAGCCGGAGGTTGGGCGTCACGTCTGCGGTCAGTGAGGAGAAGCCGCCGCGCAGGTTGCGGATCAGGGCGTGCCCGCGGGCCAACGTGTCCGCCGAGGTGCCCCGCTTGAAGCCGCGCATCGGGTACAGGCGCTGCTTGAGGTGGGAGTGGTCGCGCTCCAGCCCATTGTTGAGGTACTTGGATCGGCGGTGCTCCACGCCCGGCAGCACCGCACGCAGCGCAGGGGGATAGCACTTGGCCTTGTCACTGGTGACGCGCACTGGGGTGACCTCCGTCTCCACCAAGGCCCGCTCGAAGAACGCCTGCGCCGCCGCGGCGTTCCTGCGCTCCGAGAAGAAGGCGTCCACCACCTGGCCCTCCTCGTCAATCGCTCTCTAGATGTAGGCCTGCTTGCCCCGGAAGTCGCTTACCCAGCGCGCGCGCGGGTCTGTACCACGTGGACGTCGAGCGCGTGCCTGGAGACCTCACCGACCACTACGACCCCACGGCCAAGGTGCTGCGCCTCTCCGACAGCACGTACGCCAGCCCCTCGGTCGCCGCGCTGGGTGTGGTGGCGCACGAGGTGGGCCACGCCGTGCAGGACGCGACCGCATATGTGCCGATGCGCCTGCGCCAGGGGCTGGTGCCAGTGGCGGGCTTCGGTAGTAACCTGGGCTACCTCCTCTTCTTCGCCGGCCTGGTGATGCAGGCCACCGCGCTCGCGGTGGTGGGACTAGCCCTGTTCAGCTCGGCGGCGCTCTTCGCGCTGGTGACGCTGCCGGTGGAGTTCAACGCCAGCCGCCGCGCGCTGGCGCTGCTGCAGGACACGCGGCTGCTGGCCTCGGGTGAGGCGCCGCTCGCCAAGGAAGTGCTGGACGCCGCGGCACTGACCTACGTCGCCGGCTTTGCCCAGGCCCTCTCGCAGGTTTTCTACTTCCTGCATCTGCTGCTGGCCCAGCGCGCCCACAGCGAAGAGTGAAGTCACACGGACTTCCGGACTGCGCTACGAGCGTAGGCTTCGAGCGCATGCCAGGCATGACGAGCACACACCACATAGATGAGGAGGAACCACCCATGGCAACTGATCGCTGGAATCCCTTTCAAGAGATGCTGACGCTCCGACAGGCGATGGACCGCCTGATGGAAGAAAGCTACGTGCGCCCCGGCAGCGCGGGGCTGCCCTCCGGTGGGCACGGAGCCCCTGGGGCCCAGGCGGCCCAGGGCATGCAGGGCATGCAGTCCGGCTTCCCCATCGACGTGGCGGAAACGGACGACGCGTTCGACATACGCGCCACGCTGCCCGGCGTGCGGCCGGAGGACGTGCAGATCACGGTGCATAACGACACCCTCCTGATCCGCGGCCAGAGCCGGCACGACGACGAGCGCCGCGAGGGGCGCGGCCAGCGCTGGCTGGTGCGTGAGCACCGCTCTCAGGCCTTCCAGCGCGCCATCGGTCTACCGTCCGCCGTTGATCCCGATCGTGGCGACGCCCACTTCGAGCACGGCGTCCTCAGGCTCACGTTGCCCAAATCACAGAATGCCCGCCCTCGCCAGATCCACGTTCGCGGGCAGGCTCCCGGACAAGGGCAGCTGGGCCAAGCGGGCCAGATGGGCCAGCAAGGTCAGCACGCCAATCTCGGCGGCCAGTTCACCGTGCACCAAGGGGCCAACGGCAGCACCCACCAGAGCACATCTGCCGGCGCGGCCGGTGCGGCCGATGTCCCCGGAGACGAGCCGGCAAACGGAGCGGCGGCGAAGCCCATCAAACGGCGCACGGACGGCGCAGCCAACTCCGGCAGGTCCAGCAAGGCGGATGTCGGTTCTGGCGCCCACTGACCACACGGGACCTTGATGGCGTTGACGGACCCACAGAGGAGCAACGAGGTGAACGAGCGATGACGTTCTGGACTGGAGCGGCGGTTGGTGCGGCCGCGATGTACTTCCTCGACCCCCAGCACGGCAGCCAGAGGCGGGCGACAGCCCTGGACACGTACGAGCGGCTGCGCCCCACGGTCGCCGCGCACGATCGCCCGACAAGGGTTGCGGTGTGCTTTCAGGACGCCACGTGCCTTGACACGCCCTTCCACTCCTGGAACCCCGACGGTTGCAGCGCGGCACGCGCCCGGTCGTAGGCTGCGCACCACGCGCCGCGGGTCCGCAGCACGATCAGCAGGTACAGGCCACCTGTGTGCATGAGTCCTGCGCGCCCCAGTCTACGCCAGGTGCTCCCGGTGTCAGCTCCCGGCCGCACGGCCGCCTACGCCGCGGGCACCGCCGGTTCCACGCCCGTCTCGCCAAACGCTCCCGCCGGGCCGTCGAAGTCCTTGTCCTTCTGCAGCCAGCCGACCAGCGTGTCCTCGTCCATGAAGTGGTGCGCCACCATGGCGAACACCAGCCGGCCGTAATGGCCAATGTCGGTGCCTTTCTCCAGCGCCTCCATCAAGTGCGCCATCATGCCGTTGCGGCGCAGCTGCTCTTCGCCGCTCGCCTTCTGCTTCTCAGCCGTAGCCATGTGTTCCGCTCCTTTCCAGTGGAACACATGTTCAAGAACTATGCCAACAGCCGAGGACCCGCACACCGTCGGTCTGCCCGACCGAGCCACGCCGCGTCGCCGGCCGGGCAGGGCGATGCGCCGTGGCACCCGCGCACCGGGCTGCCGGATCATCGTGCTGGACTGGACACCAGATTCGTTCCCAATGGTCCAGCGGATTTCCTACTCCAGGAGCAACTGGCTTTTGACGCGCGCCGGAGCGAGCGCGTGCTGGTCTGCGGACACCCGCCGCTGGTGCCGACCGCACGGTCATTCTTCTCGCGCCTCGAGTACGGCCGGACGGTGCTGGACCGCCTCGCAGACGCATCTGCTCCGGCACACAGACAGTCCGAGATCCTCCGCGTGGCCGCTCCGCAGGCAGGTGAAGTGGATCCGCAGGTACCCGTCCCGCCGGCCTCCTGAGCTTGCCGAGCGGTTCAACGCGGAGCAGCGCAACGTCCAGGTGACCGAGGTCTTCCAGGGCAGCTACGGGGACATCCACAAGCCCGCCGCCCCGGCACTGGTCCAGTCCTCAGCCGCCAGACAGCACTACGCATAGGCTCCCGAAAGAGCGGCGCCTTTTGGTGACCCGGCGGAGGGAGCCCTATGGCGGCAGCTAGGCGTCTGGCGCGTTGAGGCGGCTACCGTTCTCCAACTCCCACTCCATCCGCACCGAGTGCTTGGCCTTGCAGACGCGGCACAGGCGTGTCCTGGGAGACCTGGTGGACCGCAGCGGGGCGCCGCACTCGGTGCAGGACTGCTCAGTTCG
This sequence comes from uncultured Chloroflexota bacterium, assembly GCA_902805635.1. Classification (GTDB taxonomy): domain Bacteria; phylum Chloroflexota; class UBA11872; order UBA12225; family UBA12225; genus CADCTC01. The sequence continues at coordinate 10,516 of CADCTC010000073.1, forward strand.
CGGAAGACGTGGCGCTCGCAGTTGCGGCATGGTGGTCATGTGCGCGGCTCGTGACAGCTTCCGTGCCAGCGGCACGCGGCGTGAGGCGGCCCCGCCGCTTCTCTCCCGTTTCTCCACCAGCGCCCGGCTGCTGGGGGAGCAAGCGCCGCGGGCCGGGGGACGTGCGTGCATCGCGTGCTTCGTGTGCGGCGGGGCCGTCGTGCCGGAGCCCGGCGCATACCGCGTGGCGCGGCGCACCTGCGGCGAAGCGTGCAACCGCGAGCTGCGCCGGCGCAACCCCATCGCCGCTCGGGCGGCGCACCGGGGCGTGCCCGCGGCCGGGCACGTGGCGGCGCCCGGGTAGCGACGGCGCGGGCGGCGGGATCAGCGCGTCTTAGCGCGCCGAGTCACGGCGAGTCGCCGCTCGCGAGGCTACGGGCACGCTCCGCGATGGCGCGGTAGGCCTGCTCGGCCGCCGCGGTGAAGTCGACGCCGGCAGGCCATTGCGGCGGGGCGCCCCGCACCTTGGCGGGCAGACCATCCACGGGCGGCGGCTCGTAGCTGAAGGCGACCGCATCCAGGTCGAGGCGAGCGGTCCAAAACGCCTCCGCGGCGCTCGTGTCCGCAGCTGCCGGTGGAGAGAGCAGCGGCTCGGGCAGCTCGATCTCCTCTGCCGGCCCACTGGCGACCGGCTCGGAAGTGTCACCGGCGGCCGTCGACCCGATTGCCTCGGCACCCGCGGCGCGGCGCTCCCGGAGGGACGTGATGATCTGGTCCTTGGTGCGGCCACGCAGCGCGAACATGAGGAACGGGTCTTCGTCGAAACGCTCTCCCAGCAGGTAGAACACCGCCGCGACGTGCTTGCAGGGGTTGGACCAGTCCGGGCAGGAGCAGTCGGTCTCCAAGTCGCCCTCGGCGACGGGGAACAGGCTGGCTCGAGCGGTCCGGAACGCGTCTTCGATCTGCTCCGGCATCTCCCCGGCCAGCAGCCGCGCGGCGAAGACCGCTTGGCCGGCCAGCGCATCGGCCACGGCGTCCCACTCGCCGTCCGTGAGGCGGCGGAAGCAGAGCGTTACGTTGTAGGGCGTAGGCCGGCTGCCCTGCACGCGCGCGTCGATGCCCGTGGGACCCGCCTCCAGCGTGGTCACCTGCCCGCTGCGGGCATACGAGCGGCCGCGCGACAGGCGCCCGGGATCCACCAGCTGCTCCAGCGCGGCGAGCCAGCGGCCGGCCCACCAGGTGGCGCCGAACGTGCCGCGCTGGGTCTTGGCCTTGATCCCGTTGGCGGGCCGTCGTGGCGCCGCCGGCTCCCAGCCGTCCCAATGCCGCCAGCTCATCTCCCGTTCACTTTCTCTTTCAAGCCGCGGCCATCACGTCCGCACGGCGCAGGGCAAACAGGTCACGTAGCTCGGTGGTGGTCAGCTCGGTGATCCAGGACTCGCTCGTGCCGGTGATCGACTCGGCGAGCGCGACCTTGCGCTCGATCAGCTGGTCAAGCGCCTCCTCAAACGTGCCGGAGCAGATGAACGTGTGGACCTGCACGTTGCGTGTCTGCCCGATGCGGAAGGCGCGGTCGGTGGCCTGGTTCTCGACGGCGGGGTTCCACCAGCGGTCGAAGTGGAAGACGTGGTTGGCGCGCGTGAGCGTGAGGCCGGTGCCGCCGGCTTTGATTGAGAGGATGAAGAGCCGCGGCGCGCGGCGGTCGTCGCGCTGGAAGCGCGCCACCAGCCGGTCGCGCTCGGCGGCGGGGGTGCCGCCGTGCAGGAAGAGCGCCTCGCCACCAAACGTTTCTTCAAGGTGCGCCTTGAGCATCCGCCCCATCTCGGCATACTGCGTGAAGATGAGGGCACGGTCGTCCACGGCGAAGGCTTCTTCCAGCATTTCCCCCAGGCGCGTAAGCTTGCCGCTGCGGCTACCGCGGCTGCCGGCGCCGCGGCCGCCGCGGGGGCCGCTGGCGGCGGAGGCGGCGCCAACGAGTGCGCTCTTGTCGTGCAGGAAGAGGGCGGGGTGGTTGCAGACCTGCTTGAGGCGGGTGAGCGTGGCCAGGATCAGGCCGCGGCGCTGGATGCCCTCAGACTCCTCAATCTGGCGCAGCGAGTCGCGCACCACGGCCTCGTACAGCGTGGCCTGCTCGGGAGTCAGGGGACAGAAGACCTTCATCTCCTGCTTCTCCGGCAGGTCCTGGATGATGCGCTTGTCGGTCTTCAGCCGGCGCAAGATGAAGGGCGCCACCAGCGCCTTGAGCCGCGCGGTCGCGGTGGCATCGCCGGCGCGCTCGATGGGTGAGGCGAACCGGCGGCGGAACTCGCGCTCGGAGCCGAGATAGCCCGGGTTGAGGAACTGGAAGATGCTCCACAGCTCGGTCAGCCGGTTCTCCACCGGCGTGCCGGTGAGCGCGGCACGCCAGCGGGCCGGCAGCGCCCGCGCCGCCTGCGCCGCCTTGGTCGCGGCGTTCTTGACGTTCTGCGCCTCGTCCAGGATGACGCGCTCCCACTCCACCGCGCGCAGGATCTCCTCGTCGCGATGCAGCAGGGCATACGTGCTGATCACCACGTCGTGCCGGCCGGCTTCGACCGCGAACCCTTCCCTGACACGTGCCGCGCCGTGGTGGACCAGCACCCGCAGGGATGGGCCGAAGCGCGCCAGCTCCCGCTGCCAGTTGCCTACCACAGAGGTGGGGCAGATCAGCAGGGTGGGTTTGGCAGTGGGTGAGGGCGTCTCCCCGCGGCGACGCGTGCCCGTCCCTGCACGCTGGGGCTCGCGGGCCGCGCGGTCGTGCAGCAGGAGCGCGATGACCTGGATGGTCTTGCCAAGTCCCATGTCGTCCGCCAGGCAGGCGCCGATGGCGTAGCGGTCGAGCATGGCCAGCCAGGAGACGCCCGCTCGCTGGTACGGGCGCAGCGTGCCCGCGAAACCCGGCGGCTCCTTCAGCCGCTCGCGCCTGGGACCGAGGCGCAAGTCCCGCAGCAGGTCGTCCACCCAGCCTTCCGCGTCGACGCCCTCGATCGGTAGCCCGGCCCGGTCGTCGGGCGCCAGCGCCAGGCGCAGCGCATCGGGCAGCGCCAGCTCGTCCTCGCCCGGTGGGCGTTCCAGGAAGGCCAGCGCCTGCTCGAGCTGCCTTTCGTCCAGCTCCACCCACTGGCCGCGCACCTGGACCAGTGGCTCCTTGAGGCGAGCCAGCTGGAGGAACTCCTCGCGCGAGAGCGTCTCCCCGCCCAACGCGACCTGCCAGTCGTACTGCACCACCGTATCCCAGCCGAAGCCGGCGGGGCTGGCGGGGCTGCTGCCCGACTGGCCTGGCGTGGCGGGGCTCTTGAGGCGCACGCGCAGGCGCAGCCGGGACTCGAGACCAGGCACGAGCACGCCGAACCCGGCGGCGCGCAGGACGAGCGCCTGTTCCTTGAGGAACTGGTGCGCCTCGGACGTGGAGAGGGCACACGCCTCCGGCCGTGCCTGCTGCAGACTGGCCTCGACCGCCGGGACGTGGCGCGCCGCGCGGCCCAGCCCGGCCAGCAGTCGCTCCTGTGGACTCTCCAGGCGACGCTTGAGGAAGCGCGCCGTGTCACCGCGCTGGCGCCAGACCGCATCCGCCGGCACGAGCAGGCTGGGGTCGTCCTGCGCTTGCAAGAGGTACTCGACGGTCCAGGGAGAACGGACCTCACCCCCTGACCCCTCTCGGGCGCGGAGAGGGGAGATACCGGTGCACGGCGTGGTGCTGTCTGCGGGTGCGGCCAGGGGCGGACTGAGGCGGAAGCAGACTCGGAACGATTCGGCCCCCTGGCCCTGGCCGGCGGGCTGCCAGGCGCTGAGCTGTCCCGCGTAGGCGCGTGCCTCCGACTGTGGGAGCTCGACCAGCGGGCTCCCGGACAGGGCGCGCCACCAGGCCAGGGCGGGAGACGTGCTCGTGACGGAGGCAGCCACGCGGCCGCCGCGCGCGCTGCGGGCCACGGCATCGACCGTCGCATCCAGGAAGCGGCGCAGAAGCAGCCGCGGACCGGGTGGGCCAGGTGGGGCGGGAGGGACGGTGCCCGGTTCCCAGGAAAGCGCGCGGCACGCAGCGGGCATCGCCGCCACCAATAGGTCGAAGCGGCGGCGGTCATGCTCGTCGTCCAGCAACGCACGCCAGCGTCCGAGGGAGGCATCGCGCTCCTGCTCGATGCCGGGCAAGAGGCGCTGTCGAGCCAGCAGGTCGAGCGCGAATCGCGCGGCAGCGGTCCAGAAGCGCAGATCGTCAGCCACCTGCACGTCCATCGACGGTTCCACCGACGCCAGCGCGAGCAGTAGCTCCACCGCACGACCAGGGTCGTACGAGAGCACCGGGATGCGCCATGACGCGAGCACGACCGGCCCTTGGTCGGAGGGAGATGTCAGGACGGATGCCAGCCCCGGCGACTGGAGCGGCCTGGTGCCGGCGGAGGGAAGCTGGCCAACGACCTCACTCTGTGGGACTGGATCGACGAACGACCGTCCGCACAGTGCACCGGTGGCCTCGACGAGACGCTTGGGACCGACGGCGAAAGGGTGGCGGGGCGCCCCTTGGCCGCTCGTCGGCGAGGTTCGGGACGACGAGCGCTCCGTCGTCTCCGCCCACCAGGCGAAGCTGGACGAAGACGGCGAGTCGCGCAGCACCCAGGTGCCATGGAGCGCGAGCATGTGACCCTTGCGGATCAACGCTATCACACCACGTAGACGACTTCGTGCGCCTCGGTCAGGTCCGGAACTTCCCAGCGGTCCAACAGGCGGCGGAGCACCGGAAGAGGGAAGAGGGTCGGGTGTGTAGCGGGGCCAGCCGACTCGCACTATAGGGCTATGCCCCAGAAGGGAGCACGACCAACCGCGATCAAGGCGGCGTGCTAGCATGGGCCCGAGGGGCCGATGCGCCTGGTGTTCCTATACGGTCCGCCCGGTGTGGGCAAGCTCTCGGTGGCCAACGAGCTGGCCGCGCTG
>CADCTC010000074.1:0-283 GCA_902805635.1 uncultured Chloroflexota bacterium
GCCCGCGCCCAGGCAGGCAAGCTCATTCCGGGGCCACGGCCCCTCTACGGCTACCGCTGGAACACGGACCGAACCAGGTACGAGGCTGACCCGGTGACTGGTCCAGTCGTGCGGGGCATCTTCGCGAGCGTTTCGGAGGGGGCGACGCTGCGCGCAGTGGCGGCGCATCTTAGGGCGGAGCACATCCCGACTCCGAGCGGGCGCTCTACGCAGGGATGGCGGGCGCCAACGGTGTATGCCATCGTCACGAATGCCGCCTATACAGGCCAGGCAACTGCCTGGC
>CADCTC010000074.1:422-15419 GCA_902805635.1 uncultured Chloroflexota bacterium
GAGCATGGGTACGATCCCGCCGCTTGTTGATGAGGCCACCTACGGGGCAATCCGATCGAGAATGCAGTTGAATAAAGCCCGCGCGTCCCGTAACAACGGCAACCCCGAAGCGTCCCTGCTCCGTGGCGGATACGTTCGGTGCGGCTATTGCGGTGGGGCAGCGACGGCGGTCGATCGCGGGCGGGAAGGCTTGGTGTATCGCTGCTGCCGCGGCGGCGATCTGGGGTTCTCGTGCCGTCAGAGCATGACGGTTGAAAGTCTAGACACCGCCATGTGGGCGCGAGTGCGCGGCATCCTCACCCGCCCGGACCTCATCGCGGCGGAACTTGAGAGAATGCAAGCCAACGATCCAACCCCTGTTGATCTTACAAGCATCGAGCGGCAAGTCGCCGCCATTGATCGCCAGCAGCGCACCCTCGTCGAAACTCTCACAACAATCGGAGGCGCTGCCGCGACACTCATTGCGGAGAAGATCAACACGCTAGAGGTGCAGCGGCAGCGCCTCGCGCAGGAACGTGAGACGGTACTGTCGCGGCGCCAAGCGTGGGAGCAGGCGCGCGATCAACTTGGAGGCCTGGAGGCATGGTGTCGGAGCGTCGCCGCAAACCTAGACGCCTTAACCTACCGCGAAAAACGCCTGGCATTGGATGCACTCGGTATTGAAGTGCGCTTCTGGCGTACCGGCCATGAGCCGCGCTATGAGGTCCGCGCGAGCCTCCCCCTGAGCCCGCCTACAGGGGGAGGCGCTCAAAGGGACTTTGTGTTCAGTACATCACGATGCTCAAGAAGAAGGGCATCCAGGATCCTTGGGAGAAGCGCGACAAGCCCGGCGAGTGGACGCTGGAAGAGATGCTCGACATCGTCCGGCGCACCACCGACCCGGCCCAGGACGAATGGGGCCTCGACTGGTCACGCGGCTACCACGAGATGGGACCGCTGATCTGGACCCAAGGCGCGACCCACTTCAACTACGACCCCATCGGCTGGACGCTCGACAATCCCGCCAGCGTCACGGCGTTCCAGTGGGCGATCGACTGGTGGGCCAAGAACAAGTGGAACGTCGATGGTCCTGAGAAGACCCGCATGATGCAGCCGTGGGGCGGCCGCGCGCTGGACAACAACGGCATGACGCCCTTTGCCCACGGCAAGGCGGCGGTCCACTACCGCTCCGTCAACGACTGGAGCCGCATGTGGCCCGTCATCAAAGACCAGTTCGAGTGGGACATGATGCCCATCCCCAGCATCAACGGCAAGGTCGGCGCAGCCTGGACCGCCGGCCATCCGGTCAACATGTGGAGCAAGACCAAGGTCAAAGACGACACGTGGGACTTCCTCAAGTTCCTCATCGGCGACGACTTCCAGAAGTTCATGTCTGAGGAGCAGGTGCTGGTTCCCGCCAAGGTCGAGCACCAGGCCCGCTTCTACCGGGCGCCGTCGGTGCAGCCCCACCAGCACGCCAAGGTCTTCTCCGACGTCTTCAAGAAGCCGCACGGCATTGCCTGGCGCAACTTCAAGTCGGCCGAGAACGGCACCGTCTACAACGAGTACCGCGACAAGATCTTCCGCGGCGAGCTCGGCGTCCAGAATGGGCTGAAAGAGGCGTCCAGCCGCATGAATCAGGACCTGGAATGGGGCGGCGGCGAGAACCCCTGGAAGGGCATGAAGCTCCCCATCGTGCCTAAATAGCTCGCCCACACAGCGCATCGGGCCAGAGCTTGCCGGTCCGGCCCTTGCGCTGCCATCCTCTGAGCGATGGCAGCGCAAGGGCCCAAACAGCCTATCGGCGTCTTCGATTCGGGCGTGGGCGGCCTGTCCGTCTTGCTGCCGCTGCGCCGGCTGCTGCCCGCTGAGGACGTGGTGTACGTTGCCGACCAGGCGTGGTGCCCGTACGGACCAAAGCCGCCACAACTGATCCGCGACCGGTCCTACGCCATCGTCGAAGCGCTCCTGGCGCGTGGCGCCAAGCTGATCGTGGTGGCCTGTAACGCCGCGTCCACCGCTGCTCTCTCGGCGCTGCGCGAGCGCTACCCGGCCGTGCCCTTCGTCGGCATGGAGCCCGCCGTCAAGCCCGCCGCCGAGCGCACCAACACGGGGCACGTCGGCATCCTCGCCACCGCTATGACCGCCCGCGGCGAGCGGCTGGCGCAGTTGATCGACCGCTTCGGTCGCGGCGTCACGGTGCACGTGACGGTGCCGCACGGCCTGGTGGAGCTTGTGGAGCAGGGTTTGGGCGAATCGGACGTCACCGCCGCGCTGCTGGCGCCGACCCTGCACGAGTGGCACGAAGCGGGTGTCGATGCCGTCGTGCTAGGCTGCACGCACTACCCATTCGCGCGCGGCGTCATCGAGCGCCTCGCAGGGTCTCAGATCACGGTAATCGATCCCGGTCCGGCCGTCGCCAGGCAGACCCAGCGCGTGCTCGACGAGACAGGCTTGACCCGCCCGGTGGCTCCCAGCCCCAGTGCACCTGAGGGCGCAACGACCTTCCTCACCACGGCCGAGCCGGCTGAGCTACGCATTGCCGTACGGCGGTTGGCCGGCGCCGCTCTGGCGGACAGCGCAGCGTTCGGCTACCTGGATCTGGCGTAGGCGCCGCCGGAGCGCCCGCGGAGCGGGCTTCGCACAGACTCAGCCGAGTGGCTTCAGCCCCCGGCTCTCTGCCGGCCCGCCGGCCTGAGCCGCAGGCACAAAAAAACGACGGTCTGGGCGCTCGGTGGCGTTCCCTACGATCCCGTCGTACTGGTGGTCCCTGGCTGATGGTTTGTCTGATTAGACCAACCCGAGTCTCGGGTCACCATCTGCCGCAGCATATGGACGATCTCTCCATTGATACTGCGCGTCTCTTCCTCCGCCTTTTCGCGCAGACAGGCATACAAGTCCGGCGGAAGGCGGAGCAGAAACGGAACGTTTTCGGTTTTCGGTTGGCGTGCCATCACCCATAGTATAGCGGTATGTGCATGATATCACCTTGACATCTTTTTATTAGCGGTGTACTATTGTGCCTCACGGGGCTGCGCCGCTGCGACCGCTGCCACGGCGGCTCCCGCGGACAACTGCATACACGCTGGACGTAGCTCAGTGGTAGAGCGCTACTGCCCTCGGCCATTCACTCGCCTGCAAGGGCCGGAGGAGGAGGGTTATCGCCTGTTAAGCGAGCGGTCGCGGGTTCGAATCCCGCCGTCCGGCCTGCACACGGCCCTATCTTCTATCGGATAGGATGCGTCGCTCTCACCGACGCGAAGCGGGTTCGACTCCCGCTGGGGCCACCCGGGGGCCGCCGCGTGCCATCGAGGCGGCCCCCACGGCTCCATGGTGTAGTGGCCTGCATGGCTGTTTGTCGAACAGCAAGCACGGGTTCGATTCCCGTTGGAGCCGCCGGTCCTGACGGGCCGAAGCAGATCGGTTACCGCAATTCAAACTTGCCTTTGGGGCCGCGCGGGTCACACCGCCGGCCATGCCGATCCGCGCCCCTTGCCCGTCAGGTCCTACCGCTTACTTCGCACAACTGCACATTGCCATGCAGACACAGCACTCCACAGAGGGAGGTGAACCCAGTGAGCTACATCGCCAAGATCCTCAAGTCCCCCACGCCGCAGAGCGAGCCGCTGCCGGGCGCCGCCCAGGTGCGCAACAGCGCGGGCGGCTACGCCTTCCCGGTGACCGACTGGACGCGGCTGGACCGCTTCCTAGTGCTCGGCTCGGAGGGCGGCAGCTACTACGCGTCTGCGCGCACGCTCACCCAGGACAACGCGGAGGCGGTGCTGCGCTGCATCGCCGCCGACGGCGTGCGGACGGTGGCGCGCATCGTGGAGATCTCCGACGCGGGGCGTGCCCCCAAGAACGATCCGGCGATCTTCGCGCTGGCGCTCGCCGCCGCGCGCGGCGATGCCGCGACGCGGCAGGCGGCGCTTGCCGCGCTGCCGGCGGTGTGCCGCACGGGAACCCACCTCTTCCACTTCGCCGAGCTCGTGGACGGGCTGCGCGGCTGGGGCCGTGGCCTCCGCCGCGCCGTCGCGGCCTGGTACAACGCCCGCCCGGCGCGTGACCTGGCCTACGGCGCGGTGAAGTACCAGTCGCGCGATGGCTGGAGCCACCGCGACCTGCTGCGCCTGGCGCGCCCGTCGCCGGCGAGCGAGCAGCACGGGGCGATCTACCACTGGATCACCCGCGGCTGGGACTGGGTCGGCGAGCAGCCGCACCCGGACCAGGCGCTGGTCCAGCTGTGGGCCTACGAGCGTGCCAAGCGCGCCTCGTCCTCGGACGAGGTGGCGCGCCTGGTGTGCGAGTACCGGCTGCCGCGCGAGGCGGTGCCCACCCGCTGGCTCGCCGAGCCGGCGGTCTGGGAGGCGCTCCTGGAGGAGATGCCGCTCACGGCGCTGCTGCGCAACCTGGCCACGCTGACCCGTGTCGGCCTGCTAGCCCCCAACGGCGAGGCGACTCGCCGCGTGGCGGACCGGCTGGGCGATGCGGTGCGCCTGCGCAAGGCGCGCGTGCATCCTGTGGCAGTGCTGGCGGCGCTCAAGACCTACGCCCAGGGGCGTGGCGAGCGTGGCAAGCACACCTGGGAGCCGGTGCCGCAGATCGCGGAGGCGCTCGATGGAGCGTTCTACGCCGCCTTCGGCAGCGTAGCTCCCACCGGCAAGCGCTGGGTGCTGGCACTCGACGTGTCGGGCTCCATGGCCACGGGCACGGTTGCGGGCGTGTCGGGGCTCACGCCGCGCGCCGCTTCGGCGGCCATGGCGCTCGTCACGGCGGCGACCGAGCCGCAGCACGTCGTCGTCGGATTCACCGCAGCGCGCGGGGGCTCTGGCAGCCCGTGGGGCGGCGGCGACCCAGGCTTGACGCGACTCCACATCGGGCTGCGCGTGCGGCTGGAAACCGCCGTTGAGAAGGTGAGCGACCTTCCCTTCGGCGCGACCGACTGCGCGCTGCCGATGCTTCCACCCCACTGAGGCGCTACGCCGCTACCGCGAGCAGACCGGAATTCCGGCCAAGCTCGTGGTGGTGGGCATGGTGTCGAACGGCTTTAGCATCACCGACCCCGACGACGGCGGCATGCTCGACGTGGTGGGCTTCGACACCGCCACCCCGCAGGTGATCGGCGGCTTCGCACGGGGTGCAGGCGGCGAGGAGTCCTCGCCGCCGGACGCACCCGCGGCGCCGCTCGCCACGTAAGCGCGGGCACCGGCAGCGCGCCCGCCGCGCCTTCTCCCCTTGACCTGACACGCCCGCCGCTCGGCGGGTCGTTTCTTCACGCCCTGTTGAAAGGAGCCTTCCGATGGTGAAGGTGGATGTGCGCCGCCTGCGCGAGCTGGCGGCGGAGCGGTACCTGGTGGTGCGCGAGCACCCCGCAGGCGACCTGCTCATCTGGGACTACACCGCCAAGGCGCAGTTTGAGCGGTACTGGACGGCCGAGACGCTGATGTGCCGTGGCCTGATCACCACGCCCGACGGCGAGGTAGTCGCACGCCCGTTCCCCAAGTTCTTCAACCTGGAGGAGCACCAGGGGCCGCTGCCCCACGAGCCGTTCGACGTGTACGAGAAGCTCGATGGCTCACTCGGCATCCTGTACTGGCGCCGGGGCGAGCCCGCCATCGCCACGCGCGGCGCCTTCGCCAGCGGCCAGGCGCTGCGCGGCACCGCGGTGCTGCGCTCGCGCTACCGGCACCTGCCGCTCGACCGCGCCGTGACGTACCTGTTCGAGATCATCTACCCGGAAAACCGCGTCGTCGTGGACTACGGCGACATCGACGACCTGGTGCTGCTGGCCGCCATCGACACCGAGACCGGAGCGGACCTGCCGCTCCCGGACTTCGGCGCCTTCGGCATGCCCGTCGTGCAGCGGCACGACGGCATCCAGGGCCTGGCAGCGCTGCGCGCCCTGCGCGAGACGGATGAGCCGAACCGCGAGGGCTACGTCGTGCGCTTCCGCTCGGGGCTGCGCCTCAAGCTGAAGCTCGCGGAGTACGTGCGGCTGCACCGGCTGCTCACCGGCGTGACGCCGCGCCGCGTCTGGGACGTGCTCGCGCACGCCCCGACCGGAGTCGATGGGTCGGACGCGTCCAAGGGTGCGCTGGAGCTGCTGCGCGGCATGCCGGAGGAGTTCGCCGACTGGGTCCTCTCGATCGCGGACGAGCTGACGCAAGCCTACGGCGCCATCGAGCAGACCTGCCTCACCGAGCTCGAGCGTGTGCCAAGGACGCCCGACCGGCGCGCGGCCGCGGAGCACGTCAAGGCGTGCGCCTACCCGCCCATCGTCTTCCGCATGCTGGACGGCAAGCCGCACGCACCGCTGATCTGGAAGCTGCTCTACCCCGAGCCCGGCCGGCCCTATGCAACCGCCGGCACCTGATATCTCCGATGAGTACCTCCTCGGCCAGCACAAGGACTTCACCGATCGCTAGTTCGATCCGCCGCACCCGCAGCCACCGGCATGTGCCAGTGGCTGCTCCTCCGCTCGCGTCCCGCGCCGTCCCCGCGTCAGCGCGAAACGATCTCGCGCGGCACGCGCGCCAGGATCTGGCTCACCACTTCATAGTTGATCGTGCCCAGCCGCGCGGCAACATCTTCGGCCGTGAGACGGTCGCCACCCTGCTCGCCTATCAGCACCACCTCGTCTCCCACCCGTGCGCCGGGCACGTCGGTCAGATCGACCATGCACATGTCCATGCACACGCGCCCCACCAGCGGCGCGCGCCGGCCACGCACCAGCACCTCTCCCCAGTTCGCGGGGGCCCGCCGGAAGCCGTCGGCGTAACCGATGGGCAGCACACCGATGCGCGACGGCCGCGCGGCCACCCACGTGCAGCCGTACGAGACCGGCTCCCCTACCCCGATGTCTTTCACCTGTGCCAGCTGGGTCTTCAGCGCCAGCGCCGCGCGGAATCCCGGCGGGCACGGCGCATCCGCGCTGGGGTGCAGCCCATAGAGCGCGATGCCGGTGCGCACCAGGTTGAAGCGCGCTTCCGGGAACCGGAGCGTGGCGGCGCTGTTCGCCGCATGCACGTAGCGCGGCCGTGTTAAGCCCGCGTCCTCCCACTGTGAAAGCACCTCCCGGAAGCGCGCCAGCTGGGTCAGCGTATAAGAGGGATCGGCGTCGTCGGCCGCCGCGAAGTGCGTGAACACCCCTTCTATCTGCACCCCCGGCAGCTGCGCCACCTGCCGCGCGAACGGCGCCACCTCCTCCGGCGCAAGCCCCAGCCGGTGCATCCCGGTATCTACCTTGATGTGCACGCGTGCCGGCTGCCGGTCCAACGCCCGCGCCGCGCGCGAGAGCGCCTGGGCCACGTCCATCGAGTAGAGCGACACCGCCACGTCCACACGGACTACGTCGCGCGCCTGCCATGCCGGCGTATATCCCAGCACCAGGATTGGAGCCGTGATCCCGCGCTCGCGGAGCGTGGCCGCCTCGCCCAGCACCGCCACGCCGAGCATCGCGGCCCCGTGCTGCACCGCCAACCGCGACACGCGCACCGCGCCGTGGCCGTACGCGTCGGCCTTGAGCACCGCCATCACCTCGGCAGGGGCAGCGATCCTTTTCAGCGCGTCCAGGTTGGCGGCGATTGCGCCCAGGTCGACTTCCATCCAGGCAGCGCGGTCCAGCTGCAGCGGCACCACCTGCCTGGCGCCGGGCGCCTGGCGGACCAGCTGGCTGCTGTCCCCGCCGTCCATCAGCCGCTCCACCACGCGCTCCAGCCGGCTCGCCTCGTTGCCCTTCACCAGCACCCCCGGCGCCACTGCAGCCACCGAAGCCAGCGAAGCCGGCGGCGCGAAGTCCTCGCCACTGTGGCCGGCGTCGGGCGCGAGCAGTGGCCCTAGATGGGCTAGCACTTCCTCCACGGTGGCGGCCATCACCACCCCGTCTTCCGGCAGACCAGCCTGCACCGCCGCCCGCAGGACCGGCTCGGCAGCGTCGCCGTACCCTACGACGTAGTCCGCAGCACGCGCGACCGCGGCGCCAATCTCGTCCACGCCAAACCCACCGCTGATCCCGCTCACGCCCCCCAGCACTGCGATGCGCCGCGGCCGGTGGGCATCGCGGTTCATGCGTCCCTTCCGCACACCCACACCCACACCCACCGCGCCAAATGCCTCCAGTGTGTCCACCGCGGAAAGTGCCGAGGGCAGGCTGGCCGAAAACGTATCGTCGAGCAGCATCCCGCCGCCTGTGTGGCGCAGCGTGTTCAGCCTGCCCGCGACCGGCCGCAGCTCGGCCAGCGCCGCCGGCATCCGATCGGGCGAGTGGCCGAGCGCCAGCGCCACGGCGGCGGCCGCAAGCGCCGTATAGACGCTATGCCGGCCGGGCAGCGCGAGCTCCACTCGCCCCTCGAATCCCCCACACTGGAGGCAGAAGCGTGTCGATGTGCCGTCGGCGCGGACATCCGTCGCTCGCACGTCCGCGTGCTTGCCGGCGCCAAACCACGTGATCGGTGCGCGGGTGCGCGCGGCCATGGCCACCACCAGCGGGTCGTCGGCATTCAGCACGAGCGACCCACCCGCCGCCTCCGGCAGCGCGCCGTACTCACGCGCCAGCCGCTCCAGTGTCCCGAAATGCTCCAGGTGCGCCGGCGCCACGTTGGTGACCACGCCAAGCTGTGGCGCCACCAGCTCGCACAGCTGCGCGATCTCCCCGGCGCTGTCGGTCGCCAGCTCCAGCACCGCCACCTGGTGGACCGGGTCTAGCCGGCTGAGGCTGATCGGCAGCCCGAGCAGATCGTTGAAGTTGTCGTTCTCGAACACCGCGCGCGGGTCATCGCCCAGCTCGCGCAGCACGCCCGCGATCGCCTTGGTCGTGCACGTCTTGCCGACGCTGCCCGTCACGCCGATGGTTAGCGGTCCTTGCCGCCGCAAAAGGTAGCGCGCCCACGCGCGCAGCGCGGCGCGCGTGTCGTGGACGACGACAACCGTTGGCCCCCCGACCGTTTCCCCTTCGTGCTGAGGTACGCGTTCACATAACACGCCCGTCGCGCCGCGCCGCACCGCGTCTGTAATGAAGTCGTGTCCGTCGGCGCGGTCGGTCCGCACCGCGACGAACAGCTCGCCGCCGCGCACGTTGCGCGAGTCGTTTACAAAGCCTTCAAACTCGCGCGCATACGCCAGCCCCTCGACGCGCGCCCCCTCATCCACCGCCCCTACCAGGAGATCGTCCAGCAGGATCACTGATTGGATGGTACCGACCAAGCATTTATTACAGAAGCGTCAAAATTGCAATTGTGGGTCACGTTTGTTCAAGACCCACTGTAAGGTAGTTCGCATAGTTAATTAACCCACCTACAACGGCAGAGGTCCAAGTGTTGCTTTGGAATGTGTCGACCCCTTCTGTAAAGGCAAGTCGCGAATAACACAAGGCAGAGCAACATGAAGAGTGGACAGCGCAGAACAAAATTCCTCAGCGCAGTGGTTTCAGCAGGGCTCCTTGTCTCCCTGTTGAACCCGACGGCTGCCTTTGCTCAAGGCAAGGGCAACGGCAATGGCGGGGGAGGGGCTCCCGCGGCCAGCCAGCCCGCCCCGAAACAGGAGCCCGCTAAGGCCGAGGCGCCCAAGCAAGAGGCGCCCAAGCCAGCTCCCGCGCCGGCCCAGCAGCCCAAGCAAGACGCGCCTAAGCAGGAGGCGCCTAAGCAGGAGGCGCCTAAGCCCGCGCAGGCACAGCAGCCTAAGCAGGAAGCTCCCAAGCCTGCCCAGGTGCAGCAGCAGCCCAAGCAGGAGGCCCCCAAGCCCGCGCAGGCCCCCGCTCAGCAACCCAAGCAGGACGATAAGCCTCAGATCCGTCAGGAGCTGAAGAACACCGATGCCGGCCTGCCGGGTGGCACGATGGGTAAGTCCGGCTCCAACCCGGACGGTGGAGAGCTCGACAAGCCCATCAAAGGCGATGAGAGCACCCTTCAGGGGCCCATTGGCGCCGACGGCATCCTGGACGGCAACAATGGCTGTGGCCAGGACAAGCGGCTCGACTCGCGCCGTGAGCTTTCCAGCGAGATCGGCGACAAGCAGCACATCGGCTACGACGACAACAACGGCTGGTGCGGCAAGCAGCCCGAAAACGAGAAGCCGGACAACGACAAGCCGAGCCAGCCAAACAACGACAAGCCCGGCAACGACAAGCCCGACGTAGTGACGCCGGAGCAGCCCAAGACGCGCACCACGACCTTCGACGTCAACGGGTGCTATGTGCCCGTGGCCGGGGCCGACCGCACGGCCCGCAAGATCCACGAGCAGAACGTCTCAGAGACCCGCTACAACGAGCTCAACGCTGCCTTCGATGAAGTCGACATGAGCCGCTGCCAGGGCACCCTCGGTGTCGTGGATCAGCCCGATCAGCCCGAGCAGCCCAAGGCGCCAAAGGTTGACCAAGAGAAGGTGTGGGTGTGCCACCGGACCGGTTCCGCGAGGAACCCGTGAGTGCTCATCCACGTGAGCGTCAACGCCCAAGGTCATCTGCGCGAAGACAGCCACGACCGCCACGACATCCACGCCGAGGACATCGTGTTCTGGAATGGCCTGCCTGCCGGCTTCGACGAGGAAGACTGCGGCCAGCCCGCTGGCAACCCGCCGCCGGCCAGCTTCCCGGTGCTCGGCTGCTACCAGCTGACCGGCACCAACACCTTCGTCTTCTTCCACGCCGGCGACAAGACGTTCGCCACCGAGGCGGAGCGGGCCGCGTTCCTCGCGCCCTACACGGCGCGCACCGACATGGCCACCGCGGCACAGTGCGTCCCCCCCGTCAACACTGGCAGCACGCAGTTCTCCAAGCCGTTGGTCGGCTGCTACCGCATAAACGGGACGTCCAGCGTGTTCTGGCTGCCCCAGACGACCTTCACCAACGAGGCGGCGTACAACCAGTTCCTGGCGGCGCACACGGCGACCAACATGTCGCCTGAGCAGTGCGTCAATATCCAGAACGTCGTCATCACCACGCCCAATCCAGTCGTGCTGAACGGCTGCTATGAGAAGGGCAGCACCTTCTACTTCTTCACAAACGTTCAGTTCAACTCCGAGGCCGACAAGAACGCCTATCTCCAGGGCTTCACCGCCCACCCCGAGATGACAACTGCAGGCATCTGCGCGCCAGCTGCCGGGCAGGTGATCACCACGACCGCTCAGCCGCCGATCATCGTCACCCTGCAGGGTCCGGCCGGCACGAACGGCACGAACGGCACGAACGGCGCGAATGGTCAGCCGGGCGCGAACGGCGCACCTGGTCAGGCTGGTGCCGCTGGCGCTCCGGGCAACCCCGGCGCTCCTGGCGCTCCTGGTGCTCCCGGCCAGCCCGGCGCTCCGGGCAACCCCGGCAACCCCGGCAACCCCGGCAACCCCGGCAACCCCGGCAACCCCGGCGCTCCTGGTCAGCCCGCTCCCGCTGGCGTTGCGAGCCTGCCCTCTGGCGTGCTAGGTATTGCCTCTGAAGAGGGGAACGCCCCGGCGAACGTCGCCGAGACACGTCAGCCCGCCACCATGGACGTGGCGCCCATTCCCGCGCCACCTGCTCCGCAGCAGCTGAGCCTGCCGGCGGCACCCGCGGCCGAGAGGCCGAGCGGCGTGCTCGGTGTGACCGATGTCTCGCTGCCAGTCGCTCAGCAGCAGGCGCCGGTCCAGCAGGCGCAGCCACCTCGTCCGGCGGGCACCAGCCCGGTGGTGAGCATGCTGCCCTCCACCGGTGAGCCGCTGGTGGACCTGGGTATCGTCACCCTGGCGCTGCTCGGCCTGGCGCTGCTCGGCCTGCGCTTCCTGCGCAGCCCGGCCCGGCGCGTCTAAGCAGCACCAAACGTCCGGCACACGGCGAAGGCGGGCACCAGTGCCCGCCTTCGCTGCGTCCCGGGGGCGTGCGAAACGTGCGGAGAGAAGCAGCATGCGGTTCCTTTCATTACTTTTCGGCGGTGCCCTCCTGTTGCTCAGCGTGACCGGCCTCGCGGCCCTGGCGTTTGGTCCGCGCGACACGATACAGCTGGAACTCACGCGCGCCTGGGTTGCCATCCGGGGCGCTTCCACGGCGCCAGCTCACCAGGTGGAAGCCGTCTTTGACGACCTCGATCAGTCATCCGGCGAACCCGCCGGTGCGCAGCCTGCGCAGTCCAACGCGGCGCAGCAGGCGGCGACTGGGGCTTTGTCGAGCGCCCGCGCCGCCATCACCCACGTCGCGCTGCCGTCCATCCGCGTCACAGCCGGAGTGGTGCCGGCGCGCCGCGTGCGGGTGGGGACGGTGCAGACCTGGGAGGTACCGGCACACAAGGCTGGACACGCCGACTCCACCGCGGGCGCCGGCGCGCCCGGCAACGCGGTGCTCTTCGGCCACGTCAGCAGCCTCAACGACGGCAACGTCTTCAAAGACCTGGACCGCGTGCGGCCGGGCGACGCCATCGAGCTCTCCGACGGAGAGCGCACCTACACCTATCGTGTGACCGAGCTGCGCCGCGTCACGCGCGACGATACGTCGGTTGTCGAAACCTCCGAAGAGCCACTGCTCACGCTCATCACGTGTACCGGGACGTGGCTCCCGCGGGAGCATGACTACTCTCACCGGCTGGTGGTGCGGGCAACGCTTCAGGCGGCTGCGTGAGCTGGGACGTGAGCTGCGCAATCGGCGGCGACACCGGCGCGGGCTCCAGTGGCAGCGTGACGGTGAAGATGCTGCCGGAGCCGGGCTGGCTCTCCACCGAGATGCTGCCGCCGTGCGCCTCCGCGATCCACCGGCCGATCGCCAGCCCCAGCCCCGTCCCGCCCGTGCCGCGTGCCCGGTCGGCGCGGTAGAAGCGGTCAAAAACGTGCGGCAGGTCTTCTGCGGCGATCCCAATCCCCGTGTCCACCACCGTCACGCGCGCCGCCCGCGTATCGCCGCGCAGCGCATCCACCTTTAGCCCCAGCGTCACGCTGCCGCCCTCCGGCGTGTACTTGATCGCATTGTCCACCAGGATCACCAGCAGGCGCCGCAGCGCCTCGGGATCGGCGTCAACCGTGGCGTCGTCCAAGCGGACGACGCTGACTGCCACCCGGCCGGCGGCCAGCACCCGCGCCTGACGCGCCACGTCTTCCAGCAGCCGGCCCATCGGCACCGGCTCGCGCTCCAGGCGCTGCCCGGCGTCGGCGCGCGCCAGCGTCAACAGGTCGCCCACCAGCCGGCTCATGCGCTCCGCTTCCGCCGCGATCTGCGCCACCGCCTCGTGCCGGTCGTCCGCCGTCAACAGGTCATAGCGGCCCAGCAGCGACGCGTTGCCCCGTACCGTGGTGAGCGGCGTGCGCAGCTCGTGCGAGGCGTCTGCCACGAAGCGCCGCTGCGACTCCAGCGCCGCCTCCAGCCGCGCGTTGACCGACTGCAGCGCGGCGTAGGCCGACTGCAGCTGCGCCAGCATCTCGTTGAAGGTGGAGGCCAGGCGGCCCACCTCGTCGCCGCCGCGGCTCGTTACCCGGCGCCCAAAGTCCTGCGAGTTGCCGATCTGCTCCGCCTCGCGCGTCAGCCGGTGGATCGGCCGCAGCGCCGTATGCGCCAGCAGGAACCCCAGCAGCGCCGACACCACCACGCTGGCGGTCGCGCCGCCGGCCAGCACCAGGCGCAGCACCGCCAGCGTCTCCTCGGTGGGGCCAATCGGCCGCGCCACCTGGATCAGCCCCACCGGCACCCGCGCCAGGATCAGCGGCCGGGTATACACCCGCAGCGGCACCCCCGCCAGCACCACCCGCTCGAAGTGCGCCCGCCCCGCCGTCACTGCCGACTGCGCGCCGGTGCTCACTGGCAGCTGCAGCTCGAACTGCGCCAGCAGCTCCGAGCGAGACCGGATGTCGCCATCGGCGTCCGCGATCTGCACCAGCGTACCGGAGAATGCCAGCGCCTCCGCGTCCGGCAGCCCGATCACCGGCCCAAACGGCGACCCGCTTACCGTGATGGCGCTGGCCACCACCTGGCCCCGGTCCACCAGCGCCCGATCGACCTCCTCCATCAGGGCGCGCGATTGCGTGAAGTACACGATGGCGCAGAACCCAACCAGCGTGACCCCCAGCAGCGTGGCCGACGCCAACGCCAGCCGGAGCCGCAGCGAAAGGCCACCCAGCCGTGGCCGCCGGCGGCCTGGGCGCAGCCGCAGGCGCGGCCACCCAAACCGCGGCAGCCGCGGCAGCCGCGGCACGCGCACGTCGCTCACTCGCGCAGCACGTAGCCGACGCCGCGCACCGTGTGGATCAGGCGACTCGGCGGCTCCACGCCCGATGACGCCGACTCCAGCTTGTGGCGCAGGTAGCCCACGTACACCTCCAGCACGTGCGTCTCGGCCTCGAAGTTGATGCTCCAGACGCGCTCCAGCAGCTGCTCGCGCGTGAGAACCTGGCGCGGGTGGCGCAGGAAGTACGTCAACAGCTCGTACTCCTTGGTGGTCAGCTGCACGTCACGTCCAGCGCGGCGCACCTCGCGTGAAGATGTATCCACCGTCAGGTCGGCAAACCGCAGCAGCCGCTGCGCCTCAGGCTCACGCCGCCGCAGCAGCGCCCGCAGCCGCGCGGTGAGCTCCTCCAGCGCAAACGGCTTCGCCAGGTAGTCGTCGGCCCCCGCATCCAGCCCCTGCACCCGGTCCGACACGTCGTCGCGCGCGGTCAGCATCAGGATCGGCAGCCGCCCCGTCTCGGCCTCGCCCGCGCGCAGCCTGCGCGCCAGCTCCACGCCGTCCAGGCCCGGCATCATCACGTCCAGCACCACCACGTCCGGCGGGTTGTCGCGCGCCGCCGCCAGCCCGCTGGCGCCATCCGGCGCCGTCTCCACCTGGTAGCCCTCGTACGCTAGCGCCCGCTTGAGGAACGACGTGATGTTCGCGTCGTCGTCCACTATCAGCACGCGCGGCCGCGGCCCGCCCGCCACATCTATAGATCCACCGGGGGAGCCACCGGGAGACGCGGCCATCAGCGGAGCGCCTGCGCTGGCCGGCAGAGAACCTGGCGCGTGGTTGCGAAATACGGCGTGGACACTACTGAGAGTCTAGCGCCGCACGCCCGGAATCCGTCTTGGCCTGCACCGTGCGG
>CADCTC010000075.1 GCA_902805635.1 uncultured Chloroflexota bacterium
CTATGCACACCATGACAGCAGATAAAGAGATGGCCCCGCCGGTGCCGGATACACCGCGGGGCCTTTTGGTTTCACCCGGAGAGGATCGACCACGTGAAAAATAGCACACCCCCAGCTAACCCGGCGAAAGCACCAGAACCAACACCCAGTCTGTCGGACCTGTTCCCCCGCGCGACTTGCATCGCAGCACAGGTCCAGGTCTGCTTGGACGGTGACGGCTCCTTCGCCGCCCACGGCCTGGCTGATGTGGCGGCGGAGATGGCGGTGATCCACTTCCGCACGCAACCCATCGACGCGGCGCTCGAGGCCGCGGCCAGCCACTGGTGCCAGCCGGCGCCCAGCGCGGCGGGCTGAATACGCGCACCACGCTGTTCGAGCAGGCCGTCGGACTCGGCGCCCGTCTGGGCTACGCGCTGGGGACCACACAGCCCGCCGCGCTGGGCGCCGGCTGGCACCAGTGGCTGGCCGCGGCCGTGGCCGAGCTGGCGCGCTCCGGGTGCAGCCTGGAAGAGCACGCCGCCAATGAGGTGTGGATGCTGCGCAAACGCGCCCAACGCCTGCGGGAGCAAGTGGAGCAGGGAGAGGAGGTGGGAGCGTGAGCCGCGCCGACGAGCCGGTGGTGCTGACGCGCGGCGACCTTACCGTGCTCAAGGACATCGTCAGTAACCTGCTGGAAAACCGCTACGGGGAAGAGAACACGGCGTGGGAAACCCTACGGCGCCGCAACCCCGGCCTGCCTGAGCTCAGCCCCTACAGCCACTGGCTCGACGACGCCATCGCGCGTGTGGAGACGCTAGGGAACGTCGCGGATCCGCAACAGGACGAGCCGGCCGCGGCCTAACCCACGACTCAACCGGCAGACAGCACTACGGGCGCCGCTCCTTCGGGGGCGGCGTCCTATCCTCTTGCCAGAAAGGGAACATGCGCATGGACAACGCAACACAAGAAGAGGACCTCGTCTATCACGTCGTCTCATGGGCGCCAGACGGGCACCGCACCTACCACCTGATCGTCAGTACGCTTGAGGCGGCGGTCGAGGTGGTTCGAGACATGGCTGCGCGCCCAGAGGAGCGGCCAGCAGGCGAAGACAACTGGATTGGGGAAACCGTCCGGCTACGCGCCTACTCCCACTGCCGGCCGTGGGTGCAAATCTACGTGGGCGGCCGACAGGCCGCGCCGGAGGAGCAGGCCGAGCACACAACGCACGCGCTGCGTGGGGTGCGCTCAGTGGACGAGGCACGAGCGGTACTGAATGAAGGGCCGCAGCCGATGGGGGTCATCTTCCCGCCCCCTGCCGATTGACCGCCCGACTCAGCCGCCAGACAGCAGAACGCCCCGCCGAGACGCGGGGCGTTTGTCGTTGGTGCGTCGGTTGTTGGCAGGTTGCACCCGCGGTAACGGGCTTGTACGGCATACAGCATGAACTCGTTCGGCTGCAGAGCCTATGCTCGCCGTATGGACGTTTGGACGCGCGGCGTGGCCGCAGTGAACGCGGGCGAGAGGCGCCCCGTGAGGTGGACGTACCTGCCCGTTCTGCCCGGCATTCGCGTAGCCGCCATCCTGACCGCGGTCACCACGGCGGCCGTGCTGGCGTGCGTTCTTTCGACAGACCTCATCGTCGCGCACACAGCCGCGCCGCGCCGCGGCTCAGAGGTGATCAGCGGCACGTTCCGCCCCCACCAGACGGCTGACTACGCCCCCACCGGCTGGACGGTGGCGCCACAGACCCCACAGGCCCGCTAGCAAACGATGAATTGCGGGACACCGAGCGGGTTCTGGTGGAACTGTCAGCGACTCCGTTTCTCCATCACACGCACCGCCCTGAGTCCCTCAGCTGCCAGACAGCAGAACGCCCCGCCTCGGCGTCAGGGGGCGTAGCGCGCCACCAGGGCGGCGAGGTCGTCCAGGTCGAACGGTTTGACCAGCCAGTCCGCGGCGCCGATTTCGGCCGCGAGCTGGGCCGCATCAGGACCGCCGGTGGTCAGCACGATAGGAGCGTGCGGCGGTGGGAGCCGATGGTATGCCGCCGCCACGTCGGCGGCGGTCATGTCGCCCAGGCCGTAGTTCAGCAGGATCAAGCGCGGCCGGTGGTGCTGCAGCCGCGCCAGTGCCTCGGCCCCGCTGCGGGCGGCCAGCATGGCGCGCCCCTCGCCCGCCAGCATCACCAGGAACTCGCGGACCTCCCGTGAGTCCTCCACCACCAGGATGCAGCCCTCGGACTCCACGCGCCGAGCCGGGCACCAACCGTGCCAGGCTCACAGTGGGTGACGCCGGGTAGTACTAAACGGCCACGACCCTCGAAAAGTTACAGATGTGAATACAATTGGCATATCTCCGTAACAAACCCTACTCCGTCCCTTGCCCAGCTCAGTGGCCGCGAGTTGCTAGTGCTTCAGTTGTTCGCGCGGGGATACGCCCGCGGTAAGGTGGCTGTCCTGCTGGCGATGGTCGCCTCGGAGTTGGAGGAGGTGGAGCGGTCAGCCTGCGCGGCGCTGGGCGTCGCCACGGTCGAGGAAGCGGTCGAACTCGCCCGGCACCGCCGCCTGATCCTTTAGCGCCGCTGCAGGCGGGTACAGCTGCGCGAGCCGGTCCAGTAGCCAGGTGATGCGCAGGCAGAGCGCATCGACGTAGTCCCGCACCCGCTCATCGCCCGCGTCGGGCCCGGCGAGCAGCTCACGGCGCTCTGTCAGCGCGGCCTCGATCCGTAGCAGCAGGTCCCGCACTCCGGGGTGCGGTTCGTCGCATTGCATGCGGGTGTGTCCCTCGTGCGCTCATGTCTCGGCCGCCTGCGGCCGGAAAGAACGGTAGCGTGCGCCACCTGAGGGAACGATAGGCCGGCGCCGTTCCAGGAACATTCCCGCTGGGTGACGGCTTCACCTCCTGCCTCAGCCGCCAGACAGCAGAACGCCCCGCCGAGATGCGGGGCGTTCGTTGTTGCTGTGCGGCGGTGCCTACCTGGCAGGCAGCGGGCGTGGGCGGAAGTCATCAGCGAGCCGCCCGGCTCGCGCGGCCAATCGGGGTGCGTCGTTGCCCCAGGCGCGGGGATCCCAATGGTCCCGAAACAGCGCCACATTTCCGCGTGCACGGGCTTCCGCAGTGACGCGGCCCGTGAGGTCGTCCACGGACTGGCGTACACTACTGCGACGGTACAGGCTCCGACAGGTTGCGTGGCCGTTGGCGTCGGGACGAATGCTCGAACTCAAGTGACCGTGCACGATCCAGTGCCGCTCTTCACTCATTGGGGTAAACGGTAGCCCGCACGGGTGGTGAAAAGGTTGCGTCGCTTGCCGGCCAGGCTGCGCCCAGCGGCGGCCCTGCCGAGCGAAAACGGGGCCGCCACCTCACAGGTAGGTG
>CADCTC010000076.1:0-61299 GCA_902805635.1 uncultured Chloroflexota bacterium
TCTTTATGTGGCAGCGCAGCATGTTCAGCCCCAGGTCCTTGGCCGCCTGCACGTCCGCCCGGATCGCATCGTCGCTGGGGTAGCTGTGCAGCGCGTCGGGGTGAAACGCCTGGTCCAGCGCGCCCCGCAGGTACACCGGCTCCCCGTTCAGCAGGACGTACTCGTACGGCTTGTCCTCCCACCTCCCACGTGAGACCGAGCGGAGGCCGAAATAGGTGGAGATGCGGTCGTCGAGCTGGCCGGGCGCGGAGAGAGTCACCGTGCAGTCGTACAGGTGGGGGTCTTCCGGGGACCAGGCGCGCGGCGCGGGCACCTGGACGTCCAGGCGCGCCGTTGTCCCACCGGCCGCGACCGTCACGGACTGCTCCTCCGCCGGGAACGCGCCGTCCACGGACTCCACTCGCAGCTGGTAGGCACTGTCCGGGGCGGCGGTATCGGCGGCTATGCCGATGTCGAACGAAGCGCTACCCGCCTCCAGATTGGGGGTGACGTGGATCCTGGTGAGGTGCGCCGCGGGACGGCCCTCCAGCCATACCGTCTGCCAGATGCCGCCACTGGGTGTGTACCAGCGCTCCACCTGCTTGCCGAGCGGCTGCTCGGCGCTCGATGTGTCCCAGGCGCGCACGGTGAGCGTGGCGGTCTTTCCTGGACGCACATGGCGGGAGAGATCAAGGTAGAACGGAGTGTAGCCGCCGCTGTGCTCTCCGGCGAAGCGGCCGTCGATCCACACCCGCGCGCTCCAATCCACTGCTCCAAAGCACAGCCACGGTCGCAGCCGCCACTCGCTGCCGGTGCTTGTCGCGTTGCCGGCGCTGCCCCACTCGCCGGGGACTTCGACAGTGCGCTGGTACCACGCCGCTCCCTTGTAGTCGGCGTCTCCAATCTCTGAGAGACGGCTCTCCCAGGGGAAGGGCACCACGATCTCCTTCGCGAATGGGTCGCCGGTGCGCACGCCTCTACCCGGCTCGAAGTTCAGCCCGGCTGCGTCGGCGCCACTTGATGCCGAGCGTACGTCTGGGTGCGGCAGCCGATACCAGCGGTTCTGCTCGCCGATGTCCTTCGGATCAAAGCCGAAGCGCCAGCGGCCGTTCAGGGTCAGCCAGGGATCACGCTGAAAGATCGGGCGCGGGTGCTCTGGATGAGGGATTGCGCTGTCGGTCATCAAAGGGCAGCTCCTGTCCTGTACGGAGATCGAGATTGCGTGAGGATACGCCGTTCACCGGCAGAGTGCGCTGGCACCCCCGCAGCGGTGTGGTCACTCGCGCTTGCCGAACAGTGCCACCAGCTCGGGACGCAGCGGGTAGCGCAATGGTTCGC
This sequence comes from uncultured Chloroflexota bacterium, assembly GCA_902805635.1. Taxonomy (GTDB): domain Bacteria; phylum Chloroflexota; class UBA11872; order UBA12225; family UBA12225; genus CADCTC01. Next base: position 1,318 of record CADCTC010000076.1, read on the forward strand.
CTGCAAAGTGGCGGCGCGCTTCCTCGCACTGTGCCAGGAAGACGCCCTGATGCGCTCCACGGGTATTTCCTGCCCGGTGTGGCGTGTGAATGACGTTGGGCAGCGTGCGCCAGGGGCTGTCCGGCGCCGGCGGCTCGGGCTCATATACGTCGATCGCGGCGCGCAGCTCCCCTGCGTGCAGGCGCGCCAGCAGGGGTGCTTGCTCTACTACCGCCATGCGCGACACCAGGACGAACACGGCGTCGCGTGGCAGCGCGGCGATCACTTCGTGGTTGATCGTGCCGATCGTTTCCGGCGTCGGCGGCGTGGCGACGAAGAATACCTCGCTGCGCGCCGCCAGCGCGACCAGGTTTTCCGCCTTGCGCCCGCCGGCGGCGGTGATGCGCTCGGCCGGAACGTAGGGATCGTACGCTTCCCAGTCAGTCTCGAACGGCGCGAGAAAGCGCGCCAGGTGGCGGTGGATCTCGCCAAAGCTTGCCAGCCCCACGCGGCGGCCGTGCAGCCGGTCTGGCCAGTCCGGCACTTCCAGCATATCTACCCACCCGCCGCGTCCCACAACCTCGTGCTCCTGCGGGATGCGCCGCAGCGCAGCCAGGGCCAACGCCAGCTCGTGCTCCGCCACCCACGGACTCATGATCGGCGCGGTCTCAGAGAAGGCAATCCCGCGCGCCAGGGCAGTGTTCATGTCCACGAAGCTGGCTTGCCGGTAGTGGCAGGTGGAGCCAATGAACCGCAGTCGCGGCGCCCGCTCCAGGCGATCTGCCGTGAGGGTGCCGATGCCCTGCGGCCCCCAGCCACACAGCAGCAGCGCGTCGGCATCGTGGAGGGCGGCGTCGATCTGCGTTCCCCGCTCCGCCTCTGGTACCGCCGGATCTACAAGGATCGCCTGCCAATCCGCGAAGGCGTCTAGCGTACGCTCAGCCATCCCGCTCCAGTGGCGCGCGTCGGAGCGGGGCGACTTCGCAACCACGATTCGCGGCCGTCCCTGACGACGCTGTCCGACACTCACCGGCTCACCGTGGGAGGCTTCTGGCGGTTCACCATGGCTCAAACCCGGTTAGGCCGCGGTTCTGCCCGGCCGTGCGTGTGTTCCCAGAGGTGGCCCTTGCGCCTTTGGCCTTCTGGTGCGGTCTCGAAGAACACAGCGCGCACTGGCTCGTGCACTTCCGTGAAGTCGTGGTGGTGGCCCATGCCGGTGGCGACGCAGTCGCCGGGGCCGACCTCGTAGCGCTTCCCCTCAGAGTACGCCACGCCACGGCCCTCGTAGACGATCCAGTACTCGTCGCAGTCGTGGAAGTGGTTGTCGAACACGGTGCTCTTGGGGTTGGGCTGCGGGTCACCACGGTCGGCCGTGCCGTCGGCCGGCCGCGGGACGAAGACTCCGTAGCCGGCCTGGTCCGCGAGCTCGCCGCACATGCGGATGAGCGTCACCGGCTCCAGCGCCTCACGAACGGCGAACGTACCGGTCTCACCGTCCAGAGCGAACTTGAAGTCGCCCCGTCCCTTCTCCGCCGCGTCCACGGTGCCCAGACCCGGCACTTCCAGGCGGCAGGCGCCGGCGCCGACGACCAGCCGCTCGTAGCGCCCGGCGCGCTCAAACGTGTGCGACCCACCGGCCGGCAGGCGCACGATCTCGAAGAACTTCAGGCCGCACCAGGCCGGGGCGGTCTCGCCGCTGCGGAAGACCGGCACGTTGCTAAACGCCCGCCATCGCGGGTGCGGCTGTTGCCGAGCTGGCCACTCCGTTTTGTCCGGGAGCCGGGGCAGCGTCTAGGCCGGCACGCAGGAACGCCTGCACGTCCACCACCTGGTGCTTGTCCGCGGCTTCAATGGCACCGAACAGCATTGCCACGCTCTGGAGGTTGTCTTCCAGCGTGGTCGCGGGGGCGGGGCCACCCTCCAGCCACGTGAGGAACTCGTCTACGATCCACTGGTGCCCCTCGTAGGTGGCCGTCACCGGCGGTACCTCCTCGGTGATTAGCCCTTTGCCGCGCGTGAAGCGGTTGATGCGCACGATCCGGTCGCGGCCCACCGTGACGGCGCCGCCCTCGCATTCGGCGCGGTACAGCTCGGCGTGCCAGTTGTTTTGCTCGCCGGCGGCAGTGCCGGACCCTTCGTAGCTCGCGCGCACGCCGTTGGTCATCTCCATGAGATAGAGCGCGTTGAACGCGCCCTTGGACGTGCTCCAGTCCGCGTTCCACTCCAGCCCCGTCAGCCGGCCGCAGTTAGCGTCCGCCAGGTTGCGCAGCATGTCGAAGTGGTGGATAGAGCCCTCTACCAGCAGGCCGTGCGGGATCTCGTGCCGGAAGACTTTGCCCCACGAGGCGTACTTCCGGTAGTCTGCCGCGAAGCGCCCTGCGACGTAATTCAGCCGCCCCAGCTCGCCGCTGCGCAGCACCTGGCGCAGCGTCAAGTTTGGCACGGCGTAACGGTAGTTCTGAACCACCTGCATCTTCAGCCTGGCGCCGTTCACCGCGGCGTTGATGCGCAGGCACGCCTCCGAGGTGTCGGCGATTGGCTTCTCGCTCAGGATTGGCAGGCCACGCCGTACCGCGTGCATCACCGCGTCCTCGTGGTAGGCCGGCGGGATGACGATGGCGCAGAAGTCGGCGTCTACCGTCTCGAATGCCGGGCTGAGCTGGGTGAAGCGGCGGCTCGCCGGCAGGCCCAGGAAATCGCCGGCATCGGACAGCACCTGCTCGCTCACGTCCACCAGCCCCACCACCTCCAGCCGTTCCTTGAAGGGCGGGAAGAAGCGGCGCAGCCAGTTGCCCGCCATCCCGCCGCCGCCGATCATCAGGCACCGTTTCGCTGCCACGTTGTTGCTCCTTCGTCGATCCGGCTTAGAGGGTATGCCGGTCCGGCAGACCTGTACCAGGTGAGGACGCGGCCCGCGCTAGACCGTGCCGAACACCGTCTTGTTGACACGCTCGTCAGCTTCCTTGAGCGTGTCCTGCACCGAGCGCTGGCCGCGCCACATCGGACCAAACGACTCGTTCAGCTCGCGCAGCATGTCCTGTTGCTTGGCGCCCTGCCACGCGAGGCTGAGATCCTTGGCCTGCTCGAAGAAGGCCTGCACGTTCTTGGGCTGCGGGTTGGACTTGGCGAACGTCTCGGCCAGCTTGGCGTCGTTGAGCGCCGGCAGCGCGAACGCTTTCTGCGCCACCACCTCAAGCCCCTCGCGCGAGCTGAGGAACTTCACCAGCTCCCAGGCTGCGTCGGGCACCTTGGAGGGTGCGGCGACGCCGTTCTCGACCATGGTGGCGGTGGTAGTGCGGGTCTTCTTGCGGGGCAAGCGCACCACGTCGTACTTGAAGCCGGCCTGCCGCCCGAACTCGTTGTTGCGCGCCAGCGTGAACGCGCCGGATACCTCCATCGCGGTCGCGCCGGCCGGGAACGGATTGGGCGGCACTTGCGTGCCTGGCGGCGCCATCACGCGGTGACGGTGCGCGAGGTCTACCAGGAACTGGAACGCCTCCCGCCCCTCAGCCGTGTTGAGCGTGAGCTTCTTGCCCTCTTTGTCCAGGACACTGCCGCCGGCCACAAGCAGGAACGACGACCAGAACCAGTGGGAGTTGGGCGTGAACGGCATGCCACTGTACTCGCCGTTGGCGCGTACGATCCGCTGTCCCGCGCTGGTCCAGTCGTCCCACGTCCATGCATCCGTGGGCGCTGCTACGCCCGCCTTCTCGAAGGCCGTGGGGCTGTAGTACAGGACGACCGGCCCAAGCTCGGCCGGCAGCGCCGTCAGCTTGCCGTCCGCCACGAGGAACGACCACGCGTCCTTGAAGTACTGCTCCGGCTTGACCTCCTTATCGACCTTGACGTACGGATTGAGGTCGAGCAGCCCGCCCTGTCCCACGAGCGACTGGTGGTAGCCGATAGTGGTCCAGACGTGGTCGGGGGGCGTGCCGGCGGCGAAGCGGGCGGTTAGCCAGCCGAAGCGGTTGCCGTTCTCGATCACCTCGTACTGCACGCTGATCTTCGGGCGCTTGGTGGCGAAGGCCGCCACCTGCGCCTTGCGCACGTCGTGCTCCTCCTGCGCCCCGGCAAAGGCGGCCACCAGGGTGGTCTGCTGCCCGCCGTACAGCGCCACCTGCGGCCCCGCCTGCTGGCCGGCGCCGCACGCGGCCAGCGCGGTCGCCGCCAGGGCGCCGGCCGGCACACTGGCAGCCAGGATGTGGCGGCGCGTCGCGCCCAGGCCGCGCGCAGCAGGCGCCCGCGTCGCCGAGCTCGCCGGTGCCATGGAATGGATGTTGACTTTGGTCACTGTGCTGTCTCCCTCATGATGTCCGGCAGCCGCGCGGCCCCCACGGCCGGCTACCGCCCATCACTCCCGGCCGATTGTGGGGCCGGCCGGGTTGGAATACAATGGACCTGCCACCACAAGGCCAGGACAATCGTCCGTTTGTAGCGAAGCGAGCGCCAGCAGTGCCAGGCTCCGACCACCTCATCCAGCACCGCAAGCGTATTGTGTTCCACGTGCCGGCCGCCATCGAGCAAGCGTGCGCCTTCCGCTTCCTGCGGGGGGTGCGCGAGCAGTTCGGGAGCGGGATGCCGGTGTTCCGCGATGTGGTCTTCCCGGACTTCAAGGTCGCCACGGTTGAACGCGGTCGAGGTTGGCTGTCGTGCCGTGGACGGCGAACCGACCTGATGCCGGGGATGGTCTACGTGTTGTTCGAGGGGGCGCCGGTGAGCTTCGGCCCCGACCCGATTGACCCGATGGAGGTCACGTTCGCCGTCGTTGTGGGTGAAGCGTTCGGGCAGGTCCTGGCGAACGTGGGCCTTACTCCGGCAGCGCCGGTGGTATCGCTCGGCCCGGCGCCTGAGCTGCGCGAGATCTTCCGGGCGCTGCGCGACCGCCAGGGCGCGTACGTGCTCCGTGCGCACGGACAGATGTGGTCACTCCTTGCGCGCATTGCGGAGGCGGGTGAGGCGGGGACTCACCCGGCGGAAGCGTCAACAGCGCGGGATGCCGGAGTGTCACAGACACCGGTCCAGTCGGTGGCGCCGGCAGCGCTGGCCAGCCAGGTGAGCTACGCCAGCCATGATCCGGCGGTGAGCCGCGCGATGGCGGCGGTGCGCCTGCACTTCCACGAGCCGGAGCTGCGCTTGGCGGATCTCGCGCAGGCCGCGTATCTTGGCCGCTCGCAGTTCGCGGCGCGCTTCCGCCGGGCCACCGGCTGCACGTCCGGAGACTACCTTGAGAAGCTGCGCCTGGCCGAAGCACGCGCCCTGCTCGCGGATGAAGACCTGTCGGTGTCGGAGGTGGCCTACCGCGCCGGGTTCAAAGATCCCGCCTACTTCGCGCGTCGCTTCCGGCGGACTACCGGCGAGTCGCCGAGTGAGTTCCGGTCTACCTCCCGCGGACGTGCCGCCACAGTCACGCCGTGACCAGCAGTTCCAATCGCTTCGTGCTGCGGATGGGTACCATGGCTCAAGTCCACGGCAGGAAGTGGGCGCCGAGCGCAAGGCTCGAGCCCTGCTACGAGCCGTGAGACACGGGAGATCGACTATGGCCATCAGCCGTCGCGCGCTTGTAGGCGCGCTTGCCACCACCTCTGCCGCCGCGACGCTGGCGGCGTGCGGCGCTGCCGCTACACCCGGCGGCGACGCGGCTCCCAAGGGAGATTCCTCTAAGCAGCCAGTGCGGCTTTCGGTGTTGACCCACAGCGCCGGGGAGGCCGACGCGTTCAAGGCAATGTTCGAGGCGTTCAAGACGCGACGGCCGGAGATCACGGTGGACTTCTCTACCGGGACGACCGGCGGAGCGAACGCAGCGTACAACGAGAAGCTGGTCAGCCTCGTAGCGGCTGGAGAACCGCCCGACGTGTTCAAGACCGCGCCGTTCGGGTTCGGGCAGCTGGCGCACGGCGGCGCCTACCTGGCGCTGGACGATTACGTCAAACGCCAGGCCGCGGAGGTGAAGCCGGATGACTTCTTCCCCTCGCACTATGAGGGCAGCATGTACAAGGGAAAGCTCTACGCGCTGCCGCAGACCGGCGCGCCGCAGGCGCTGTGGATCAACGTGGACCTCTGGCAGCGCGAGGGGATGCCTCTGCCGGGTTGGGACAGCACCTGGGCCGATTTGCTCAAGGCGGCCACGGCGATTACCAAGCGCGATGGAGGCGGGCCGGCGCTGCAGTTGGGAACGGGGCGCCCGGACTGGGTGTCCTGGATCTGGAGCGCGGGCGGCGATATCTACAGCGCGGACGGCAGCAAGATGCTGATCGACCAGGCGCCCGCGCTGGAGGCGCTCACCTGGCTGCAGGAGGCGGTGCACAAGCACCGCGTGGCGCCCACCAACCAGGAGCAGGGCGACACGACGCTGTCGGCATTCGAGAATGGCAAGCTGGGCACGTCGTTCGGCAACCGCGGCGGGTTGGGCCGCTTCCAGACCATCAATGGCTTCACCTTCGACGCCGCGCCGCTGCCCAAGGGACCAAAGGGACGCGTTGCCCAGACGGCCGTCGGCCATACGTCCATCTCGAGCGTTAGCAAGGCGAAGGACGCCGCCTTTGCGACGCTGGTGTTCATGTGCAGCACAGAGGGGCAGAAGATCCTCATCGGCGACGGAGGCACGGCGCACCCATCGCGCAGGTCGTCCACCGAGCAGAGCTGGTTTAAGGACTTCAAGCCGGCGCGCGCCAACAGCACGCGCGTGAACACGATTTTCCCGGAAACGCTCATCCGCAAGGAGGCGCGCGCGCTCACGCCGCACCCGCGGGAAGCTGAGATCAACCAGACTATCCTGCGCAACCTGGGCGACCTCTGGAGCGGCAGCAAGCCGCCGCGTGATGTGGCGGCGGCGATCATGGCGGAGACTTCGGCGCTCATGGTGAAGTAATGGCCAGTCCTTCGCCGGCTTCTGCCGGAGGCGCCACGCGGCGCAAAAACGTGCTGGTGCTGATGGCGGACGAGCAGCGCTGGGACAGCATGGGGCACACGGGCAACCCCGCTGCCCGCACGCCGCACCTGGACGCGCTGGCGGCGCGCGGCGCCTCGTTCGAGCGCTGCTACACGCCGTATCCGCTGTGCTGCCCGGCGCGCGCGAGCCTGTGGACGGGGCTGCTGCCACATCAGCACCACGTCACCGGGAACTGGATGCACATCCGACCTGACCTGCGCGAAGGCGCGAACAGGGGGCTGGTGCAGGCGTTTGCAGACGCGGGCTACCACACCCTCTACACCGGCAAGTGGCACGTGCCTGGAACCACGCCGTCGCGGCTCGGGTTCGCGGACCAGGCGGCGATCCCCGCGGTGGTCAACGGGCGCGACCGTGGACGGCTGATCGAGCCGTACCGAGCGTACGCCGAGGCGCAGGGGTATCGGCTCGTGCCGAACCACATCGAGAACCTGACCGAGCGCGACCTGGCGCAGCTGCGCCGGCCGGGCAAGGCGCCGTGCGGCACCGCAGAGATCGCAGTTGAGCACTTCCTAGAGACGTGGCAGACGGGCCAGCTGATCGAGCGCCTGGAGGCGCGGCCGGCAGAGCGGCCGTTCTTCGCAGTGTGCTCGTACAACGCGCCCCACTTCCCAATGATCGTGCCCGCGCCGTATGACACGCTGATCGACCCGGCGTCGGTGGTGCTGCCGGCCAGCCTGAGCGCTGGGCTGGCCGGTCTGCCGCGCGAGGTGGCCGAGTCGCACTTCGCCCACCTGGCGCACGAGATCGACGAGTCCGAGTGGAGGCGGCTGGTGGCGCACTACCTGGGGCTGTGCGCGCTGGTGGACACGCAGGTGGGACGAGTAGTGGAGTACCTGGACGCCATGGGATTGCTGGACGACACCATCGTCGTGTACACGGCCGATCACGGCGACATGATGGGCGCGCATGGGCTGTTCGAGAAGGGCTACCCGTTGCACTACGAAGAGACGCTGCGCGTGCCGCTGGTGATCGCCGATCCCGATCAGAGATCGCCGGTCCGGCCGCGTGGCCTGACGTCGTTGGTGGACGTGGTCGCTACGCTGGCAGGGCTGGCGGGAGTGGCGTTGCCCGTGAGCGGGGAACGCGAAGGGCGCAGCCTGGCAGCGGCGCTCAGCGGTGAGGACGACGCGCCGCTGCGCCCGCACGTGGTGTGCGAGACGTTCGCCTACGAGGGCAGAGAGAGCGGCGCCGGCCGTTACGTCGACTTCGCGCGGTTCGAGGAGCTAGGTGGGTCGGCCAACCTCTCCCTCCGCACGCCGAGCTCGCGGTACACCTTCCGCTGGAATGACGTGGACGAGCTGTTCGACCTGGAGGCCGACCCCGATCAGTGCCACAACCTTGCAGGCGTGGCTGCGCACCAGGTCGAGGTGCGCGCGCTGCAAGACACCCTCACCGGTGAGATCGAGCGCACCGACGCACGCTTCGCAGCCACGCTCCGGCAGCGCATGGCGGCCAAGGCGGACGGGTCCGTGACTGTAGGCGCGACGGTGGTGGTGCAGCTATGAGCGTTGCGACTGATCGTCCTGCCATCATCCTGATCACGTGCGATGAGCTGCGGGCCGATGCGTTGTCGTGCTATGGGGGGCGGGCGGTGGAGACGCCGCACCTGGACCGGTTGGCACACGAGGGGGTGCGCTTCACGCGCGCCTACACCGCTAGTCCGTGGTGCCTGCCGAGCCGGGCTTCCATTATTACGGGGCTGTACCCGCACAACCACCGCGCCTACAGCAACTTCCGCGACTGCCGGCTGGAGCCGGAGCGACCCAACCTCTACAACGTGTTGCGCGGCGCGGGCTACCGGACGGCGCATGCCGGTAAGTGCCACTACGCCCCGGTTCCCTATGGCGAGACGAAGGCCGACCGGACGCTGCCGTACGAAGCGTTCCACGACTATTACGGGTCGCTTGGCATAGACGACCTGGACTTGCAGGATGACAAGCAGGTCAGCGTCTGGTTCCGCGACGATTATGCGCGTGAGCTGGATGAGGCCGGACACCTGGCGGCGTACCGCGCCGCGGTGTGGGATCGCTCGGCATCCAAGGTGTTCGATTTCCCGGCGCCGGCGGAGTGGCACCCCGACGCCTGGGTGGGCCGCAAAGCGGTCGAGCGCATCCGCGGCCATGCGGCGGACCAACCGCTCTTTCTGTGGGCATCGTTCAGCGGCCCGCACTTCCCGTTTGACGCACCGGCTGAGTACCACGCGCGGGTGCGCGACGAGCACGTGGGCACCGGGGTTTACCGCGAGGGTGAGTTCGACGACCCGCGGCGCATCCACCACACCAGCTATCACGGAGGCGGTGGGATAGAGGGGGCCGGCTCCGCGCCTGAACGGGCTTGCAAGAACTACTCGGACGACTACTGGCAGCGCCTGCGCCGCACCTACTTCGCGAACGTCGCGCTGATCGACGACCAGGTGGGGGAGGTACTGCGGGCGGTCGAGGAGCAGTTCGGCGACAACGCGCTGGTGCTCTTCACCACCGACCACGGCGAGATGCTGGGCAACCACCGGCTGTGGGGCAAGAACAACTGTGCCTACGAGGACGTGTGGAATGTGCCGTTGTTAGCGCGCTACCCGGCCGCCTCACCCCCCGCGGCGGCAGCAGGCACTGAGCAACCTGTCCCTGGGGCAGCATTGCACGGCACTAGCGTAGATTCTCGGGTGATGCTGACCGACCTGGCGCCGACGTGCTTGCGCGCGGCGGGCGTGGAGGGCGCCATGCCCACGGATGGGCTGCCGCTGGAGGAGCAGGCTACGCGCGGCGGACGTGCGTTCGTGTTCGCGGAGGGCGAGCAGTTCCTGGTCGTTGGCGATGGTCACACCACGTACGTCACCGCCCACCGGCGCGGCGAGGCGCTGCGTGAGCTGTTCGACCTCGACGCCGATCCACACCAGTTCGAGAATATGATTGACCGCCCTGAGTACGCCGCCCGCCGGCTGCGGCTGCACGAGGCGGCCGAGCAACTCTTCACCGGCGCGCTGCTGGCGTAAGCGCGCGGCGCGCATCGGTACAGTCCCGCGATGAGGTTGTCATCATGGGTTTGAAGATTGGTGTCTGTGGCGCGGGGTTGTTCGCATCGTCATTCATCCCGCTGTACAAGGCACATCCGTTGGTGGAGGAGGTCTGCCTGGCGGAGGTGTTCCCGGAGCGGCGCGCCGAGCAGGCGGAACGCTTTGGCATCAAGCGCACGTTTGCATCGCTGGACGAGCTGTGCGATTCGGACGTGGACGCGATCGCGCTGTTCACGCAGCGCTGGCTCCACGGGCCGCAGGCGGTGCAAGCGCTGCGTGCGGGCAAGCACGTCTACTCGGCGGTGCCGGCGGCGATCACGTTGGAGGAAATGGCGGCGCTGGTGCGGGCGGTGGAGGAGACCGAGCGCGTCTACATGAACGGGGAGACAAGCTACTACTACCCCTCCGTGCTTTACTGCCGCGAGCGCTTCCGAAAGGGCGACTTCGGGCGCTACGTGCACGCCGAGGCAACTTACACGCACGACATGTCGCACGGCTTCTACGCCGCGTACCAGCACAGCGGCGGCGACGAGTGGAAGAAGACGGCGTCGTTCCCGCCCATGCTGTATCCCACCCACGCCACGAGCATGATCATCTCTGTGACCGGGCAGCGCTTCACGCACGTCTCCTGCCAGGGACAGGTGGACCAGGAGGGCGATGGCGTCTTCGACAGGAGCGTGAGCCAGTGGGGCAACGACTTCAGCAACGAGGTGGCGCTGTTCCGCACCGCTGATGGCGGGTCGGCCCAGACGCTGGAGATGCGACGAGTAGGGCTGCCCAAGGGCAACGGCAACCGCCTCTCCATGTATGGCACCAAGGCGAGCTACGAGGAGCAGTTCTTCGCCAAGTACTGGGTGGAAGGCGATGACGCCGAGCAGCGGATCGACCTGTGGGATGCGCTGGCGTGCAAGCAAATGCCGGTCCCGGCGGCCGAGGAGAAGGGGCTGCAGGGCGGGCTGGAAGCGCTGAAGGAAGACTTCTTCGCGGGCGTGTCGTCGGTCCACCCGGTGCAGCGGCTGCCGCGGGAGTTCGCCGGACTACGCAACGGCCACCAGGGCTCGCACCAGTTCCTGGCGTGTGACTTTATAGAGGCGTGCGTGAACAACACGCTGCCCACGGTCCACGTCTGGGAGGCGGCGCGCTACTGCGTGCCCGGCATCGTGGCGCACGAGTCCGCCAAGCGCGGCGGCGAGCTGCTGGAGATTCCTGACTTCGGGGATCCTCCGAGTGCTACCTAACCCCGGCCTTCGGCCACCCCTTCCCTAACGGGAAGGGGCATCGTTCCACCGACGACGTCCGGTCGTTAATCCCTCTTCTCCTGGCAGGCACTCTACGTCGTGCGTACGGCACACTGAGCGTGTGAGACGGCTCCTGCTGGCACTGCCGCTGCTTCTGCTGGGGTGTGACGGCGCGGCGGCGCGTCCGGCAGTCCAGCCTGGCACCTCGCCCCCAACACCTGCCGCACCTGCGGCCACCGTCGTAGTGACAAGTGCGGCCGTCCAGGCAGCGTCGCCGGTGGCGGGCTCGCAGGTCGCGTTCACCGGCGCCGAGGGGTTTGGGGCGGCGGCGCGTGGTGGGCGCGGCGGCGACGTGTACCACGTTACGACGCTGGCGGACACGGGGGCGGGGAGCCTGCGCAATGGCATCCTCACGGCGCGCGGGCCGCGCACCATCGTGTTCGACGTGGGCGGCACGATTGACCTCCAGTCGAAGCTAACGATCAGCACGCCGTACCTGACGCTGGCGGGGCAGACCGCGCCGGGAGACGGCATCACGCTGCGCGGCTGGAACACTACCATCGACAAGACACACGACGTGGTGGTGCGCTACGTACGCTTCCGCCCGGGCGACGTGGCGTGCCCGCGCCTGCAGGACGACGCGCTCTCGGTGGACAAGTCGAAGGACATCATGCTCGACCACGTGTCAGCGTCGTGGAGCATCGACGAGGCGCTGTCGGTGACCGACTCGGATCGGGTGACGGTGCAGTGGTCGATCATCTCCGAAAGCCTCAAGAGCTCGTGCCATGAGAAGGGCGCGCATGGCTACGGCTCGCTGCTGCGCTATGGCAGCGGGGGTGTCACATTCCATCACAACCTGTTCGCCCACCACGACAGCCGCAACCCGCGCGCCGGGGACGGCCTGGGCGTGGACTTCGTGAATAACGTGGTCTACAACTGGGGCATGGAGGCTGGCTACAGCGGCGAGGCGAGTGAGGGCACGACGCGGGTCAATTACGTGAGCAACTATGGGATTGCGGGGCCCAGCACACGCGAATCGCGGCGTGCGTCGATCTTCAGCGGGGGCAGCAACCAGACACAGCTCTTCCAGCTAGGCAACCTGATCGACTCCAACCGAAACGGCGCGCGTGACGGGACAGATACCGGGTGGTCGATGTTCCGGTCCAGCTACACACGCCGGGCGGAGCGCTTCGACTTCCCCCAGGTGCGCGCCGACGATGCGCGCACCGCGTACGAGCGAGTACTGGCCGGCGCTGGGGCATCGCGCGTGCGGGACGCGGCGGACCGGCGCATTGTGGCGGACGTGGCGAATGAGAGCGGCGGGCTGATCGACTCGCAGAACCAGGTAGGTGGCTGGCCGGAGCTAGCGAGCGCGCCCGCCGCGAGAGACACCGACCAGGACGGGATGCCGGACGAGTGGGAGACGCAGAACGGGCTCAACCCTAACGACCCGGCGGACCGCAACCGTGACGCCGGGGGCGGCGTGACCATGCTCGAGAGATACCTGGACTCGCTGGCTGCGAGCTGAGGACGCGCACGGCCTGGTGATCCGCCGGTATCCTACGGGCGGCGGCGGTTGGCCGCGGCGAAAGGAACCGAAGCGTTGAAGATTGTCGATATTTCGACCCGTAGCTTCCGCTACACCTCGCGGACAGAGCGCGACAGCGAGGGGCACACTCATCCCGGTCCGGAGCGCGAGGCGACCCAGACCATGGTGACGGTGAAGACCGACGATGGGGCGGAGGGGTACGCCTTTGGGGCGGGGGCGGAGGTGATCCGCGGGCTGGTGAAGCCGCTGATCCTGGGGGAGGACCCGTTCGACCGCGAGAAGATCTGGCGCCACCTGAATGAGATGCAGCGTGGCAACCGCGCCACGCTGACCGACCGGGTGATCGGGGTGGTGGACTGCGCGCTCTGGGACCTGGCCGGGCGCGCGCTGAAGCAGCCGGCGCACAAGCTGCTGGGTGGGTTCCGCAGCAAGGTGAAGGCGTATGCCTCCACGATGTGCGGCGACGAGATGGAGGGCGGGCTCAACTCGCCGCAGGCGTACGCCGACTTTGCGGTGCAGTGCAAGGAGAAAGGCTACACCGCGTTCAAAATCCACACGCGCATGCCCCCTATCGCGAACACGCCCAACCCCAAGGAGGACGTGGCGATCTGCGCGGCGGTGCGCGAGGCGGTGGGGCCGGACATGGCGCTGATGCTGGACTGCTTCCACTGGTACACGCGCGAGGAGGCGTACTACATTGGCAAGGAGCTGGAGAAGCTGGACTACGCCTGGCTGGAAGAGCCGATGGACGAGCACAATACGGCGTCCTACATCTGGCTGACCGAGAACCTGACCATCCCGATCCTGGGCCCCGAGTCGGCGGAGGGGCAGATGTATACGCGGGCGGAGTGGATCCGGCAGAAGGCGTCGGACTTCTCGCGGGCGGGGGTGATGGACGTGGGTGGCATCACGCCGGTGATGAAGATCGCGCACCTGTGCGAGGCGTTCGGCGTACGGTTGGAGCTGCACAGCCCCGGCGCGGGCAACTTGCAGTGCCTGGCGGCGATGGGTATCCCGGGCGAGTACTACGAGCGCGGGCTGCTGCACCCCTTCCTGGACTACGAGGCGCAGTCGCCGTGGCTCAACCGGATAGACGACCCTCTGGACAGCGAGGGCAACGTCGGCATCTCGCAGCTGCCCGGCCTGGGGCAGGACATCAACTGGGACTACATCAAGGGAAATGAGGTTACGCGCAAGTAAGACCGGAAGCCCGATTCCGCGTTATCAAACGATCGTGTGCCCCGCCTAGGCGGGGCACATCTGTTTGCAGTGTGCCCCCGCCTCGTCCAGTGACTGGACATCCGCAGGGGGCGGCGCATGGGATAGGGCTGCACGTGTGACTTGTTGTGACTATTTGTGATCCTGTGTGACTTCGAGTGCGGTAGACACGAAAGTTGTAGCTATTTGTAGCCCTTTGTAGCCCAAGCAACACGGGAGCGAGTGGGTCGCGGATGCTGCCGTGGGTGCGGCAACAATCATCGGTGCGGTTTGGGAAGCGCGATTTCGTGAGGTCCTTCTACTAAGGTAAACGGCTGAACTAGCTGGTATTTCGGGTAAGTTTGGCGCGTTCGGGCCTAAGCCTAAGAGCATACCGTCCCGCGCAGTCCTGACTTGCGGGCGTGGCGCGGACGATCTTCCACTGGTCGCCGTCGGCGGCTACTTGAGCAGCAGGTTGACCTGACGGACGATCTCGTCGGCGGCGTCTTTGGCGGACTTCTGGCCACGCCAGACGGGGGTGAGCTGTTCGGTGAAGACCTGGTTCATCTCGACGTAGCGGGGGTGGTTGTAGTGCGGCTGGCGGGCGCCGGCGATGACCTGGTTGATCACCCTGAGCCACTCTGGCTTGTAATGGGGTAACCCGTCTGGCTTGATCATGGGCTTGAGGGAGGGCAACATGCTCGATTCGGTGGCCATGACGCGGGCGCCCTCGCCCATGACGTGGTCGGCCACGAACTCCCAGGCGGCGTCGATCTGCTTGCCGTCTTTGAGCACACCGTAGGTGGCGCCACTGCCCAGGGTGACGCGCCCGGCTTTGCTCTGAGGCAGCGGTGCGACCGCCCACGGGGTCTGCGCAGCGGCCTGTACGTCGGTGAGGGCCCAGTTGCCGAGGGTGACCATCGCCAGGCGGCCCTGCTGGAACAGGCCGCGCATGCCGTCCTGCACGCCCGTCAGGTCCTGTGGCGTGGGCACGACGCCGTGCTTGTTGGTCAGATCGGCACGCCACTGGATGGCGTCTGGGGCAGGTGGACGGTTGAGCAGGCACTCGGTCTCCTGCTTGTTGAGCAGCTCGCCGCCCCAGCTCCAGATGAAGTATTCCCACATGCCGCCATCGTCGGTGGCAAAGGTCTTGACGCCACCCTCCTGCGGTACGGACGCGATGCGCTTGGCGGCGTCGAGCCAGTTGTCCCAGGTCCAGCTGTCGGTTGGGACCGCCTGGCCGGCCTTGGCGAACATTGCCGGGTTGTAATAGGTGATCAGGACCCAACCCTCGGCGGGGAGGCCCCACAGCTTGCCCTGCCAGGTGCCGCGTTCCAGGTGCACGGGGATGAAGTCGCTGCGGGGGGCGCGCTTATCCTTCTGGAGCCGGTCGTCCAGGGAAAGGAGCATGCCCTTGGCGGCCATGCCACCGGGGTACTGTGGGCGCAGCAGACTGACGTCGGGCGGAGTTCCGCCGGCGGCCATGGTCTGCACCTTCTCCATCTGCTGCGCCGCGCCGCCGGTGAGCGCCTCAATGCGCACTCTGACGTTGGCGTGCTTGCCCTGGAATGCCTGGACCGCTTTCTCCGCCGCGATGCCGGACATGAGCGGCGGCAGCCACCAGGTGGTGTAGGTGAGGCTGGCAGGGACCAGCTCTTTCTGCGCAGGGGCCTGGCCCGGCATGGCGCAGGCGGCGAGCGTGGCGAGCGGCAGCGCGGCTACCGTGGCGGTGGTGGCGCGACCCAGCACGGCGCGGCGTGAAATGGCGGTCATGGATGTCTCCCTCTTCTTTCGGGCAATCAGGCTGGCGTCGACCGCTTGCCGGGCCGCCAGGTGAACTCGGCCTCGATCTCGGGCCAGAATGCGTCCACCTCGGCGCGGTCGTACGAGTCGAAGCCCGCGCCTCCCGCGGAGCGGGTCTTGGCGGAGCGGATCACGCCGCGCCGCACCAGCGCCTCCTTGGCCGGGCCGGTGCGGGTGATCAGCGGCATCAGGCGGCGGTGCAGCGCTTCGGCCTCCTGCTGGTGCCCCGCCTCCCACAACTCGAACATGCGCACGAAGATGTCGGTGAACGTGTTTACCGGCATGTTGCCGGCGGCGCCGCGGCGCAGCTCGCTGAACAGGTGCTGACAACCGTGGCCGCCAAAGACACCCCAGATGCCGGGCTCGTGCACGTCGATCAGCTTGCTCATGTTGACGAGTGCCGGGGCGACTTCTTCCTTCACGAAGTGCACGCCCTCCACCTCGCGCACGATCTTGAGCAGGTGGTCGCGCCCGACGGCGGCCATGCCCGCGTTCTGGACGAAGATAGGTAGCCCCTCCACCGCGTGGGAGATAGCGGCGAAGTAGCGCAGCACGTCGTCGTCCGAGTACTTCTGGACGTAGGGGGGCATGGCGATTACCGCGTCGGCGCCGGCCTCGCGCGCGGCGCGGGCCAGCGGCACGGCCGCCTGGGTGCTGACGCCGGACACACCAATCACCACCGGGCAGCGGCCGGCGGTCCAGCGCGTCACCAGCGGGACCATCTCCAGCCGCTCGGACTCGGAGAGCACGAAGAACTCAGAGGCCATCACCGGGTGCACGATGCCGTGCGCGCCGCACTCCACCGAGAACTCGACGTTGCGCTTCAGGCTGTCCAGGTCCAGTTCGCCCGTGTCAGTGAACGGCGTGGCCGGGATAGTGAAGATGCCTCGCCACGATTTGGGGCCCTGCCCACCGGTGTTGTTCGCGGCCGCGCTGCTGGTGTGTTGGTCAGCCGTCATTCTGTTCTCTCCTCAGATTGTGTTCCGCGCGTGCTGATGCCCGCGAATTGCGGCGAATATACCTGCCGCAGCACAAGCGAGGAGGCGCTGACCAATGCGCAAGAAGGGTGAGGTCGAGCGGACGGATGAATAGGGCATACTGACGATCCTGGATGCACAGGACAAGGTAGAGCTGGGCCGCAACGCCGTGGGGGTGCCGCAGGGCAGGTTATTGGAGGCCGCGCCCGCCGGCGGCGCGGGGGAGACGCTGCTGGCCCACGTCACGTGCAGTGTGGTCCAGGCCGGGTGCTGGCTGCCGGTGCCGCCGGACTGGTCTTTGGACGTGCCGGGGAGGCCGAACTACACCTTTTGGCTGTGCACCGGCGGCTGGGCGGAGTACCGGCTGGATAGCCAGCCGCACGTGCTGACCGCCGGGAGCGTCATCCTGGCGCCGCCGCGTCAGCGCCGCCAGGGGCGGCACGACCCATGCGACCCGCTGCACCTGTATACGGTGCACCTCAACGCGCGGCTGTACGGGGTGCTTGACGCGCCGGCGGTGTGCCGGTTGCCCACGGCGCTGCGACCGGCGCCTGATGTGTTTGCCGGCATGGTCGCAGCCGCGCACGAGATTGTGGAGGAGCTGGCGGCGGCGCGCCCTGGCTATGCGCTGGTGGCCAACGGCGCGTGCGCCCGGCTCCTGGCGCTGTTCTGGCGCGAGTCGCTGGCGCAGCGGCCACCCGCGCAGTCTCCAGCCGGTGGCGGCGCGGGTCCGCAGGCGCCGGCCTTCGGCGAGCTGGCGCGCCTGGCGCCGGTGTTCCGGATGATTGAGGAGTGCCACGCTGAGCCGCTGGCGCTGCGCGACCTGGCGGCCGCGGCGCACCTGCACCCGGCGTACCTGTCCACCGTCTTTCGCCAGGCGGTGGGTGTCTCGCCGCTGCGTTACCTGGCGCGCTACCGGCTAGACCGCGCGCGCGAGCTGCTGCTGTCCACGGACCTCACGGTGGCAACCATCGCATCGCGCGCCGGGTTTGGCGACCCGCGCTACCTCAGCCGCGTGTTCCGGCGCGCGGAAGGGATCACCCCCGCGGCGTACCGGTACTCCAAAAAGAGTCCACACTTTGCTTAACCTGGACCATTGCCGGCGTGCCGGCGTTCGTCCACACTTGCATTGCCCGGTGCGGGTTATGCTGGGCTGTGCGGCGCGCATTCGCGCCAGGGGAGTATGGAGCATGGCCGTTACGACAGTAGAGTCCGTGCCGCCTCGTATGGCGGCGCCGGTTGCCTCTGAACCAGCCGTGTCCGGGGTGAGGCGCGCCCTCACTGCGGAGGAGCGCGAGCACTACGAGCGGGAGGGGTACGTCATCGTGCCCGGCGTCATTCCGCCGCCGGAGCTGGCGGCGATCGATGCGGAGATCGACCGCCTGCTGGAGACGCTGATGGAAGAGCGGCGGGTGCGCGGCGAGGCGCGTGCGAACGCGCACCACGAGGACTCCGGCTCCATCCTGCAGCTGGGGCTGCGGTCACCGGTGTGCCAGCAGGTGGCGGAGGACCCGCGCGTGCTAGACCTCATCGACGAGATCGTCGCGCCGGGTATCGCCATCTATTCGGTGAAGCTGATCGCCAAGCCGCCGTTCACCGATATCCCCTGCCACTGGCATCAGGATGACGCGTATTACGTCAAGCAGTCCGCCAGCCAGACGCGCATGAGTGTGTGGGTGCCCCTGCAAGACGCGCATGAGCGCAATGGCTGCTTATGGATCGTGCCCGGCAGCCACTTGTGGGGCCTGCAGCAGCATGCCAACAAGGACTACGGCCAGTGTCGCCTGTCCATGAACGACGCCGAGATCGACGCCGTCCTCAAGGACCAGGCGGTGCCGGTGCCGGTCTCGGCCGGCAGCGCCGTGCTCTTCAGCGCCTTGCTGTGGCACGGCTCTAAGGGGAACGACACGGCGGCGGTGCGGCGCGCGTTCATCACCTCTTACCAAGAAGCGACGGTTGCGCGCGGCAACGGCGCGCAGTGGAAGGTGCTGCGGGGCGCGGCGGTGCAGCCAGCGCAGACGGTGCAGTCATGACCGGAAATAGAGCCGCGGCCACGCGCCATGCGCGTAGCCGCCGCGCCGTACTCGGTGGCGTGGCGCTTGCCGCACTGCCACTGGCGGCGGCGTGCGGCGCGGGGCCGGGCAGCGCCCAGGAGGCGCCGGCGGCAGCGCGGCGGAAGTCCGGGGAGAAGATCAGCCTGCGCCACGCGCCCTGGCCCGGAGCGCCCTCGCGTGCCGCACAGACCGCGGTAGTGGAGGCGTGGAACAAGAGCCACCCAGAGGTGCAGATGGTGGAGGAGCTGCTGCCGGGCGAGGGCAGCCACTACCAGAAGCTGGGCGTGCAGGCTGCGGCCGACACGCTGCCCGACCTCACCTTCATGCAGGGCAGCAACGACTACGTGTCGTTCGCCGCGCGCAACCTGCTGCTGCCCATCGAGGGGCTGATCAAGAAGGACCGCGGGTTCGACCAGAAGGTGCGCCTGCACCCCCGCTCGCGTGAGATCGTGGACCTGCTGGGGCACACGTGGGGCCTGCCTGTGGAGGCCGGCACGTATGTCGTCTTCTACAACCGCGCGGCGTTCGAGGAGGCCGGCGTCCCCGTCCCGCAGAAGGGCTGGACCTGGCAGGACCTGCTCGACCGCGCCCGGCGCCTGACGCGCGACGTAGGTGGCAAGCAGCGATTCGGCTACGGCCAGGGCGGCGGCTTCGACCGGGTGGAGCCGTGGATCGTGCAGAACGGCGCCCGCATCCTGGACAAGGTCGCCTTCCCGGAGAAGCAGCTGCTTGACTCGCCGGACGTGGCGGCGGCGGTGCAGTTTCTGCATGACTTGGCGTGGAAGCACCGCGTGATGGCCACGAGCGCCACCGGCGGTCCGACCGCGTATGCCCAGGGGCGCGGCCTGTGGGAGGGCGACCAGGCCATGCGCCAGGAGGGCGTCTGGCTGGCCCCCGACCTGGCCAAGAACATGAAGACGCCGTGGGGGATGGCGCCGCTGCCGAAGGGCAAGAAGGACGCGACCTGGATGTCCATCGACGTCAACGTCGCGTTCAAGGCCACCAAGCACCCGGAGGATGCATACGAGTTCCTGAAGTTCGTCAATGACGAGGGGCAGACGCCCATGATCGAGCTGTGGGGGCGCATGCCGGTGACGCTGAAGGAAGAGCACAAGCAGACCTTCGTGCGCTATCTCAAGAGCGTGGGCGTGGACAACTGGGAGGTGGCCTGGGACGCCTGGGATGCCGGGTACTCGTCGCACCTCTCGCCCGCGTGGCCGGACTTGGAGCGGGACGCGGTCAAGCCTGCCATGGACCGCCTCTTTGGGGCCGAGGGCGGCGCGGCAAACGTGGCGACGGTGCTCAAGGAAGTGGCACCGACCGCGCAGCAGGCGCTGAACCAGAAGGGGGCGGCGCCGCGCTAGCGCGGCGCGTACCCTCCAACCATTACGCGGGGAGACGACAGATGCAGTTCGAGGCAACGAGTACCCAGGGCAGCCAGGGCAGCCAGGGCAGCGTGCGTCGCACTGTGCTTGCGACGTTCGCGGTAGGTGCGGCGGGTGTGCTCCAGGCGGCGTGTGGCGGGGGAACCGCCGGCAGTGGCACTGCCGGGAGCGCCGGGAGCGGCGGCGCTGCTCCGGCGGTGAAGTTCCCGGACACGCTCTATCTGACCACGATCTACAACTTCCAGCAGAACGACCCTGGCTTCATGGCCGCTGCCGACGAGTTCTCCAAGCGCCACAACGTGAAGCTGGAGATGGCGCCTGGCAGCGTGGCCGACATCACGGCCAAGATCGCGGCGGGCACGCCGCCGGACGTGTTCCGGCGCGACGCCAACGCCTTCCACAAGGTCATCGGCGACGGTGGCATGCGCGATCTCACTCCCTACCTGCAGGCGGCCAAGGACCTCAAGGCGGGCGACTTCTACCCGCACCTGATCAAGATGCAGAGCACCGCCGGCAAGCTGTACGCCATCCCGGAGGACTTCCAGCCTGCTTCCACGCTGTACTACAACAAGACTCTCCTGGACAAGGCGGGGGAGAAGCTGCCCGTGCCCGAGTGGACCTGGAACCAGCTGCTAGACCTGGCCCGCAAGGTGACCAGGGGCTCAGCCGACGTCCAGGAGCAGTATGGCTACCTGACGGTCAGCAGCTGGTGGGAGCAGTTCGTCTACAACCACGGGGGCCAGGTGGTGGACAACGTGGAGAACGCGTCCAAGTGCCTGCTGGACAGCGCGGCTTCCATGGATGGGCTGCAGTTCCTGGTGGACCTGCAGCAGCGGTGGAAGGTGATGCCATCACCGCAGGCCAGGACGCAGGCGGCGATCGGCAACGAGATCGCCTGGTTCGTGGCGAACAAGGTGGCCACCATCAACCACGGCACGTGGGCGACCCTCAACTGGTCTCAGGCCGGCGATGCTTTGCAGTGGGGCATGACGCTGGCTCCTAAGGGGCAGGACGGCAAGTGGCACTATCAGACCGGCGGGGCGGGTTGGGCCATCGCCAAGGACGCCAAGACGCCGGATGCCTCGTGGGAGTTCATCAAGTGGCAGTTCGGGCCGCAGGGGTGGAAGTCGTGGCTGGCTAAGCGCGACCCCAAGGTGTTCTGGATGCCGGCCATCCGGGCGCTGGCGGAGAGCGAGGCAAAGCGCCTGGAGACGTTCTACCCCAACGCGCAGCTGGTGGTGAAGAGCGCCGACTCGATCTACTTCCGCCCGCCGGGGTACAAGTGGGAGCGGGCGCTGATGGAGGCGATCAATCCGGCGCTGGCCGATATCCAGTCCGGCAAGTCTCCCGTGCGCAGCACCATGCAGGACGCGGTGCGCCAGGTCAATGCCATCCTGTCGGGAGGGTAAGGTTCCACGCGGCGCATCCAAGGAGGGCTAGCCGTCGAGTTTGTATGATATATCAGGCATGATACCTTCGGGGCTCGTGACGAAGTCTCTCGCCGAGCAGGTGCGGGAGGTGCTGCGGTCGCGCATTGTCGGCGGTCACATTGCACCTGGGAGTCGCATGGACCTCGACCAGCTCGCGACAGAGTTTGGCGTGAGTATCACGCCGGTCCGCGACGCCATACGGCTGCTCGAAAAAGACGGGTTGGTCGTCGTGCAGCCCCGCAGGGGCGTGTTCACCGCCGCTGCCGATGTGAAGGCGTTCCGCGACGTGTTCGAAGCGCGGATCGCGTTGGAGTGCCTCGCCGTGGAAACAGCGGCCCGGCGCATTCCGGACGCTGCATTGGCCGGGCTTGCGGGAGCGTATGCCAGAGCGGCGGCGCGTCTTGACCTGGAGGGAGCGCGCGACGGGGATGAGGCAGTGCTTGGCCCTACCGACAGCGCCATCCACGACTTGATCGTGCAGCACGCGGACAACGACGTGGTGCGCGAGCTGATGGAGTCGCTACGCAGCCGGACCGCTTGGGCCCAACGCCTGGTGGCAGACCGAGCTGGGCGTTATCGTCAGTCCTTCGCCGAGCACAGGGCGCTGCTGGAGGCGCTGCGCGCCCGCGACACTCAGGCGGCGCAGCTAGCGTTACGCACGCACCTGGAGAGAGCGCGCGACCACACGCTGGCGGCGCTGGCCGCGGACGCGCAGGGCACAGCTCGCGCGGCGGACGGTGCGTTGGCCAGCGCAGCGCAAGGCGGTGCGGCGTGAAGATCTCGCGCGTGCACAGCTACATCCTGCGCGCGCCGCTCGGTAGCCAGACGTTCTACTCGTCCCAGGCGCTATTCCCGGAGCGCACCAGCTGCCTGGTGCGTATCGATACCGACGAGGGCCTCACGGGATGGGGCGAGGGTGGCCAGTGGGGGCCGCCCGAGCCGGTCGCGGAGATGTTGGACCGCGTGCTCGCGCCACGGCTCCTGGGGCGCGACCCGGCACAAGTCGGCGTGCTGTGGGAGCAGCTCTACGCGTACATCCGAGATTGGGGCCGCCAGTCAACCGGCATGGAGGCGCTCTCGGCAGTCGACATCGCGCTGTGGGACCTGCGCGGCAAGGCGCTGGGGCAGCCTGTCTACGCGCTGCTGGGCGTGTACTGGTTCGAGGAGCCGGTGGCGCCGGAGGACCGCGCGGGCTACCGCCAGGTGACGGAGGCGCTGGACCTTGCCGTTGCCGGCGGCGAATGCGAGTACACGCGCTATGGCTTTCGCGACCTGCTCGTCGAGCGGTGCGTGGACATCGCCCAACCCGATCTCACCTGCGCCGGCGGCTTGTCGGAGGGCATGAAGATCGCGGCGCTGGCCGCCGCCTTCGGCGTGCAGGTCATGCCGCACGTGTGGGGCTCTGGCATCGCGCTGGCAGCGGCGCTGCAGTTCCTTGCCGCGCAACCGCCCTCTCCAGCGACCGCCAATCCCCTCTCGGGCCTGAACGAGCCGCTGCTCGAGTTCGACCGCAACCCCAACCCGCTGCGTGACGAGCTGCTCGCCGAGCGCATCACCCTCGGACCGGACGGCACAGTCGCGGTGCCGGCCGGTCCGGGCCTGGGCGTCACGGTGCTCGAGGAGGCGCTAGACCGCTATGGCGGGTGAGCGAGTGGGTGGCGCAGCGCCGGACGCATCCGGCGGCGCGGCTGGCGATGTAGCGAGCGGAGGCGCGGCCATCTCGCTGGCTGGAAAGGTGGCGCTCGTCACCGGCGCCGGGCGCGGCATCGGGGCGGCGACCGCCCGCCTGCTGGCGACGTGCGGCGCGGCGGTTGTCGTCGCGGACGTGCAGGAGCAGTGGGGGGCCGAGACAGTGGCTGCGATCCAAGCGGCTGGTGGCCAGGCCACGTTTGTGCGCACCGACGTGGCGCAAGACGGCGACGCGGCGCGTGCGGTGCACGGCGCTTGCGAGGTGTTCGGGGGGCTGCACGTCCTGGTGAACAACGCCGGCACCACGCTGCGCAAGCGACTCGAGGACACCATGCCCGACGAGTGGGATGCGGTGCTTCGCAGCAACCTGACCGGCTGCTACCTGCTCTCCCGCCACGCGATTCCGGCCATACGGGAGTCAGGCGGGGGCAGCATCGTCCACGTCGCGTCGTGGCACGCTCGCGCGAGCGTGCCACGCTTCGCCGCCTACGTCGCGGCCAAGGGCGGCATGGTGGCCCTCACGCGCCAGATGGCTCTCGACTGCGGCCCCAGCGGCATCCGGGTCAACGCCGTGGCACCGGGCATCGTCGACACCCCCCGCTGGCAGGGCTACCTCGAAGCGCTGCCCGCGGAGCAGCGCACGGCGGCGCGTGACGAAACGCTCCGCTTGCAGCCATTAGGCCGCATCGGTACGCCGCGTGATGTCGCCAACGCCATCGCGTTTCTCGCCTCTGACCAGGCGGCGTACGTCAGCGGCGCCACCCTGTTCGTGGACGGTGGCATGGGCGCGCGCCTGGCGCACGTCTAGCACCACCCACGAACAGCCACAGCCTTATGAGCAAGCTAATACATCAGGCATCAGCACCTAGAGGAGGAACTAATGACGGGACGTTTCATGACCCGCCGCACCGCGACGGCCACCGCCGCTACATCGTTGACCGGCGCCGCGCTCGCGGCGTGCGCGCTGCCGGGCGCCGGGGGCCGGGCGAATGTCGCCGCTCAGCCGACCGTTGGGCCGGCCACCGTCACGTTCACGCACTGGTGGGCGCCGCCTGCGGCGTTTGGCGTGGCGATGGACCAGGCGCTGCAGTCCTGGGCGGCCAAGGGATCGCCGGTGAAGGTGGATTCGCAGGTGATCAACGCCAACGACAGCTTCACGAAGTACACCAACATGCTGGCGGGCGGCACACCGCCGGACCTGGCCATGATCCAGCCGTTCTACTTCGCGCCGCTGCACGCGCGCGGCGGGTGGGTGGACGTGAGCGCCCTGGCGCGGCGCGACGAGCGGGAGGTGAAGCTGGGGGACTTCTATCCCGAGCCGCTGGTGCGGGTCACGCGCGACGGCAAGCTGCACGGCCTGCCGACGGACATCAACGTTACTGTCCTGCTCTACAACAAGAACCTGCTCGACTCGGGTGGCGCCAAGGTCCCGGACGACTCGCTGACCTGGGATGGGCTGCTGGACGCCGCGCGCGCCCTCACCCGTGGCGAGGGCGCAGACCGCCAGTGGGGCATGGTTGCGCCCACCGACTGGGAGCCGGTGGTCTGGGCCAACGGTGGCGAGGTCCTCAATAAGGAGGAGAACCTATGCCTGCTGGACCAGCCGGCGGCGTATGAAGCAGTGCAGTGGCTGGCCGATCTGCGCCACCGCCACCGCGTGGCGCCGCTACAGGCTGATCTGCAGGCACAGGACGCGCAGACGCAGTTCCTGGCGGGCAAGATCGCGCTGCTGCCGTGGCAGAGCGGCGTGCTGGGTACCTTCAAGGGGCACAACCCCTCCTTTGCCTGGGGCGTGGCGCTGCCGCCCAAGGGCCGCCGCGTCCGCAGCGGCTACCTGCGCGGCGGAAACCTGGGCATCATGAATGGCAGCCGCCAGGTGGAGGCCGCCTGGCAGGTGATGAAGCACCTCAACACCCCGGAGGTGCACGCGCTGTGGGCCAACCCCGGAACGCTGATGCCGCCGCGCAAGAGCGTGGCCGAATCGGGCGCCTTCCTGCAGCCGCCACCACCGCTCGACCTGCGCAAGACGGTAGACGCCATTGCCGCGGCGCGCACACCGCACTTCATCCCCGAGTACGTGGAGATGACCGATATCGTGAACAAGACGTTGGCGCCGGCGTGGAACACCGGCGCGCCCGCGGCGCGCGAGGCGTGCCAGGAAGCCAAGCGCCAGGTCGACCAGCTGCTCGCCCCCCGCCGCAAATAGCCCGCCGGAGTCGCCACGCACACGAGACGCACCGCCGTCACCGCCCACCATTCACCACCCACCACACAAGGAGCACCCATGCCCGACGCCCAGCTAGTGCCAGTAGAACGAGAGCGAACCGGGACCGCCGGTCGGCCGGACTGGTTCCTCACCACTAAGCGCACCTACCTGCTGGACTTCCAGATGCCGGACTCGGCGGACCAGATGCCGATCGGTCAGCCGCGCAACCTGCGCGACATCGACGTGGAGCGCATTGTGCGCCAGCTGCACGAGCACGGTGTGGAGGCGCTGTACACCCACGCGAAGGACAACCAGGGCAACTGCTACTACGACACGGCGGTGGGGCACAAGCACAGTGGCATCGGCGACCGCGACCTGATGCGCGAGTTCTCCACCCACTGCCGCGCCGTGGGGATGAAGATCCTCTACTACGTGCAGCTCACCCGCGAGCGGCGCGCCAACGCGGAGGAGCTTTACGCCGCGCGACGTCAGGACGGCTCACCGGTCATGCTCAGAGACCTGACGCCGCAGCTCCCGTCACGCGAGGAGAAGCCCGTGGCATGTCTTAACGGGCCGCACCGCCAGTACATCTTGAATATCGTGCGTGAGCTGTCGGCCAACTATGACTTTGACGGCTATTGGCTGGACTGCTTCGGCTGGTGGGGGCGCATCAACCCGTGCTATTGCGACGTGTGCGCCGCGACGTACCGCGAGGACACCGGCGCCGCGCTGCCGCCAGAACAGGACAAGGAGAGCGCCGCCTGGAAGCGGTATCTACGCTGGCGGCGGCGCCTGAACTCCACCACGCTCCATGACGTGCAGCGCGCCATCAAGGCGGTCAATCCACGCCTTTCGGTCAATCACAATGGCTCCGCACAGAACGCGTGGAGTGACTGGTCCTTCTGCGATGTCGACGACTACGTGACGCACGAGTTCCACTACAACGAGGGGCACGGGCACCTGAGCTTGCTGTGCCGCAAGCTGCGCGCGCTCAAGCCGGGTGTGCCTTTCGAGGTAGAGATCTGGCGCTTCTTCAACCGCCTCTCAGATACGTTGCGGGGCTACCAGATCCGGCCGCTGCCGATGCACCAGGTGGAAATGGCGACGGTGCTCGCGCACGGTGGCTTCATCCAGTACTACGACCAGATCAACCCCGACGGCACGCTCGACACCCGCAGCCTGCGCGTGATGCAGCAGGCGTTCGACGACGTGCGCCGCTGGGAGCCGTGGCTTCAACACGGCCTGGGCGCCGGGGGGCCCCGTGCCGTACGCCGGCATCGTCTGGTCAAAGGCGACCGACGCTTATGCGCAGCCGCAGCACGCGCGCATCCACGCGATGGCCCTGGAAGGCGCGCACTTCGCGCTGATGGAGAGCCACATCCCCTTTGGCGTGTTGGGCGACCACCAGATGGCGCGCGGGGACTTTGGCGGCCACAAGGTAATAGTGCTGCCGAACGTCACCTGCCTCTCGGACGCGGAGGCACGCCAGCTAGAGGCGTTCGTCAGCGCCGGAGGGGGTCTGGTGGCCACGTACCGGACATCGCTCTGTGACGAGCACGGTACTGCACGTGAGAACTTTGCCCTGGCAGCGCTCCTGGGCGCCGACTACGTCGAGCCGGCCACTAACCTATACAGCTTCGTCCAGCCGGACGTAGACCACCCGGTGAACGAGGGGCTGGAGCTGCACTGGCCGCGCACGCTATGGAAGACGCTCCAGGTGCGCGTCGCGGCGCGCGAAGATGCCGGTGCGGAAGCGCTCGCGCGCATGGTCAACCCCATGCGCGGCTTTCACATGGGCCATCCACCGGCCGAAGTGACGCCGCATCCCTCTATCCTGGTCCGCCGGCACGGGAAGGGCCGGGTCGTCTACTTCAGCGCGCCCGTCGACTATGTCTATGGCGAGTACGGACACCCGGACTATAAGCAGTGGATTGCCAACGCCGTGCGTTGGGCGGCAGGCGATTCACCGCCCCTGGTGGAGGTAGACGCGCCCACCACGGTGGAAGCGGTGGCCTGGCAGCAGGAGGGGACCAGCGAGCTGCGGGTCCACCTGGTCAACCGTACCGGCGCCGGCACGGCGCGCACTCGCTCCGCGGTAATCCAGGAACATTTTCCGGTGCTGGATCTTAAAATACGTGTCCACGGCAGCAAGCGGTACTCCACCGCCACGCTGCAACCGGACGGCCAACCGCTTGGCATCACCACAGAAGGAGAACACGCGCTGGTCACTCTCCCACGCCTCGACACGTACGGCATCGTGGTCTTGGCCTAGACGATGAGCGGTCCACAGCCCCACTCGGCGTCACAGTCCCAACCGGCAAACGTCCTGCTGCTGTGTGCGGACCAGCACAGCCGGCACATCCTGGGCTGCTCCTGACTCGCCGCTTGTCGAACGCCGCATCAGCGGGGCGTCCTGTCTCGTGTGCCCCCACAATGAAGCTCTTAAATGATGCGGAACCTCCCTATTCCGGCCACAGAAACAGCGCGCCCAGCTGCTCTGCTTTGCGGTCCACCGCGCCCTCATAGGCTGCCTGGCAGTCTTCCGGCTTGTAGCGGTGGGTCACCAGCTCTCTGACGTGAATACGGCCACGGCGGAGCAGGTCCAGCGCGTACTCGCTGCTGTGCGCGATGGAGCCTGGCTGGTGGATGGCGCTGCGCTCGCCGCGCACGTCCACAATGGGGAGCTGCCACTCCCAGCCGCTCAATACCGTCACGTAGCGGATATGGATCGCTTCCAGGATCACGCTCGCCGGCACGCTCGGATCGGCTACCCACGGTGTTCCCACCAGGGAGACCTCGCCCCCCAGCTGCGTCAGCGCTAGCGCGGTGACGGTGCCTTTGGCGCTGCCGGTCGCCTCCAGGACCAGCCGGTGCTCGTCCCGCACAGCGTCCGGCTCACGCGGATCGACCACGCGCTCGATGCCGCAGCGCAGCGCCAGCGCGCGCCGCTCCGGGATGAGGTCCACGCCGGTGACGTCCATGCCTGCCTCCCGCATGACCTGCGCGCCAAGGTTCCCCACCAGTCCCAGGCCAACCACAGCGGTGCGGTCTCCGCCGCGGGCGCGACTCACGCGAAGCGTGGTCAACGGCACGGTGATGAGGCGCGCGAAGACCGCCTCCTCCGCCGGCAAGTCATCGGGGACGCGCACGCACGGCCGCGTGGCTGTGTTCATCCGCACCACGGACGCGTGGCGGCCCATGGTGTAGATCGTGTCTCCGGTCTGGACGTGCGCCGCTGGACCGGCCGCGATGACCTCTCCCACGTTGGCGTAGCCGGGCAAGAACGGCAGTTCCAGGCGTTCGCGTCCCGGAAGGGGGATCGCCTGGAAGAAGGCGCCTTCGGTGCCACCACTGAGCAGCGTGACACGCGTCCGGATGACCACCTCGCCTGGCCCAAGGGCGCGGTCGTCCAGCTCGAACTGGCGCAGCTCCGCCCGGCGCGGCGCGGTGATGGCAATTTCTTTCGCTTGCATGGTCTTGACTTTACGTCTTGACGCTTCCTGTGGCGGTCTGTGCGCAGCCGTGGGTTCGGGACCGTGGCGGTGTACTACCCCAACGGCAAGCCGTTCGTCTCGCTGGAGCCGCGCTCGGCGGTGGCGGACGCCATGATACTTGTGGCTGAGCGACCGGGCCTGATGACCGGGCTGCGGGCGCTGGCGGCTGGCGAGTCCTGGCGCTCCTGCGAGTGGCCGAACGTCCGTGCGGCTACGTCACCCGTGCCCAGGCTGTTCCGCCAGCATCCGATCAGCCTGGATAGCGATCTCCCGCGCCACTTCACGCCCCGTTGCCATGTTTTCCAGCACGCGTGTCCGCTGCGGCGTGAACGCTTGCTGCTCGGCAGCTGCGCCGCGTGGCGCGTTACGCGCAGGTACTACACTGATGCAGCCCAGCCGGGCTGCGCTCGCGGCCCGGCTGACAGTGTACAGCCGCCCTCAGCCGCGCCCAGGAGTTGCCCCATGCCACGCCCCATGAAGATCACGCGCATCACAGTTACCCGTTTTTCCTTTGAGGTCCAGGACATGGGCGTCGAAGAAAAGCTGGGATTCGACCTGGTGTATCGGAAAGGCAGCCACGTCGACCAGGGCGGCGGCATCCTGCGGATCGAGACGGACGCCGGGATCACCGGAGAAGTACCGGGAGGAATTGACGCGCGTGACGCGCGCTACCTGCTGGGGCGCAACCCGCTGGAGCGCGACGTGATCTGGCACGACTTGAAGCGAGCACAGCGTGGCCGGATGAACGCGCCGAACGGGGCGATCGACGTGGCGCTGTGGGATATCGCGGGCAAGCTCTACAACGCTCCGATCCACGAGCTGCTGGGAGGCGGCGGGCAGGGGCGCATGAAATTGCCGTGTTACGCATCTACCTACCATGGTGACGAGAACGGCGGCCTGATGCGGCCGGAGGACTACGGCGCGTTTGCGCTGCAGTGCAAGGAGGAGCTGGGGTACCCGGCGTTCAAGATCCACGGCTGGATCGGCGGACCAATCGAGCGTGAGGTGGCGGCGGTGCTGGCCATACGCGAGGCGGTGGGGGACGGCATGGCGCTGATGCTCGACCCGGCAGGCGCGTTCCGCACCTTCGACGACGTGCTGCGGGTGGGGCGAGCGTGCGACGAGGCGCGCTACTTCTGGTACGAGGACGCGTTCCGCGGCGGGGGAGTTTCTCAGTATGCGCACGCCAAGCTGCGCGAGTTCATCAAGACGCCGCTGCTGATGGGCGAGCACATCCGCGGCCTGGAGCCCAAGGCGGACCTGATCACGGCGCGCGCCACCGACTACGTGCGTGCCAACGCGTCGACCGACGGCGGCATCACGGGCGTGATGAAGCTGGCGCACCTGGCGGAGGCGCACGGCCTGGACGTGGAGCTGCACGGCGGCAGCCTGGCGCACCGCCACTTGATGGCGGCCATCCGCAACAGCAACTGGTATGAGCTCGGCCTGGTGCACCCCAAGGTCAAGCAGAACAAGCCACCCCTGTACGGCGATCCCAAGTGGATCGACCTGCTCGAATCGGTGGATGAGAACGGCTGCCTGGATGTGCCGGCGGGACCAGGACTGGGCGTGTCACTGGACTGGGAGTGGATTAATGCGCACAAGACGGGCGAGACGGTGTACGAATAGGGTTGCCGTGTGTCCCGCTGTTGGCCTGAGCGGCGGTATGTGTGGGGCGGCCGCATCTTCCTGGCGCGTGCGACGTTGACAACAGTGAGGGACGATGAATGGACACGCACGACCCGGCGCTGACGTCAGATGACGCCTCGACGGCTGACCTGGAGGACCTCATCGCGACGTTGATGGTGAAGGCAGCGATCCTTTCCGCCATGATTGCTGCCGAGCTGCAGGCAGACGATGGCGCGGTGAGTAGTCCGTACCCGCTAGCCGTCTGACCACATAGAATTGCCGTGTGTCCGTACCACGGCAGCGCGCACGCGCACGGGTCTCCGGCCGGGTAGTCCTGGTAGCAACACTGCTGACCGTGCTGGCGCCGGGAGTGCCGGCGTACCGGCGGTTATGCGCTGCGCCGCTCGATACCTTCCCAGTGCTGGCGACGGCGCGTGAGGAAGCGACGCGCGCCGCCGCCGCTCAGGCCGGAGTGGCGCGGACGTAGGAGAGCGCCTCTGCCAGGGTGGTAGCCGCCGTGACGCGCTGGAAAGCCGAGGCGCTGCGACTGGTGGTACACGTCAAGCAGTCTGACGGGGTGGCGTTCCCGCTGCACGCGGTGGCGGGGCTGGCGCTGGAGGCGGGCCGGTGTCCCGCGGAGGTGGCCGGCGACCAGTGGCGCAAGGCCGCACAGCACTGTGGCGACAGTCGCTGTGAGCCGTGGGCCGCTGCCGGGCTGCAGCGCACCTGGGTGGCTGCGCTGGGACGCGAGCAGACGGTCACGCGGCTGGCACAGATCGCGACAGAACAGCCGTGGGACGCGGCCAAGCTGGCGCGTGTGGGCGCGCTGCTGTAGCCGAGCGCACCGCCGCGTGCCGCCGCGGCTGGCCAACCGGTACAACGCGCAGTCACCAACCTGCCATGACCAGTACGACGACCACACGCCCCGCTGCCCGACCGTCGCCCACGCCGATCACGCTGGCGGGCGCGCCGCAGCAGGTGGAGGCGCGCACCACGCTCTCCGCGGCCATCCCGCCGGGCAGCCAGGTGCGTCTCGCGGCGGACTCGCTGCGCAGCGTGATGAGTGGCTTCCACGCCGAGCGGGTTGGGCTGGAGGGAGGCGAGGAGTGGCTGGTGGTGGGCGGCGTCGTGGCACGCCCGCAGCCGCAATCGGGTATTGACCGCGCGCCGCGCCAGCTGCTGCTGGCGCGCTGTCCGGGAGCGCCGGCCGGTGGCAGCGTGTCGGTGGCAGGCACCTTCTACCCGGAGGGCTCGGGACGTGGCGCCACGCTGGCGCCGTACGCGGGGGTGCCGATCACCTTCAGGCTGGAGGTGGCGCCGGCGGAGGCGGACCCGGCGGTGGACGCATCATGGACGCCGGTGAGCGATTGGTTCGGGTTCGTGCTGGAGCCTGGTCGGCCGGACCACATCGAGGCGGTGATCCGTCCCGACGGCAACGTGGGCGTGCGCCTGTATGACCGGCACTTGAACCCGCTGGACGTGGAGCTCGGGACGGTGGCGATCGATCCTCCCGCGCCGGTAGAGCCGGGGGCGCGGGTGACGGTGCGCGACGCGACGGGGCGGCAGGCGGTGAGTGCGCCGGCGCCGCTGCGCTCGGCGGAGGGCGAGCAGCTTCTATTTGGTGAGTTCCACTGGCACACCGAGGCGTCCGGCGACGGCGCGCGTCCGGTGGCGGATGCGTACCGGTCAGCGCGCGACGGGCTGCTGCTGGACTACGTGGGGGCGGCGGACCACTTCCCGTTCGAGCCGCCGCCCAGTCGCTACCCGAACGGGTTGTCGCTGGCCGACTGCATGGCGCTGGTGGACACGTTCGACGCGCCGGGCAGCTTCGTGACGCTGATGGGCGTAGAGCTCTCCTGGCGGATGGGGCACTACAATTTCTACTGGGCGGACCAGGAGGAGCTAGAGCGCTTCATCCGGGTGTGGGAAGCGCGGAAGTTGGGGCCACTGGCGGGGACGGTGCACGCGCCGGACATCGCCAGCTTCTACGGGTTGGGGCAGGAGTACTTCGAGAGCGCCAGGGAGGAACGCTTGTTGGTGATCCCGCACCACACCAACGCCACGTCGGCCAACCTGTTCACGCCTAACGGCATGCCGATGTGGTCGCAGTACCACTGGCCGCGTGGTCATTACGATCCGCGCTTCTTCCGGCTGGGGGAGATCGTGCAGGGGCGCGGCTGCTTCGAGAGCGAAGAGGTGGACCCGGCGTGGAAGGTGCGATCCGGCGCTGGGGGCGGCAGCCTGCGCACCGCGCTGGCACGGGGCTTCCGGGTGGGCTTCACCGGCGGGACCGACAACCACAATGGCTGGCCGAGCCGGCAGACGGGTGGCTGGGTGGGGCTCACCGCAGTGTACGCGGACGAGTTTTCACGGGAGGGGATCATGCGCGGGCTGTACCGGCGGCGCTGCTACGCCACTACGGGCGTGCGGATCGGGATGGACTTCCGCCTGAACGGCGCGCCGATGGGCAGCGAGCTCAGCCTGGGCCCGTCGGATGCGCGCGGCTTCGCCATTCACGTCCACGGCACCGCGGCGCTGGAGCGGGTGGAGATAGTCAGCCACGGCGTCACCATCGCGCAGCTGCCGGTGGCACCCAACAGCGCGGACCTGGTGACGGAGTGGGTGGACGAGCGGCCGGGACGGCCCATCCACGACGCATACTACTACCTGCGCGTGCGCCAGCAGGACGGCCACTGCGCCTGGGGCAGCCCGATCTGGGTAGACCTGTCGCTGCCGGCGGACGGCGATATGTCGTTTGGTGGCCCGGTGGCGTGGAGCTGAGACAGGCCGCCTGGATTATCGCTGCGCCAGGGTAAACCGTAGCGAGAGTGCCGGGCCGGTGCGCGCTACGCTCACGGGCAGCGTCACCGCCAGCCCGTCTTCGCCGCGCGTGAACTCGAGCGGCTCCTTGTGCCCCAGCAGCTCCACCTTCTCGATCTCGGCTTGCAGCAGGCCGGCGCCGGTGCCGAGCGTCTTGATGGCCACGCTGTTGCCTTCCGGCCAGGCGAGCACAGTGGCGTAGAGCAGCTCGCGCTGCTTGCCCTGGCGGGTGGCCGTGCGGGTGGTGAAGCGCACGTCCTGGCTGGTGAAGGCGCTGCGCAGCGTATCGGTAAAGCCGCCGGAGGCGACACGGGTTGGCCCTTCTCCGTAGACCTTCCAGGGACGCGTGCCATAGATCGCCTCGCCGTTGACGCGCAGCCAGTCGCCGATGCCGAGCAGCAGCGCCTGCTCTTCATCGGGGATGGTGCCGTCGGCGCGCGGGCCGATGTTCAGCAACAGCGCGCCGTTCTTGCTGACGATATCGACCAGGTCGCCGATGAGCGACTCGACCGTCTTGTACTGCTGGTCCGCGACATAGCCCCAGGAGTTCTTCGAAACGGAGGTGTCGGTCTGCCAGAAGTGCGGCCGGATGTCGCTCAGCTGGCCACGTTCGACGTCGAACACCGCCGTGCCTTCCGGGTACGCGTCGTGCTTGTAGTTGATGGCGACGCCGCGGCGCCACTGGTGGGCGCGGTTGTAGTAGTAGGCCGCGAACTGCTGGAGGTAGGACGCGAAGGCCGGCTGCTCGATCCACCAGTCGAACCAGACCAGCTGCGGCTGGTACTTGTCCACCAGCTCGCAGGTGCGCAGCAGCCAGTCTTCCAGGAACTGCTGGTTGGGCTGCAGCACGTCGCGCGGCTGCGCCGGACCGTACAGGCCGGCGTAGCGCGGGTCCTGCACGTCGGAGTCGATCTTCATGCCTTCATCGAAGAACCACCAGTGCTCGGCGCGGTGGCTTGAGAGGCCGAACACCAGCCACTGGCGGCGCACCGCTTCGGCCAACTCGCCGATCAGGTCGCGCTTGGGCCCCATGCGGGTGGCGGTCCATTCGGAGAAGCTGCAGTCGTACATGGCGAAGCCGTCATGGTGCTCCGCCACCGGCACGACGAACTGCGCGCCGGCTCTGCGGAACAGCGCCGCCCAGGCGTCCGGGTCGTACTTGTCGGCGGTGAATTGGGGGATAAAGTCCTTATAGCCAAACTTGGCATGCGACCCATAGGTGGCGACGTGGTGCTCGTAATGCTTGGTGCCGCGCTCGTACATGCGGCGCGGGTACCACTCGTTGCCGAAGGCGGGCACGGCGTAGACGCCCCAGTGGATGAAGATGCCGAACTTGCCGTCCACGTACCAGTCCGGCGTGGTGTACTGCTTGAGCGATTCCCACGTGCTCGCGAAGGGACCGGTGGAAATGCCCTGCTCTACCGTCGTCCTGTAGTCACGCGTCGTGTGGCTGACTGTCTCGCCTGTCATCTTGTCACCTCACCCTCAGTAGGAATGCCTCGTACATTGGCGCCAGCAGTGCTGACTTCACTGAAGGTCATCCTTGCTGCGCTGCTGCCGGTACGCTTCTAAAGGCAGTACCACGTTCCGAAACTCTTCAGCGGTCATCCGATCCAAGAGTGTGACCAGGAGGCGTAGCAACTTGCCAACAGGAGCGTGCTGCGCGTGAATGATGCCCGCGTGGTGCCGGCCCTGGTCCCACCAGATCGCGGCAAGCTCCAGGAAGTCATTGCGGTTGTGTGTGAGTAGCACCAGGCCTTCTGCCGCCGCAAATGCCAGCTGAGCGTCGTCACTCAGACCTTGACGTGCTGCCTCCACCACGTGGAGCGCATCGTAGCCTCCTTGGCGGAGAGCTTCGGCGACTGCGGGGTCAACATCCTCATCCAGCAGCAACCGCGCCGTGAGTCCGGGGATCACTCCTTTGGCCGGCGGTTGCCTCCAGGGCGGTCTGGCTGGCGAGTAAACCGTACAGCGCCGCGCTCATCGCGCTGTCCGCCAAGGCGCGCCATCTGCTGGTCCAGTGCTTCCGCGCTCGTGTTCTGCCAAATTTCCTGATCGATCTCGTCTCGATGGTCGTGGTAGTAGCTGATCGCATCGTAGACCGCGGCCGGCGGAAGCCGTGATGCATAGCCGGCGACGATTTCCTCCACCGGCCGTCCGTCCCGGAACAGTTGAGCGATCTGCCAAACAGGAATGCGTTGCCCGGCCACGATTGGTCTGCTGCCCAGCACGCCCGGTCGCCGCGTGACGTACGGATGCTCCGTGCTCACCTCATTCGACGGGTTCCCCGAAGCTTCACTGGTCGTGATCGCCATCGTTCGCCTCTCTCGACCATTCTAGCGGGTGTGACGCTCCCCGATAGGCGTACCGGGAGGCGCGATGACGGAGTGGCTCATGATATCGTTATACAATCACGCATGCTGCTGAGCCTCACGCCTACCCAGTCACCCGCGGCACCCGGTACAGCCACCTTCGACGTCGCAGATCCCGGTTACCTGTTGCACAAGCACCCTGGCCGGCTGCAGTCGTTCACGCTGTCGTTTGGTCAAGTGCACGTCTTCTATCCGGAAGTGACCGAGGAGCGGTGTACCGCCGCGCTGCTGCTGGACGTGGACCCGGTGGCGCATGGCGCGCTTCGCGGCGGACCCGCGCTGGCTGGTCTACCTGCCGCCGACGATGTCGCCATCGGAGCCGTCGCAGCGGGAGGGCTATCTGGAGTTTCCTGCCGAGGCGTTCGCCCACTACCGCGCTGCTGGCGTGTCACGGGTGGTGTGCGAGGAGAAGCACATGGGTTCTCGCGCGGTGGTGATCGCATGCCGGGACGCGGACGCCGCGCGTGAGCGCTTTGGGGTCACGACGGGAGAGACCGGCATCTGCTACACGCGCCCTGGCCGGCGCTTCTTCTCCGACGCGACGTTGGAGGCAGCCTTCCAGGACCGGGTACGTGCCGGCCTTACCGCCGCGGGTTCCTGGGAGCAGCTCAATACCAACTGGGTCGTGCTGGACTGCGAGCTGATGCCGTGGTCGGCCAAGGCGCAGGAGCTACTGCGCGGCCAGTACGCCGCGGTGGGCGCGGCCGCCCGCGGCGCACTGCCGGAGGCGACCGCTGCGCTGCGCCGGGCCTCCGGCGGCGCGTCCGCGCGGCCGGAGGTAGCGGCGCTCCTGGAGCGGTTTGAGCAGCGCGGCGCGCTGGCCGGGGAGTTCGTGGCGGCGTACCGGCACTACTGCTGGCCTGTCCAGTCGCTGGACGACCTGCGGCTGGCGCCGTTCCACATACTGGCCACGGAGGGCGCCGTACACACCGACAAGGACCACACCTGGCACATGGAGACGCTGGCCGGTCTGTGCGCCGCGGCCGGCGACCCGCTGCTGCACGCCACGCCGTATCGCGTGGTGGACCTGGCCAGCGAGGCGAGCGAGGCCGGCGCCACCGAGTGGTGGGAGCAGCTGACGGGGCGCGGTGGCGAGGGCATGGTCGTCAAGCCGCTCGATTTCATCACGCGCGGTGGGAAGGGTCGCCTGGTGCAGCCGGTGGACCCGCGGCTGTAGTCCGTACAAGAGATACTGTCGTTCGACAAGATGATGGAGCCGCACGACGGGGATGCTGGGGCGCCGGAGCTGCTCCTGGGTCTGGTGGCGCCGCCGGAGGGGGTGAAACTCACCGGCACGCGTCCCTCACGTACTGGGGAGGGCGGTCGCGGCGTGCTGGCGAGCTACTCGGACGGAACTTCGGTATCCGCCATGGTCAACTCAGACGGCTCGGTGTGCATCCTCATGATCCGCAAGGGTGAAGTGATCCCCGCGCGGCAGCTCCCGGCCCACGCTGGAGAGGGTGTGCCGCGCTTCTCCTGGTAACGGCGCCAGCACGCTTACCGTCGGTGAGCACGTCGAGCCACCGCTGCTGCGGCTGCTACTGCCGGAATCGCTGGCAGGCATTGCTCGGCCGGTATCGCGCGGCGGCTACCTGGCCGCGTAGGCTGTCACGTATCGCGCGGGCGGCGGTGTTCTTCTAGACAACGGGCTGTCGTGCCCGTTCGCCGTTGCTTCACCGCCGGCAGGTCCGTCCATGCCGGGCCCGCCGACCACGCCGACTACGCCGTCGAGGAGCAGTCGTGGAGATATCCCACCCAATTCAAGAGCTACCGCTGCCGAACCCGCTGGCCGAGGCGCTGCCGAACGTACCTCCCATGCCTGGCACGGACTCGCTGCCGGAGCCGGCAGCCACCCGCTTGCTAGACGAGCGGTCGCGTGTGGCGTTGCACGTCATGGGGGCGGCCGTGGTGCTTGGGGTGGTGGGCGACGCGTTGCTGCGGGCTACGCCATGGGGCGTGAACCTGGTGCTGTGGGTGGGGGCGCTGGTGGGCGCGGTGGCGGCGCTGCTGCGCTGGCGCCGTCTGCCGGCTGCCGTAGATGGGCGCTGGTTGGTTGGCGCGGCGGTGGTATTCGCCGCGCTGTTCGCGGTGCGCGATTCGGGCACGCTGCGCTTCCTGAACTTCCTGTCGCTGGTGATGGCGCTCGGCTTGGGACTGGCGGCGTTGCGTGCGTGGCCGGGGCAGGCGCGCGTGGCGGCGCTGACCGAGTACGCGCTGACGCTGGTGTATGCCGCCACCCACGCGCTGGCCGGGGCTGTGCCACTGGTGTTCCGTGAGGTGGGCTGGCGCCGGCTGCCTGGTGGACGCTGGTGGAGCGCATCGCTGGCGGCCACGCGCGGGCTGCTGATCGCTATCCCGCTGCTGTTCGTCTTCGGTGGACTCTTCATGGCGGCGGACGAGACGTTCGAGCGCGCCGTCCATCCCGCGTTCGACTGGAACCTGGGCGACGCCTTTGGGCACGTCTTCGGCATTGGGATGTGCTCGTGGCTGGCGGCCGGCGTGCTGCGGGGCGTGACGCTGGACCGCGATGTTCCCTCCAGGATGGCCTGCCCCTCGGCATCGACGGATATGGCGCCGAAGCGCGGCCTCTCGCTGGGCTTCATCGAGCTGGCGACGGTGGTGGGCTTGTTGGACGGCCTCTTCCTCGCGTTTGTATTGGTGCAGATACGCTACCTGTTTGGGGGCGCGGCGCAGGTGAGCCCGGAGACGGGGCTCACGTTCGCCGACTACGCGCGGCGTGGCTTCTTCGAGTTGGTGACGGTGAGCATGCTGGCGCTGCCGCTGCTGCTGCTGGCGGACCCGCTGCTGCGCGCCGCCAACCCGGTGCAGGTGCGCGCCTTCCGGCTGCTCTCCGGCGCGGCCGTGGTGCTGCTCTGCGTCATCATGGTGTCCGCCGTGCAGCGCATGCGCCTCTACCAGGAGGTGTATGGTCTGACCGAGCTGCGCCTGTACACCACGGCGTTCATGGGCTGGTTGGGGTTCTTGTTTGTCTGGTTTGGCACCACCGTGCTGCGCGGCCGGCGGCGACGCTTCGCCATCGGCGCGCTCACCTCCGCCTTCGCCGCCGTCCTGGCGCTCAACGCGCTCAACCCGGACGCACTGATCGTGCGCGCAAACGCGCGCCGCGCCAGCATAGAGCAAGTAAGCGGCTTCCTCACGCTCGACCGCAGCGTGGATGGCTTCTACCTGGCCACGCTGAGCGCCGACGCCGTGCCCGGCCTGGTGCAGGCGCTGCCACATATGCCGGAGGCGCAGCGGCAGGACGTTGCCCGCGGTGTGCTCTCCCGCTGGTCACCACCGCCCGCCGTTGACTGGCGCACCTGGTCGTGGTCCCGGTCGCGCGCCTACGCCGCCGTTGCCGCCCACCAGCAGGAGCTGAACGCACTGGCCGGTCCGCCTGCAGGGCCGGTGGACTACGAGGTGCGCCTACGGTCAGGCCGGCGCTAAGGTCAGCGTCGCCACCGTGGCGTGTCCGACGTCGTCGGGGGTGAAGTGCATTGGGATGCGCCGGTGCACGGCCCAGATGGGCAGCTGGTCCTGGTAGTGCGGGGACGTAGGATCGCCCGAGACGCCACCGGGGATGACGGAGCTGGCGCCCGCTACATCGGACAAGTCCACCACCTGGCGGTAGACCGAGAGGTCCGTTACGTCAATTCGGGATGCGCCACGCCAGAAGTACCCGCCGCGCTGGAGCGTATCGACATCGCCGCCCATTGGCACACGCGGTGGATCACAGCCCCCGGCGTGGCCCGGGACGCGCGCCGACAGAGGATGCGCGGCGGCCGTCTGATGGTGGTCACCCCAGCTCCACGCCGCGGGATTGGCACCGGCCGCCGTGATGGCGGCAGGCCACGCAGCGGCAAGCACGTCCGGCAGTACGTCATTCCATGTCTTGCCGCTCACGGTGACACCGTCACCGTGAGCGGCCTCGAGGGAGCAGACGACGTTTGCCAGCCAGCGGTTGACGATGTTGTGGACGGCGCCCACATCCGACGCGGCGATCCACTCCCACGCTCGGCGGCCCACAACGGGCTCGAACAGCGCACGCCCCACGGCCTGCCGGAAGAAGCCGTACAGCAATGCCGAGGCGCTGTCGGGCCGTAAGTCGCCGTCAAACTGTGCCAGCATGGCTCGCGCATTCTCCACGTCACCCTCGAATGGCCCCACTTTCTTGAGCAACCCTGCCCAGGCCCGTGCGGGGAGCGAGACCATGTCGGCCTGCCAGGCGGCGATTTCATCCGGCGAAAGCAATGCGGTTGCCGTCTGAATCAGCTCACGGATGCGCTCGGCGCGGTGGGGCGGCGAGAAGTCGTGCGCGATGTACAGGTCGGGGTCTTCTGAGGTGACCGCCTGGTTGGCGGTGGCAATGAACCCCTCCGGCGGGTTGATCGCCTGTGGCTGGCGCTCGAACGGCACTCTTCCCGTCCACTCGTGCTCGCCGGTCCAGCCGGGCGCCGGGAACTGCCGGTGCGCCCGCGACGATCGCACGGGCAGGAAGCCGCGGGTCAGGTAGCCGATGTTGCCCTGCGTGTCGGCGGAGACCAGGTTGTTGACTGGATCCACCCACTGGCGCATTGCCTGGTGCAGCTCGGGCACACTGCCCGCCCGCAGCATAGGGCGTAGACACTCCCAACCCCGATTCGGTTCTTCGGTGGCGGTGTAGCGCAAGGCGATGGCGACGCCGCTGCGGGGATCGCCGTGCACGACTGGACCGTGACGAGTACGCCACAGATCCACCTCCACCGGGCCCGAACCGGCTACCTCGATCCGCTCCACCGCATGCTCGGCATCCGCCCAGCCTGCGGGCACGCGGTACTGTGGCGGTTGGGCGGCGTCGAACTGTTCCAGGTAGAGATCCTGGTAATCGGCGCTGATGTGAGTGATGTTCCACGCCACGCTGCCGTTGTGGCCGAAGTGCGGAAAGCCGGGCAGGCCGGGGAACGTGGCGCCGGTGGCGTCGAAGTCCGGGCAGGTCACGTGGACCTGCCAGTAGACCGAAGGCACGTCGAGTGCGCGGTGCGAGTCGTTGCACAGCACCGGCAGGCCGGTAGTGGTGCGCGCGCCATGGATGGCCCAGGAGTTCGAACCGCCCTCGGCCGCCGCCAGGAAGCCCAGCTGCTCGCACGCCTGCTTCAGGTCCTCGAAGCCGTCCTGGATAGACCGCGCGTAGGCGCCATCCGGCGGCAGGATGACGGGGGATCCCACCGGCGCCCGCCCATCCAGCTGTGCGTACGCCTGCGCGCCGGCCATGGCGAGCAGCTGCGCCTGCGCCAGCTTCTGCTGCCACACGCCCATCAGCACGTGCCGGACCTTGAAGGCCGCGCAGGAGTGCCACGCCTCCCACAGCTCCGGCTGGATGCCAGTCAGGGCATACTCCGGGGGCAGCCGTCCGCCGGTGGCGATGAATGCGTTCACGCCGGCCGCGTACGCCTCGAACATGGCGCGGGTCTCTGGAGACATGGCTGCCACGTCGGCCTTGGCGGAGCGTGCGAGCTGCATACGGCGCGCCAGCCGGTCTCCCGCCACGGCCGAAACACCGGCCACCTCTGCCCAGCGTCCCGTGGCGCGGCGGCGGTCGTACTCCATCTGCCATAGGCGGTCCTGCGCGGCCGCAAAGCCCTGGCCGAACCACGCGTCGTCTTCGTTCTCTGCGCCGACGTGGGCGACACCGTGCGCATCGCGCCGGATGGTGACGGGGGCGTGCGGAGCGTACGGCCCGGCAACCGTGAGGGTCGCGCCGGTGGTGCTCACAGCCTTTGTTGCCCGGTCACAGCGTGGGCACGTCCACCGGCTGGCCGGTGCGGGCGCTCTCTTCGGCGGCCAGCGTCACGGCCAGGGTGCGCGCCGCGTCCAGGTACGACGAGCGTACGCGGCTGGGGTCCCTGCGCCCCACCGCTTCGACGAACGCCTGGTCCTCCGCCAGCATGGGCTGGCCCGTGAAGCGATACTCCTCGGTCTTGCCGCCGCTCACGACCTTGAGCGTGGTGCCCCACACCTCCAGGCGTGTGTCCTGCAAGATCAGGTGCACCCCGGACGGCGCCCCCGTGGCGGTGCCGCCGCCCAGCGCGGAGGTGTTGGAGATGGTGCCGATGGCGCCACTGGCGAAGTGCAGCGTGGTGGTGGCGACGTCGAAGATGTCGTAGTTGGGCGTCTCCTTGAGCAGGCGCAGCACCCCGGCGCTGTAGACGCGCGTCACGTCGCCCACCAGGTAGCGCACCAGGTCCACGGTGTGGGTGGCCTGCTCCACCAGTTGGCCACCCGACTGCGCCTGCACGCGCCACCAGGGGGTGCCCGGCAGCCCGCCCAGGTAGAAGCCCAGCGCCATGCCCACCGGCCTGTTGCCGATCAGCTCTTTAGCGCGATCGGCGGCCTCTGAGTAGCGCGTCTGGTAGCCGGACGCAGACACCAGGTTCTTCTGGGCAATACGTTCGGCCACCTGGCGCGCCATGTCCAGCGAGAGCGCCACCGGCTTCTCCACGAACAGCGCCAGCCCGGCGTCGATGGCCTGCAGCTCCAGCGCGCCGTGGGCAAACGGCGGCACGCAGACGTAGACCGCGTGCAGCCCCGCCTCGGCCAGCATGGCCCGGTAGTCGGTGTAGACCTTGGCGCGCAGCTTGCGCGGCTCGGGGCCGCCGGGGCGCGCCAGCTGGTCTTGCTGGGCATTGATGCGTCGCATGGCCAGCTCGGAGCGATCACGCTCCACGTCGTAGAGCGCCACCACCTCCGCCTCCGGGATGCGCACCAGGTTGAGCAGGTGCTGCGTCGCGATCCCGCCGGTCCCCGCGAAGCCGATCCGCACGGGCATGAGAGGCTGCTCCTTTTCTTCGGTGCGGCATTGTACAGCGGGCGCGGTGAGCGTGCCGTGAGCGCCCGCGAGCCCTCGCGACGTCAAGCGAGGTGGCCCCACGCGGCGTTACACTTC
Organism: uncultured Chloroflexota bacterium; assembly: GCA_902805635.1. Lineage (GTDB taxonomy): Bacteria > Chloroflexota > UBA11872 > UBA12225 > UBA12225 > CADCTC01. The sequence continues at coordinate 44,021 of CADCTC010000076.1, forward strand.
CTGTTTCATGGCCACCGACCAAATCAACCGGGGCAGCGACACCGGCCAGAACCATTACGACGTGCTGGGGGTAGACCGCCGCGCCTCCAAGGACGACGTGCGTGCCGCCTACCGGTTGCGCTCGCACATGTTCCACCCGGACAAGTACGAGAACTACCCAGAGCCGCTGCGCACACAGCTGCTGGCTGAGGCGGCCAAGGAGTTCAAGAAGCTCACCCAGGCGTACGACACGCTGCGCGACCCCTCGCGGCGCGCCGCGCACGACCGCCAGCTGGACGCGCCGTGGGGCGGGCAGGGCCGTGCGCCCGGCCGGTCTTCCCGCGCCGCTGCTCCCGCCGCCCCACGGCGCGCCGCCGCGGCGCCGGGCCGGGCCAATGTGCGTGAGGCGGCCGACGTGGACGAGGAGGAGCGCCGCAAGGCGCAGCGCGAGGAACGTGCCAGAAAACGCGCCGAGGCGGCCGAGCCACCGCGTCCGCGTGAGCGAGACCCCATGCTGGTGGTGCGTCCGGGCGAGCTGGACTTCGGGGCGCTGGCGCTGGGCGCCGCCAAGCAGCTGCCGCTGAAGATCGCCAACGCCGGTGGGCGCACGCTGTTTGGCGAGATCACGTCCAACCGCTCGTGGCTCTCCGTGAACCGGCGCTCGTTCGTCTCCAGCTCTGCGCTGGTGCTGGTCCAGGTGGACACCAACGGCCTGCGCGCGGGTGAAGAGTACACAGGAGCGCTGGTGGTGAGCACGCTCAACGGGGGCGACCAGCTGGTGCCGGTGAGCCTGCGCGTCTCCGGCAAGCCTGAGCCGCTGCTGGCGGGGGCGCCCTCACTGCTGGACTTTGGCGTGGCCGAGCCGGGCAGCACCAAGACGCGCACGGTGCGCCTGACGAATGGTGGCACGGGCACGCTGATCGGCAGCGTCGCGACGCGCGGCGACTGGCTTTCGGTCAGCGAGACGCGCTTCCGCGCCAATGAGGCGGTCTTCGAGGTGATCGCTCGCACCGCCGGGCTGCCGGCCGGCGAGCACCAGGGCGAGGTGCTGGTCTATACCAACGGCGGACAGGCAAAGGTCCATGTACTCTTGCAGGTAGCCACTGGCGCAGGGATGGCGGCTCCCGGCAGCGCGGAGCAGGCCGGAGAGGGCACCGGCGAAAGCGGTCGCGCAGTGAACGGATCGGGCAAGGCACGCGCTGCGGGCGTAGCGGGCGCCTCACGCACGGCGCCGGTGGCGGAGCTGAGCGCGCAGGAGCAACAGGCGCTGCTCAAGCGCATCGTGCAGATCGAGCCGGAGACTACCTTCGAGCGCGACTTCCTGCGCCGGGTGGTGCACCTGATCCGCGCGGGCGAGCACCTGGCGCCCGGCGAGCTGGCCAAGATCTACGAGCTGGAGGCGCGCAAGACAGAGTAGGCGCCCCCTTGATTTTGCGCAGCTGGTGGAGCCGCCGCTCGCGGGTCGGTGGGCGCTACGGCTTGGGCGTGCGGTTCTCCTTTTTGGCGATGTCCCACTCCTGCTGGAGCTTGCCGGCCCATTCCTTGGGAGTTTGCTTCTGGTTCATGATGTCCACCAGGCCATCCCAATAGAGGTCCACGAACTTGGCCGGCACCACCACAGAGACGTTGTAGCCCATCTCCTGGCCGGAGGCGATGGTGCGCAGTGCGCCCGACATGGCGGCCGGCACCTTGTAGTCTTCAGGCTTGAACGGCACCGGCGCCACTTGGAAGAGGATCTCGATCCAGTGCTTCTGCGCCGCGGGGCTCATCAGGAAGTCCATGAACGTGACGGTGGCCTGGCGATCTTTGGTCTCTGACCAGCCCGAGAAGCCGCCGCCGATGCCACCGGCGATGGTGGGCTTGATCTTTGGGTCCTGCGAGGGTGGGATGAAGAAGTCGTAGTCGAAGCCGGGCGTGTCGCGCTTGCGCTGTTCGAAGGTGGCTACGTTCCAGGTGCCGTTGCCCCACATGGCCTGCTTGCCATTCTGCATATCGGCGTTGAGGTCATAGGTGCCGGTCTGGTTATCGGTAGGGATCCAGCCCTGCTTCATGAAGTCCACCATGGTCTGGGCCGCTTTGGTGACGCCCTCGGTCTGGTCCCAGCGCTTGTCCTTGTAGAGCAGGTCTTCGAAGCCGTCCTTGCCGATCAGGCCCATCAGGTAGACCGAGTAATTGTGACCGGGGTTGGTGCGCCCCTTGGCGACGTTCATCGGCTGCACGCCGGAGGACTTCAACGTGGCGTTAAGCTTGAGGAACTCGTCCCACGTCTTGGGCGCAGCCTTGATGCCGGCGCGCTCCCAGGCGGTCTTGTTGTAGAAGATGGGGATGAACTCCACCTCGTGCGGCACCCCCCATGTCTTGCCAAACAGCTTTGAGCGGTTGCGCGCCCACGGGAGGACGCGCTTGAGGTTGGGCATGTTGGCGTAGTACTCGTCCAGCGCCAGCACCGCCTTCTTGTCCACCAGCGGCTGCTGGTAGCTGGGCGGGATGTCGCGCTGCCACACGTCCCAGGCAGTGCTGGCGCCCAGCGACGCGAACAGCTTGTCGTCGCGCGTCTGCCCCGCGGCCACCGGGGTCGCGTCGATCTCCAGCGTGATGTTCGGGTACGCCTCCTTGAACGACGCCGTCGCCGCGGTCCAGAACTGCTTGGCCAGCTCGCTGGTACTCTCCTGCCAGAAGAGCACTTTCCCTTTAGTCGCCGCCCCCGTGCCGCTGGCGCCCGTGCCCGCGCCGCTCCCCGCTGCTCCGCACGCGGCGAGCGCGGGCGTCACCAGCATCGCTGCGCCGGCGGTGCCCAGCGTCCGCCCAAACAGGCCCCGGCGGGTCACTGGTGCGCACTGGGCACGGTGGGTACTGGTCAGGTCCACTGGCTGTGTGTTCATCATAGTAGGGGTCCCTTTGGTAGTGGTGAAACCGCTCCTCCCTTGGAGCTGCTCTCCGTGACGGTAAACGTTTGCCCGGCGCGAGTCAAGTGGAAGGCGCCCAGTGCGCAGTCGCCTGGACGCCAACCGGCGCTATAGTGTGCGCGGACTACAGCGAACCGAGATGCACCGATGACGACCGACGACCTTTCGCGGCAGCAACACCTATTCGCCCATCTCCAGAACCGGCCGCTGTGGCCGGACGGGCGCATCGAGCGGCGGCTGGAGCGGCTGCGCCCGCGTCAGATGGTGGCGCTGCGCGAGGAAGTCCCGCTACTCTACCTGCCCGCCGGGACTATGGAGTGGCACGAGCGCCACATGCCGCTGGGCACGGACGGCTTCACTGCCCATGATATGGCGGTGCTGGCCGCGGAGCACACGGGCGGCGTGGTCTACCCGGCGCTCTACTGGGGCCTGGATGAGTACGGCACCTCCGCCAGTGGGACCATCCGCAGTGGAATGGACATCAGCGCCGATCTCCCGCTGCCGGGCAGCATCTACCGCATTGGGCATGAGACGTACGAGCGACTACTGATGGAAGCCGTGGCGGAGATCTTCCGCGCGGGCTACCGGCTGGTGGCGCTGATTACCGGTCACGGCGCGCGTGGGCAGGAGCACACCATCCGCAAAGTGGCTCTACGCTTCAACGAGGCCGCGGGCTACCCGTGCGTGGTCGTGCACAGCAGCTGGACTTTCGCGGCCGCTGTGGTGCCCGACGGCGCCGGCCACGCTGGCCGCCTGGAGACGACGCTGATGGCCGGACTGCGTCCCGAGCTGGTGGATCCCAGCGAGCTGCCGCCCGCGGAGCAGCCGCTGATCGGCGCGGCCGAGTCGCGCGCACACCCCGTGCACGGCGAGATCACGCCGGAGCTCTCTCGCGCAGCCGTGGAGGAAGGCGTGGCGCGCATGGTGGAGTTCGTCCAGGACGCCCTGCGCCGCCTGCCGCCGGACGCCCGCCCGCCCCGCTCCGCGCGCGGCCTCTGAACAGTTCTACCGGTGGTGTCGGAGCGGACCAGGAGGCAAGGTCCGCACCGCTACACTTCCGGCGGAAAGTAACAGGACGTGCTGGATCGAGTCACCGGCTGGCTGGGATCGCTCTTGGGACGCGGCGAGCAGGGCGGCAAAGACGGTAAGCAGGCCAAGACCACTCAGGGCGCGCGTAGCGGTGGCACGGGTGGTCGTTCCGCGCGAGCTTCCGGGAAGCCGGCTACACGCGCGCCGCAGACGTCCCGAGTGTCGCGGACGGCGGCGGCTGCCCAGGTCGTGGGGAGTGGCGGCAAGACGTCGGACGACTTCTGGGCGTTCGCCGAGGCGCTGCGCGAGGTGTCTCCCGACTTCGATCGCTACTGCCGCGTCACGGATGACGACGCGGCGGGACCGGCGCTGCGTGCCGTGTATGCGCTGCTGCCGCAGACGGGCAAGGTGAGCCGCGTGGCGGTGATGCGCCGCTACCTGGCACAACGGGCGCGTGCTGATGACGAGGCGGATGACGCCGCACTGATCGCCCGGATGAGCGAGCGCCAGCTCATTCAGCTGGCGCGGCGCGCCGGCATGCCCGTTTAGTCGCGGTTCATTCCTGTAGATTCTTGCCGGCACCGGAGCACTGGAGAGCGTGCATGTCCAATACGTCTGATCTGGCTGAGAGCGCGGACACCCAGGAGAACGGCGAAGACGTAGCACCCGCGGCGTCCGCGCGCGATACCATGGTGAGTGTTGCGGAGCTAGAGGACCTGGGGAAGCGCTACGCCATGGACTCTGACCTGGCGGACGCGCTGCGGGCGGGGTTCCGCGAGGTGAAGCGCGCGCCGGGCGAGGCCAAGCGACTGGGCACGCTGCTGCACGGGCTGGCTCGCAAGCACGAGTCGGACGCCCATCACACGGCTGAAGAGGTAGGACGCGTCATCGGCGCCATCCAGCGCCAGCGCGGCGAAGAGTGACCTGACCGGGTGGCCAGTCCGCGGTGCACCAGTTTGCCGGTCGGCCGGGCGCCAGGCCGCTATGCTAGCTGGAACTGCGGCGACGCGAGGTAGAGGTACACGATGCCGCGCCCTTTGCGGTCCAGGTACTCAGGCGTCAGGCGGATGGCGCCACCGGCTCGCGTGCTGCCATTGCCGGCGTATTCCAGCAACGCCTTGCGCATGGCGGGCGTCACCTGCCCGTCCAGCAGCAGGTTGCCGTAGTAAGCGATCAGGTCACCGGCGGTGGTGAGGTTGTGGCGCTTGATGGCCTCCTGCACCTGCCGCCCGTTCTCGCGGCTGCTGGTTAACGCGTTGGCAAAGTTCACCCGCTCCAGCCAGGTGCTGCTGCTGATCCAGTCAACACCGGCCGCGCCGGTGGGCCAGCCCGCCACGTTTGGCGGATTGAAGAGCGCCTGCCCCATCCTGGTGGTGCGCTGAGGCAGGTCGTTGAGCACCGATGCGCCGGACACGGCGCGCAGCGCCCCAGCCACCAGCTCTGCCGGGCTCTTCACCAGCGCGCGGTACGCCGGCTCGGAGTAGAACGCCGGCGAGAGGAAGAGCGCGCGCAGCATGGCCTTGACGCTGCCATCGCTCCGCTGGTAGGCGGCCACTAGTGGACGCAGGTCTTCCGACGTGGGGTTGGGATACGCGAAGAACTGGAACAACCGCCGCGCGAGGTACCACGGCGTTGCCGGGTGCTGCGTCACGATGCGGTACACGTCTTGCGCGCCAAACATGCCGGTCTTGCCCAGGATGGTCTTGGCGCCTGTATCGAACTGAGCGGGGCGCATCACGAACGTGCCCTGGTCCAGCCCGCGCCCGGTCAGCGCGCGTGCCACCTCACGCACGTCCTGCTCGCCGTAGGGCTGTTTTCCGTCCGGCCCGGTGTTACCCAAGGTGAACAGCTCCATCAGCTCGCGCGCGTAATTCTCGTTGGGCTTGCCTTTGTTGTTGACCTGGGCATCAAGCCAGACCATCATCGCCGGGTCCTTGGAAATGCCCGCGATGAGCGTCTCGAACCGGTCCAGCGCGTGCGCGCGCAAGAAGCGGTGCTGGTCCAGCATGTAGTGCGGCGGGTTGGGGTTCTGGGGCGTGGGGTTGGGCAGGCCAACCTTGCCCGTGGCGCTGGTGAGCAGGCCGTGCCAGAAGAGCGTCATCTTCTCCTGCAGCGGCCGCGCGCCGTACACCATGCGGAACAGCCACCACTTCTGGAGGTCGCCCAGCTTGCGCAGGTCCAGCGAGAGGCGCGCGGCGCGTTCTTCGGAGTCGTCGGGCACGCTTTCGTAGTCGAGCAGGCGGTCCACCGCGCCTACCAGCCCCAAGGCCTCGTACTCGTCCAGCTGCTCTTCGCCGGCGCCGAACCCCGCCCGTCGCAGCAGGTGCGCCACCTGCGTCCGCCGCACTTTCAGCGGGTGGATGCGCGTGCGATCATAGCTGCACGCCGCTGCCAGGAATACCGCCTGCAATGCGGCGGTCACCCCCAGCAGCAGCTCGCGCCGCGGCGTCATGTGCAGCTCTCCTTCACTACGTTCAGCACCGGCATCAGCACCCCCACTCGCCGCCTCTCTGCCTTAGGGAAGGTACAACGCCGGCCGTCTCGCGTCAAACACCGGAATAAGGATGTGCTAGGCTGCCGGGATGCGGCTCAACCTGCCATCCCGCCTCCCGTATCCTCAGACGCCCAGCGGCGATACCGTCGAGGACTACCACGGCACCCCCGTCGCCGATCCCTATCGCTGGCTTGAGGACGAAGACGCGCCGGGCACCGCCGAGTGGATAGAGGCGCAGAATACGCTCACTTTCTCGCTGGTCCGTGCCGGCGACCTGCACGAGCGCCTGCGCGCCCGGCTGACCGAGGTGTGGGACTACCCAAAGTACGGCGTCATCACACGCGAGGGCGACCGCCATTTCTTCTGGAAGAACGAGGGGCTCCAGAACCAACCGGTGCTCTACATGCAGCCTGCTGCGCTGGCGGCTGCGGGTGATGAGCCCATCCCCGTCTTAGATCCCAATACCCTCAGCCCGGACGGCACCGCCGCCGTGACGGGCCAGGCGTGGACCCCGGACGGCCGGCTGCTGGGGTATTCCCTCTCGCGCGCCGGAAGCGATTGGCAGGAGCTGCGCGTCCGTGACCTGGACAGCCGCGAGGATCTGCCCGACGCGATCCAGTGGTGCAAGTTCACCAGCCCTGCGTGGTCGCCGGACGGCTCCGGGTTCTTCTACGCGCGTTATCCCGATCCCGGCACCGTGCCGCCGGGCCAGGAGAGCTTCAACCAGACGGTCCACTGGCACGCGCTGGGCACAGCGCAGGACGCCGACCCGCTCCTCTATTCACGCCCGGACGCGCCGGAGCTCGGCTTCTCACCCAGCGTCACCGACGATGGCCGCTATCTCGTCCTCACGGTCTGGAAGGGCACCGACCCGAAGAACCGAGTCTACTTCCGAGAGCTAGACGGCGGGCCCGATTTCGTGCGGCTCCTGGATGTTGCTGATGCGCGCTACGACTTCGTGGACAACGTCGGATCAGTCTTCTATTTCACTACCGACCTAGATGCGCCGCGCGGTCGGGTCATAGCCATAGACGTGACGCGGCCGGCGCGCGCGCAGTGGCGCGAGGTCATTCCGGAGCCGGAGGGTCAGGACACCATCGACACCGTGGCGCTGGTGAACGACCACCTGGTGGTCGTGACGATGCACCACGCCCACCATCGGATCACGCTGTATACGCTCGACGGCACGCGCGTCCGGGACGTGGCCCTGCCGGGGATCGGCTCGGTGTCCGGCCTGAGCGGCAAGCGAGAGCAAGAGGAGTTCTTCCTGGCGTTCACCTCGTTCCTGCATCCCACCACGGTCCTGCGTTACCACGTGCCCACCGACCAACTGGAGACGGTGTTCGCGCCGCAGCTGCCGTTCGACGTCTCCGGCTACGAGACGCGCCAGGTCTTCTACACGTCGAAGGACGGCACGCAGGTCCCGCTGTTCCTGACCCACAAGAAGGGATTGATGCTTGAGGGGAATACGCCTACGCTCCTGTATGGGTATGGTGGCTTCAACGTGAGTCTCACGCCGTCGTTCAGTCCGGCCCGCCTGGCATGGCTGGAGCAAGGCGGCGTGTTCGCCCTGGCGAACCTGCGCGGCGGCGGCGAATACGGGGAGGCATGGCACCAGGCCGGCGCCGTGCTGAACAAGCAGAACGTGTTCGACGACTTCATCGCCGCCGCGGAGTGGCTGGTTGCCAACGGGTACACGCGCCCGGAGCGCCTGGCCATCCAGGGTGGCAGCAACGGCGGGCTGCTTGTGGCGGCGTGCCTGCTGCAGCGGCTGGAGCTCTTCGGGGCCGTGGTGTGCCAGGTTCCGGTGGCCGACATGCTGCGCTACCACCGGTTCACCGTCGGGCGCTTCTGGGTTTCAGACTACGGCAACGCACGAGAGGATCCGGAGCACTTTCGGTATATGCTCCGCTACTCGCCGGTGCACAACTGCCGTCTGGGCGCGCGCTATCCAGCAACGCTGATCACCACCGCCGACCACGACGACCGCGTCGCCCCAGCGCACGCCAAGAAGTTTGCCGCCGCGCTGCAGGCCGCACAGGCCGGCGATGCGCCCATCCTGCTGCGCGTGGAGACCCAGGCCGGACACGGGGCCGGCAAGCCCACCGCCAAGCTGATCGAAGAGCAGGCCGACTTATACGCGTTCTTGTTCAAGGCGCTGGGGGTGCAGATCGACTAGGTTCGGGACGCACCCATAGGCTGCCACTGGCTGGCGTGTCCGCTGCACGCACGCAGCCCCTATCCTAATAGGAAGCACGTTTCGCCAGCACAGAGAAAGGCCGTCCACTATGCGCATCACCCTGGAAGTCCCCGACCAGCTCATGCACGGTTTGCTGGACGGCGTGCCGATCCCTGAGATGGCGCGCGTGCGCTACCACCTGCGCACGCCGGACGCCATTGGGGACGTGCGCGCCGCCGTCGCCGCGCAGCTGCGGCGCCCGGAGGTGCGTGGGCTGGTGTCGCCCGGCCAGCGCATCGCCATTGGCGTCGGCTCCAGGGGTATTGGGCGGCTAGCGGAGATCGTCACCGCGCTGGTGGCGGAGCTCAAGGCGCTTGGCGCCCAGCCGTTCATCATCCCCGCCATGGGCTCGCACGGCGGCGCGACTTCTGAAGGGCAGCGCGAGGTACTGGCCCACTTGGGGGTGACCGAGGCCAGCGCCGGCTGCCCCGTCGTCTCCGACGTGACCACGGTGGAGGCGGGCCGCACCGACGACGGCATCCCAGTGCGGATCGACCAGCACGCGCTCGCCGCAGACGGCATCGTCTTCGTCGCGCGCGTCAAGCCGCACACTGCCTTCCGCGGCGACTACGAGAGTGGCCTGGCCAAGATGATCTCCATCGGGCTTGGCAAGCAGGCCGGCGCCGCCGCGTGCCATGCTGCCGGGTTCGGCGACATGGCGCGCCGCGTCCCCGCGCTTGCCCGCGTCCTGCTTGCGAAGGCGCCGATCCGGTTTGGGCTGGCCATCTTGGAGAACGCCCATGACCGGCCATTCCGGATCGAGGCGGTGCCGGCGGACCGCATCATGGCTGAGGAGCCCGCCCTGTTGCTGGAGGCCAAGGCGACCATGCCGCGCCTGCCGTTCGAGCAGCTGGATGTGCTGGTGATCGACCAGATCGGCAAGAACATCAGCGGCGACGGCGCAGACCCGAACATCACCGGCCGCTATCCCACTGCCTACGCCAGTGGCGGGCCAGTTGTGGCCAAGCAGGTCGTGCTCGACCTGACGCCGGAGACCGACGGCAACGCGAACGGCCTGGGCACGGCGGACTTCACCACCGTCCGCGCGGTGCAGAAGCTGAGCCTGGGGCAGACGTATCCCAATGGCATCACCTCGACGGTTGTCGGCCCCACTAGCATCCCAATGATCCTGCCCTCGGACCGCCTGGCGCTGGCCGCTGCGCTGGCCACGTGCAACGCCGTCGGCCGGGCGCCGCGCGTGCTGCGCATCGCAAACACACTCAAGCTGGAGGAGTTCGCGGTGTCCGCCTCGCTGCTAGACGACGTCGCGCAGGACCCACGCTTGGAAGTCGTTGCCGGACCGTCGTCCGTCGCGTTCGACGCGCAGGACGACTTCCCTGATCTCGGCGCTCCCGGCGCAGCCTTGTCTACGGCCGGTCGCGAAGTGGCATCCGTGCCGGCGGGCCATTGAACACGCACTCAGAAAGAAACGTCGTGACTACTCCGTCCACACCTCCCTCCTCTGACTTCTTGCGCTCGCTCTTCGATCTCTCCGGCCGCGTCGCGGTGGTCACCGGCGGCACGGGGGTGCTGGGCAGCGAGATGGCGCGCGGGCTAGCGCGGGCCGGTGCTCGCGTCGCCGTGATGGGCCGTCGCACTACGCAGGCAGAGGGTGTGGCGGCCGTGATCGTGAATGCGGGCGGCGAGGCGATGGCTTTGCCGGCGGACGTGCTGGACGCGCGGCAGCTGACCGACGCGCGCTCGCGCCTGCTGGACACCTGGGGCAGGCCAGACATCCTGATCAACGCCGCGGGGGGCAACATGCCCGCCGCGACCATCCCGGATGACCGCAGCATCTTCGACCTGGACCTGGGCGCGTTTGGCCAGGTATTGGACCTCAATCTGGCGGGCACCGTGCGCCCCAGCATGGTCTTTGGGGAGGCGATGGCGCGACCCGCCGCGGGCGAAACGCCGCGCGGCTGCATCGTCAACGTCTCATCGATGACCGTCGAGCGTGCCGTGACGCGCGTGGTGGGCTATTCTGCCGGTAAGGCGGCGATGGAAAACTTCACCCGCTGGCTCGCGGTGGAGCTCGCGCGCAAGTTCGGCGAAGGACTGCGCGTCAACGCCATCGCACCGGGCTTCTTCATCGGCGAGCAGAACCGCGCGCTGCTGACCCAGCCCGACGGCTCGCTGACCGCGCGCGGCCAGTCCATCGTCGCGCACACCCCGGCCGGACGCTTCGGCGAGGCGCACGAGCTGGTCAGCACACTGGTCTGGCTGTGCGGGCCGGGCGCCAGCTTCATCAACGGCATCGTGGTGCCCATCGACGGCGGCTTCTCCGCCTTCAGCGGGGTGTAGTCCCTCGCCGCGGTGAGCAACGCCCTCGGCCGGCGAGCGGCCCTACGGCGGCCAGGGGCGGGCGAAGTTGCTGATGATGGGATCGCCGAAGCGGATGTCCGGCTGGTCATCTAGGAACTGATACTTCTTGGGGTTGTCCAGGTCGCGCTCGAAGCGGGGGCCAGGGAAGACGCCCAGGCCCAGGTCATCCCAGTTGTAGTCGGAGTACGGCGTAGGGTTGGTGGCAATGCTGGCGCCGCCCTTGCGGATCTCCAGGTGCACGTGCGGGTTGCCGAACCCGTCATAGGGGGATGACGAATCGCCGGTGTTGGCTACCACCTGGCCGGCCTCCACTGTCTGCCCCACCTGCACGTGACGCGAGCGCTCCACCACGTGGCCGTACATGGCCTGGTTGCCGTCCGCGAACTGCAGCACCAGGTTGTGCGGCGGCGAGCCATAGCCTCCGTCAATCGCGATCACACGTCCCGGTGCCATCGCCACCAGGGGCGTGCCCATCGGCGCGGCGAAGTCGATCCCGAAGTGGATGCCCTGCCCTTCGCGGTATACCGAGTTGCGTCCGCGGTAGCCGTTGGTGGTAATCCCGTACCAGTTGGCCACGTACCAAGTGGACGCGCCGGGCGGCGTGGCGAACGGCAGTCCGTACGGCTTGCCGCCGCGCGGTCCCACGTGCGCCTGCAGCCCCGCAGGGGCGGCGGCGGGCACGGGCTGCAAGCCCTTGGGCAGGGTCACGTTTGCCAGGCGGCGTGTCCCCGCCGATACGTAAATTAGGTTAGTACCGTCGGGGCTCAAGTCCCAGTCGTAGTTGGCAATGCGGAAGGGCGTCGTCGCCGGGTCGGTCAGGCGACGGTACTCGCCATTGGCTGGGGTCACCTCCCACACCTCATGGCTGTCGCCGGCGGCGCTGCGCGTGGGCAGCACGATCAGCCGGTCGTCCCTGGTCCAGCGGTAGCCCCCCATAAAGTCCAACTTGCGCCGCTCGCCCCCGTCGGCGCGCATGATCCACAGCCCGTCCTGCGCCGCGTCGGCGTTCCACATAGCCACGTAGGCCACCCACGCACCGGAGGGGGAGGTCAGCACGCCCACTAGCCGCCGCGAGCGCACCAGGTCCGCCAGCGAGCGATCGCGCGTGTCGAACAGCCACAGCGCTGGGTGGTCCTGCCGCGAGCGCCGGCCGTTGAGCAGCAGCCTGCCGTTGGGCGCGCCGTCCTTGCCCGGCACCCACGCGACGGGATTGGCGTTGAGCGGCAGCGGGACGCGCTGCGCGTTCTGCCCATCCGCCCAGGAGAGCGTCAGCGTGGTGGTCTGGAAGTTGGAGCCACCGCCCTGCTGCTGCGCAGCGGCATTGTAGGCGGCCATGGTGCCGTCGGGGGAGAACAACACGCCGTTGGTGGTGGGCAGTGCCCACTCACGGTTGGAAGGCAGGTGCAGCACGTAGGTGTCGCGCTGCGCCGGGCGCGGCGTCACCAACAGTGTGCCGTTCGCGGCCAGGTTGCCCCACTGCGGCCGCTCGCGCGTCAGCTTGCCGCTGACGGGATCGATGGACCACGTGCCATCCTCCCCCGGCTGAGGCCGGTCGTAGAACAGCACGCGGTCGCCCTCGCCGGCCCAGACCGGCTGCACGATTCCCTCGATCCCCAGGTCCGAAACCGATGGCCGCGGCGCGGGCGGCGGCGCGATCACCTCTACCGGGGCGGGCGCCGGGGGCGGTGCGGGGGCGACCGGCGCGGCCGCCGGCTCGGGCAGCGTCGCCGGAGCAAGCGCGGGCTCCTGCACCACGGTGCGAGTCCCCGGTGCACCCGGCACGGCACACGCGCCGAGCGCGCTGCCGGCAGCAGCCAGCACCGCACGGCGCCCTACCGCCGAGCGGCTCTTTCTTCCCATCGCTTCCATCGGTGGTCCCTCATTCATGGCAGACATCCAACTATACGGATGATTTCCTCCGTACGTATTCCGCTCCTACATCTCTCTATTGGTGTGCCCACCAGAACGCCGGCAGCCAGTAGTTGCCCCACAGGTCGGCGTTGGTCACCGCCAGTACCGCGCCCAGCGCCACCACCACAGCGCTGGCTTTCAGCACGTCCCGCACTGCTGGCGTGCCTCCGATCATCACTGTCCCGATGCGTGCGGCCCAGCTTCCAAGCGCCCCAACGCCGGCCGCTGCCAGCACGTAGACACCAGGGTGCGCGAGATAAAAGTCCCGCACAAGGGGTTTGGTCAGCGCCGCGGCGGCCACCATCCCGGCTACCACAGTGAGGGCCCACAGCCGCCAGCGCCACGGCAGCACTACCACTCCCAAGACGGCGAGCAGAGTTACCGGCAACGGGAATGCGCCCAGCCAGTGGTCCGCGACGGATTCCCACCGCTGCCATAGCCACAGCGGGAACCCGTCTCGCTGCACCGCCACAACCTGGCCACGGATGTAGGTCGCGGGATCGTTGAACGCCACCACGCTCTGGAAGAGCACTCGCTCCGCCAGGAAGCGGTAGCCAAAGTAGGGAATGGCAAATGCCACCACCATGACAGCGAGCTGGAGGACCGTCCGATACAGCTCGCGCCATGCTGCGGCGCCCTTGCCGGCGCGGTACGCGTGGCCATACTGGAGCAGCGCACGGCCGCCGTAGAAGGCCAGCGCAATGGCAAGCAGCGGGTAGCCGATCTCCATAGCATAGCCCGCCGCGCACAGCCACAGACCAATGGCTGCCGCGCGCAGCCAGGGACGATGTGGCCCATGGGGATCAGTGCCGGAGCGCCCGAACGCCTGCAGCCGCTCCAGCGCGGCCAGCCAAAGCGCCGCCGCCGCGTAGCCGAACTGGTGTGCGTCCACATTGCCGACGAACGCGGTGTAGCCGGCGCCGCCTCCAGCCAGCACGGCGCCCGCGAACGCAGCGGCACGCGAGCCAGTAGCCAGCCAGGCAAGCGTGTACAGCGCCCACGCCGCACCGAGCCAGGTGATGGCCGTTGCCACCAGGGCAGCGTCGTAGACGCTGCCTCCAGGAGGACGGGCGAGCGCGGTGAGATACGCAGCCGCCAGCCGGTAGACGTTCTGGCTGCTGATGTGCGCCGGCGCCTGCCCGTGCGCTTCCAGCAGCGCTACGGCCTCGCCCACGTGGTGCCACTCCCACTCCACCAGGTGCCCTTCCAGCACCGACGTGTCGCGCAGGTTGCCACGCGCCACCCAGCCTCCCGCGTCCCGGTGGACCACTATGTGGAACGCGATCAACACTGCCGCGCACAGCATCGCCGCCGGCATGGCAAGCACAGCCGCGCTTACCGGGGTGGCCGGGCGCCGGCCGTGCAGGGCACGCACGCGGGGTAGGGTAGCATTGCTCCTTTCTCGCGCAGGCCTCCAGATGCCCGTCAGCCTCCTCCGCATGGCCGTCATTGGCATCGCCGCCATCACGCTAGGGTACGGCGGGGCCTTCGTCGCCTGGAGCCTGAACGTCTTCAGTTTTCTGCTCGTGCTCGCCGCGGTGGTCGCTACGGTGCTGTGCACTGCTGGGCCCAGTGGAGCGAGTCGCGCACGTTGGGCGGGCGAGCTCGTAACCGCCCTGGTGGTAGTGCAGGGTGTCTCTCCGGTGCTGACGCCTATCCCGTCAACCCTCTCCTTCGGTGGCAGCGGGTCGGACTGGCAAAACACCATTTCCTGGCGCCTGATCTTCACCGACGAGCGACAGGCACTGCGCCAGCGCATCCTGGTGCCGCACAACTGGGAAGTATCGGACAATTACCTGCGCATCGATCTCGGCCGGCGCTACACCGCCGATGCCGGCTTCGACGTCCAGGTCAACGGCGTCGCCATCGGGCGGGTCAGCTACGCCAGCCAGGCGCCGTGGGAAGGCGGACTTGAGGACATCCAGTGGTGGATCAAGGTCCCGCGCCAGGTACTAGCCGTTGCGCCCATTGCCGAGGTCCGCCTCAGCCCGAGCGGCCTGGACCCGCGACTCACCCTGGCTGGTCACGCCGACCCCCGCGCCGATCCGGCGGGGCGGGAGGCGAGCGCGTTCTTCGACGGCTCGGTATGGTCCAGCGGCCGCCTGGCGGGTGTCGCTCAGCCGGCCACCGCCGGCACGTACCGGATCTTCCTGGATACTCAGCCTGCCCAACCCGCCGAACCTGACCAACCCGCCCAACCTGACCAACCCGTGAGGGCCGAATGAACGGCGCGTTCGTCGAGCGCCACCGTCTGCTGGCGACTGCGGCCGTCTTCGCCGCCCTCGCTGCGCTGTGGCCCCAGTTGGTCCTGCAACCTATCGAAGACACACTCCTGCGCCCGCGCTTCCTGGCGGCGCTGGTTCTTCTTTCTTATGCGATCGCGCCGTGGCTGTCCGCGGCCGGCGGAGCATTGTCCCGCGCCCTGGCTCAGCGTTCGCGCGGTGTTCACCGTGGCTAACCCACGGCCAGCGTCCTCTAGAGGACTTGCGCCGGGCCTCTAATCACGGCATCATGCCTGCTAAGGATTCCAAATGCCTGAGAACATGCGTGGCGTGGTGCAGACCGGCGAGCGTGTGGTGAGCGTGGTGGCCGTGGCGCGCCCGGAGCTGGAGCCGGGAACGGCGTTGGTGCGCGTGCGCGCTGCCGGCATCTGCGGCAGCGACCTGCATCCCTTCCGCCACCGCAAGGAGCGCCGCAACAGTCCCGACGGCCACGAGATCGCGGGCGAGGTGGTGGCCGTGGCGCCGCGCCCCGGCGAGCCCGCCGGCGTGCGTGAGGGGGACCTGGTGGCGCTGGACACCATCTGCCTGGGCAAGGCGTGCGGCGACTGCCGCTGGTGCGCCGAAGGGACGCCGTTCCACTGCGAGAACAAGCGCCGCGGAGCCGGCTGGATCGGCGGCTTCGCCGATTACATCAAGCGCGATGTGCGCGGCCTGTTCCCGCTGCCCGCGCCGCTCAGCGCTGAGGACGGCGCGCTGGTGGAGCCGGTCGCCGTCGGCGTGCACGGCGTCCGGCACGCGGGACTGCGCCAGGGAGAGTCGGTGGTCATTGTGGGCGCCGGCACCATCGGTCTCACCAGTCTCTTCGCAGCGCGTGCGCTGGGCGCCGGCGCGGTCTACGTGCTGGCGCGTCATCCGCAGCAGGCGGAACTTGCCCGCGCGTTTGGCGCCACCGAAGTGGTCATTGGCTCGCCGGAAGAGGCAACTGAGCACGTGCGCTCACTCACCGGTGGCGGCGCCGACCTGGTGATCGAGACGGTGGGCGGTGCGGCCGCCACGTTCGATCAGTCCTGCGCATTGGTGCGCCGCCGCGGCCGGGTGGCCTTGCTCGGCCTCTTCGACGATCCCTCGACTGTGAACCTGGGCCGCCCGCTGAGCCGGGAAGCCACCCTCTTCTTCCCGAACTGCTACGGCACCATCGATGGCCGCCACGATTACGACGTGGCGATCGAGCTGATGCGCTCCAGCGTTAGTGGTCGGGACGGCCAGGTTCCCATCTCTCGCCTGCTCACCCACCGGTTCCCGATGGACGACGCCCAGCGCGCCTTCGACACCGCGGTAGACAAGACCAGCGGCGCCGTTAAAGTGCAGCTGATCCCGTAGTCGAGGTGACCGCACCCGCAGTGGCCGCAGCTGCTTGGTTCTTCACGCCCTTGTAGGCGGAGCGGCCCTGCCAGGCTGCGGTGCGGCCCAGCTCCTCCTCGATCCGCATCAGCCGGTTGTGGTCCGCGGCGCGAACCTGGCCGGCATTCAGCCCCACCGAGAAGTCGCCGACGCTATCGCGGTCGCCGCGCGAGCCGCATGGATGCACGTTGTAGCCGTACTGCAGCGCCAGGCGGCACGCGGCGAGCGCTTCGCTGACGGTGCCCACCTGGGTGATCTTGAGCACCATCGAGTTCGCCGCGCCCAACTCGATGCCCTGGCGCAGCCGCTCGGCGCTGGTAGTGAACAAGTCATCCCCCACCACTTCGATGCCGAGCTCGCGCGTGGCGAGCGCGTGCCCCTCAAAGTCGTTCTCGTGCAGCGGGTCCTCCAGGCTCACCACCGGGAAGCTGGTCACGATTTCCGCCAGCGCGCGGACCTGCTCGTCGCGCGTGCGCTCGCCCTCCCGGAACAGCCCCACGTACCTGTCAATCTCCGGCTCGTAGTAACAGTCCGCCGCGCAGTCGAAGTAGATGCCCATCTTGCCGTCGTACCCACAGAGCGTGATCGCCTCCGACATCACCTCCAGCAGCTCACGGTCGTCTTTGATGACGCCGGCCAGATTGTTGGTGTGGTACTGCGCGACGTAGGTATCCGGGTAGCGCTTGCGCAGCAGCGCCTTGGCCTGCTCCGCCGCGCGCCAGCTCCAGTAGACGGCCTCGGCGTAACCGCCCGCGCCGTACGCGGCGAACTCGTAG
>CADCTC010000076.1:61309-62043 GCA_902805635.1 uncultured Chloroflexota bacterium
GGGGTTTGAACCAGCGCGAGGTGCGGGGATCGCGGTAGCGCCCGCCGCTGCCGATGCCGTAAATGGGGATGGGCAGCGTGCGCGCGTTGGTCCCGCCGATGTACTCGAAGAGCGATAGGCCGCTGTCCGCCGCCCCCGCCTTGAGCGCCGCGAGCGATACGCCGATGATGGCGTTGGCACCCAGGCGCGACTTGTCTCGCGTGCCGTCCAGGTCCAGCATCATCTGGTCCAGCTCGGCCTGGCGCGTCACGTCCATGCCCAGCAGCGCCGGGGCGATCGTCTCCTCAACGTGCTGCGCCGCCTTGCGCGTGCCCAGCCCCCGGAAGCGCTCACCTCCGTCGAGCAGGAACTTCGCCTCGTGCGACCCGGTGGAGACGCCCGATTCGGGAGTTGCCACGCCGGTGACACCGGTATCGGTGCTGACGGTGACCTCCAACCCTAACAGTCCGCGGGCGGCCATGATCTCCCTAGCCTTGATGGACGCGATCTTCGAACCCATTTCCTTGTAATTCCCTCACCCCAACCCTCTCCGATAGGGAGGCGGGGCATAGTCTTGTACTCAGCGAACGATTGTCACCCGCAGGTCACCCAGGCAGGCGCCGGTGTTGCCGGTGTCGATGGCGCTGTCGAGCTTCAGCAGCGGGATGGTCGAGTTGTGCTGCGCCAGCTCCGCGTCCACGTCGATGCCCAGCGCCTGGGCTTCGTCCATGGTGTAGCCGTCCACCAGGCTGCCC
>CADCTC010000077.1 GCA_902805635.1 uncultured Chloroflexota bacterium
GACGTGGGATGCCCGCACGAGCCGCACACATCGCGCACCGCGTGTAACTCGCCGCAGCTGGCTGCGATCGGTCACAGCCGGCGCAGGCCCGCTGGCACTGGCGGCCTGCGCCGGCCCCGGCAGCGCCGGCAGCGCCGAGTCGGTGCCCGGCGCGCAGGCCAAGCCGGCTACGGTGCAGTTCTACTTCAATGGCGATCAGGCCACGGCGCAGCTGTACGCCGACCTCAAGACCGCGTTCGAGCGGGCGCACCCGACGTACAAGCTCGACCTGATCCATGGAGAGACCGAGATCGAGCAGGTGCTCACCCTGCTTGCGGCCGGCACGCCGCCCGACGTGTTCTGGAACCGCGTGATCACCTCGCAGATCCTGATGCGCCGCGAGGGCACACTGGTGGACCTGCTGCCCCTGATGAAGCGTGACAAGCTGTCGCAGGACGACTTCTGGCCCAGCGCGGTGTCGGCCTACACGTACAAGGGCGGCTACTACGGCCTGCCCACGTCGGCCACCGCCAGCGCGTTCTGGTTCAACAAGGAGCACTTCAAGCAGGCCGGCCTCCCGCTGCCCACCGAGCTGGAGAAGCAGGGCAAGTGGAACTGGGACGCGGTGGTGGACTCGGCGCGCAAGCTGACCGGCGCGGACTCCGCCGGCAAGAAGCGCTGGGGCTACTTGCGCGTCTACCAGATCGATCACGTCTCGCAGTTCATCTGGCAGAACGGCGGCGCGCCCTTCTCGGCCGACCGGACGCAGTGCCTGCTCAACTCGCCGGAAGCGCTGGGCGGCATCCAGCACACCGCGGACATGATCCTCAAGCACCAGGTCACGGCGCCGCTCGATGATCCGGCGAAGCCGGACTTCAACACCAACTTCATGGTCGCCATGGACCAGACCGGCGGCCGCAACCGCGCGCGCAACTTCGCTGCGGCCGTCCAAGCGGGCTCGCTGGACGTGGGCGCCGTGGCCATCCCAGCCGGGCCGAAGAAAAACACTACGCGCAGCGACGATCTCGCGGCGAGCATCATCAAGAGCACCAAGGCGCTCGACGCCGCCTGGGCCTTCTCCAAGCTGTGGGCCTCGGACGAGGGGCAGCTGCTGGTGCTCAAGTCCAACCGCACCTACACCTCGCGCAAGTCGATCGCCAAGAACCAGGCCATCCTCAAGCAGGCCCTTGCCCCGTTCGAGGACCCCGACGTCTACTACACCGGCCTCAGCCGCACCGAGGTCTTCCCGGTGACCCCCAAGTTCGCCGAGGTAATCACCATCTTCGAGCGCGAGATCACGGCGGCGCACAAAGGTGAGAAGCCCGTCAAGCAGGCCATGGACACGGCCACCCAGCAGATTACCCCGCTGCTCAAGGAGCCGTTCTAGGAGCGCGTGGGGCCCGGCGCCACACGCCCAAACGGCTCGCGGGACCGTGCGACGGGATCGCCAACGGCCAGTCGCCAATCGCTCCCGCTTCCGGCTGGACCACTGCACCGCCGACTGCATTTCCCAGGTGCGTACCGGACGGCCGCCCCACGTGACGGGGGAGCAATCGGTCATCGATCACGGGGCAGTTCCCCTCCGCGGGTGGCTGTGCGGTGCTGTGCTCGCCAGGAAGACGAGGGCCCCAAGTCGGCCCTGCTCAACACCTTCGGGCAGAGCGGCTGGGAATTGGTCGCGGCGGCGCACCACGCCGGCGAGTTCTCCAGCCTCATCTTCAAGCGACCGAAGGGCACGTAGGAAGCCCGCGAGCCACTGCACCGCTATGGCGCGCTCGCCCAGTCCTACAGACAAGACGCCGCTCAACTGGTCAATGCCGCACTACCGGCGGCAACACGCAGCTCTCCGTCGCCCCTTTGTTACTCTGGCCACGACAGTTCGTGGCATGTTGAGTACTCCTTCTGGGTTCCGTCGGGTGGCGCTGGGCTGGGGGCCAGCCCTCCAGCACCGCCACTACCGGCTGCTGTTCTTCAGCCTGCTGCCGGGGACGCTGGGGCTGATGATGGCGATGGTCGCCTTCGGGTACGTGGCGTACCGGATCAGCGGCTCGGCCACCCTGCTTGCGCTGACCACCGCAGGGTACGGAATTTCAATGGCCGTGCTGTCGCCAGTGGCGGGCATGGTCACCGACCGCTTCTCGCGCCGATCGCTGCTGCTGGCAACGCAGGGCACGCTCGGGGTGTCGGCCGCAATCGCCGCGCTGCTCATCGCCACCGGCACCGTGCAGATCTGGCAGTTGCTGCTCGTGTCCATCCTCCAGGGGGCAGCCTTCGCGTTCAACATGCCGGCGCGGCAGGCGCTCATCGCCGAGCTCGTGCCCCCCGATGATCTGGCCAACGCGATCGCGCTCTCGAACGCCGGCCTGAATCTGAACCGCATTCTCGGGCCGGCGCTGGCCGGTGTGCTGCTCTCGATCCCGGCCGTCGGACCCGTGGGCGTGTTCCTTCTTATGGCGGCGCTGTATACGGCGGTGTTCGTGATGCTGCTTCGGCTCCCGGCGACGCTACGCGTGGGGCGCGCGCCACGGCTCGGCCGGGGCAGCGCCCTGGTGGGCCTGCGCTACGTCTTCGAGCGCCCCGCCCTGCGGCGACTGATGACGATGGCGGCGCTGCCGGTGCTCTTTGGCATGCCCTATCAGTCGCTCATGCCAGCGACGGCGGACCGCGTGTTCGGGGTGGGAGCGGCCGGGCTGGGCACCCTGCTCGCGGCGAACGGCGTCGGGGCCTTGGCGGGATCGCTCGTCGTGGCGGCTCACACCAGCCGGAAGGTCGCGAACGGCCAGGTCGCGAGCGACCGGCTGCGGCGCCTCCAGCTGGCCGCCGGCGTGCTGCTCGGCGCGGCGGTCGTCGCGTTCGGACTCAACGGGCAGTTCCTCGTGGCGCTGCCGCTCGTCGCGCTGGCCGGCGGCGCGGCGGCGGCGTACTCGTCGGTGAACAGCACGCTGCTGATGCAGGGCGCCGAGCCCGAGTACCACGGCCGTGTGATGAGCGTCTACATGATGGCGTTCTCGGCGATGCCCCTGTCGTCGGTGCCGGCGGCGTGGGTTGCCGACCATATCGGGCTGCCGCTGACGCTTATAGTGTGTGGCGCCACGTGCGCGGCGATCGTGGGACTGCTGGGGCGGGCGGCGCTCCCAGGGGCGGCGCCGGCCATGGCACGCCACGAGCCGGCCGCGGGTGCCGCGGCGTGAGGCAGAAGGAGCCGGCCAAGGCCTCCCTTCTGCGGGTGGAGGGCCTGGTGCGCCGGATGCGGCGCGTGGTGGGTCCGGTGCGCCCCGAAGCGTGGCGCGAGGTGGATCTGACCAGTACGCAGCTGAAAGCCCTGTTCATCCTGCACGCGACCAGCCACTGAGTCTGGGGGCGCTGGCTGAGCAGCTGGGCAGCAGTCTGGCCAGCGCGTCGGCGTGGCACCGCACCGGCTGGCGCCCGTACTGGCGGTGGCGTCGGATACTCCGCCCCCCTTGCTCGGTCGCATCGCTACTTGCGCTCCAGATGGCGCACCCAGGCGGCGATGAGCTCGCGCGGCCAGCGGTGCGTGTCGTTCAGGTGGGTGATCACGCTGAACACCACGCCCCGCGTGCCGCACTGTGGGCACGCCACGGGCGCAGAGAGCAGCCGCCTCCAGTCCTCGGGCATGTGCAGCCAATGTGTGCCGATTGGCGCGTACCCGATTGCCTCGTAGGCCGCCCCGAGCGCGCACGTGCGCACCTCTGGCGTGCTCCACGGCCAGCGGCGGTACGCGGTGCGAAGGTCGCCGAACCCTTGCGGGCGCAGCCTCGCCCCCGCCTCGATGGCCTCGCTCAGTTCCACGGCGGTCACCTCCTCCAAGGTGTTCGTGTGCGGGACGTGCCGGTGTGGAGGCACCGCACGCGCCCGCCGGCCCATCCTAGCAGTGTGAGCAATCCGGGCAGCACGCGGCCGGACGACGGTGGGATGGCGCCGGAAGACGCAGAGCCCCGCCTGCTCGTCGTTGAGGAAGACGCCAGACTCGCGGGGCGTGCGCAATCAGGCGGCGGCCCGGCGGCCAGCGCAATCAGGCGGCGGGCCGGAGCCGCGCCGCCTGGCGCCACTGCTGGAAGCGCTCGGTCCGGAGGTGGCGGTACTGGTCGGCGGGGCGGCGGCGGCGGGAGCGGAAGTGGTTGTGCACGCCGCTGAACGGTTCGAGGAAGCGCTGCGCGTGCCCGGGCGATTTAGACCGCTGCAGCACGCGCTCCCGATTGCGCACCGGCCGGTGGCTGTTCTCCGCCCGGTTGTTCAGCCCTTGTGCCGCCGGTGGCAGGATCCGCCGGAGCGCGGGCGGGTAGCTCGCCAGCGTATCGGTCACCACCACGCGGGGCGCGTGCTCCTCTCCGTCGAGCACGCGGGGCAGGAACCGCTCGGCCGCTTCCTGGTTGCGCCGCTCCTGCACCAGGAGGTCCAGCACAACCCCGCCGCGACGCACACCCCACACCAAATTACAGTCTCGGTGTGGTGGAATGGGGGGAGTCGTGGGGCAGCCGTGGTGGTCTGCGCTCCGCGAGCGGCGCAGACTGGGGGCAGGCCGGTCCTCTGCGGGAGACCTAGGAACGCTCTGCAGATGGCAGACACCCTACGAAGTCACGGCTCGATCACTTGCCTCCCGCTGTCCTGCCTCAGCGATGACTCCAGCCGCATCACGGTCGCCGAGAGCGTACGCCGCCGCCTGCTCCAGCGTCATCGCCCGCCCGGCCGCCCATGCCGCGGCAAACGCTTCCGCCGTCAGTTGGGCGCGTGCCCCCGCTGTGGCCCGCTGCACGGTGGCGCGGTCGGGTACGTACGGGTAGCGGGGCGCCCCAACGGTCTCGAGCAGCACCTCGGCCGCCCCAAGTAACCTGGCCACATGCTCCGCCCGGCCTGTGGCCCCTGCCACGCTGGCGAGCCCCTCCAGACAGTAGGCCATGTGCGCCGCGTTCCCCAGCTCGTTGGAGAGCACGAGCCCGTCCCTGTAGCGCCGCGTCGCCTCGCCGCTGTCCCCCTGCGTCTGCGCCACCAGCGCCAGGTTGTAGAGCGACTTGTAGGCACCAAGCCGATCCTCCAACTCTCGCGCGAGTGTCAGCCCCTCTTCGAAGTACTGCCTGGCTCGAGGATAGTCACTCCGGCCGCGGGCGAGCATGCCGATGTATGGAAGCAACTGGGCGATGCCCCACCGATCCCCCGATTCCCGATAGAGTGCCACGCTCCGCTTCAGGAGCACTGTGGCGCGCTCGGTGTCGCCCCGCTTCATCGCCCCAATGCCGAGGCCAGTGAGCGAGATCGCAGTGCCACGCTGGTCCCCAGCCCGTTGGAACAGCACTGCGCTCTCCTCGAAGAGCGGCATGGCTTCTTCGGTCGTGCCCAACGCGTTTAGCACGATGCCCAGGACGCAGAGGGACTTTGCCCGCACGTCCGGCTGCAGCGCGTCGGCCCTCTCCAGCGCCGACTTCATCCAGCGGCGCCCCTCATCCAGGTGACCTCGCATCACCCAGAACAGCCACAGCACCCAGCCCAGCCGGACCGCCAGCTCGATGTGCTCGTGCGCTACAGGTTCTCGCGGTGCCAGCAGCCATCCCATTGCTGCCCGGAGGTTGTCGCGCTCTGCCTCCAGCCGGTCGAGCCAGACCGCCTGCGCTGGCCCCCGCAGCTCGGGCTCGGCGCGCTGCGCCAGCTCCAAGTAGAAGGTGGCGTGCATGCGCCACACCCGCTCCGCTTCTCCGCTCGACTCCAGCCGCTCCAGCGCGTACTCGCGCACCGTCTCGAGCATCCCGAAGCGGACATCACCACCTCCTCGCTCC
Source organism: uncultured Chloroflexota bacterium (assembly GCA_902805635.1). Taxonomy (GTDB): domain Bacteria; phylum Chloroflexota; class UBA11872; order UBA12225; family UBA12225; genus CADCTC01. Next base: position 5,769 of record CADCTC010000077.1, read on the forward strand.
TCCTGACTGACCAGGCTGTTGTCCACAAGCGATGCCAGGGTTTCAACCACCTCCTGCACGTTTCCGGCGCCGCAGATTGCCTCGGCGGCCTCCAGCGTGCAGCCGCTGGCGAAGACGGCGAGTCGTGCAAGCAGCTCCTGCTCAGCCCCGTCCAGCAGGCTGTAGCTCCAGTCCAGGGTTGCTCGTAGAGTCTGCTGCCTGCTAGGCAGATCCTGCGCCCCTCCGGTCAGCAGCGGGAGCCTCTTATCCAGTCGCGCCAGCATGGCTCTTGGCGGGAGCAGCCTCACCCGGGCTGCCGCCAATTCCAGGGCCAGGGGTAGCCCGTCCAGCCGGACGCAGATCTCTGCTACCTCGCGGGCATTCCCCTCCGTCAGGGTGAACGTGGTTCGTGCGGCTCGTGCTCGGGCGAGGAACAGCTGTACCGCCTCGTATCGTGAGGTCTCTTGGACGGATGGCTGCTCCCCCGGAGCCGGCAGCGCAAGCGGGCGTACGGCATAGTCGTGCTCGCCGGAGAGGCGGAGCACAGCACGGCTGGTGACCAGCACCTTCAGCTGCGGACACGTGGACAGGAACTGCGCAACCAGCCGCGCCTCCGACAGCAGGTGCTCGAAGCTGTCGAGCACCAACAAGGCCTGTCTGGTCCGTAGGTGCTCGGTGATGCCCTGGACGAGCGTCTGCGCCCCGGCCTCCTTTACTCCCAAGGCGTGGGCGACGGCGGGAGGGATCAGCGCCGGGTCGGCGATGGAGGCAAGCCCCACGAAGTACACGCCGTCCAGGAACCTGTCCTGAAGCGCTTCCGCCACGCGCAGGGCCAGTCGGGTCTTGCCAACGCCACCGGGCCCCGTGAGCGTGAGCAGGCGCACGTCAGGCTCCAGGAGCCGCTGCCGCACCTCGCCGATCTCCCGCTCCCGTCCGATGAACCTCGTCGGTTGTGCCGGAAGGGTGTGCGCCGGCGGCTGGGGGTTCCTAAGAGAACTGGAGAGCCCGGCGTGCCGGCGCACCGCCAGCTCAAGCGCGGCGCGCTTTTGCTCAGGCAGCTTCAGCGCCTCCGCGAGGAGCAGAATGGTCTCTTTACGAGGCGCTCGCCTGGCGCCGCGTTCCAGGTCGCTGACGCCTCGCAGGCTCAGGCGGGCCCGTTCGGCCAATTCTTCTTGCGTCAGGCCCCTCGCTATCCGGTAGCGCCTGAGCAACTCCGCGAAGGTCAAGGGGGGCCCTTCGCCCATCGCGCCTACTCCTCCTGGGCAGCGTACACCAGCCGCAGCCAGCTCTCAGACGCAGCACGAAGGCGGCGGTGGGGGCAGCGGATCATACCACGCGACTTGCGTGGGTGGATGCGTGCGCCGGTGCGTGCGTTGCTCGTAGTGCCACCGCGCACGCCGGTGCAGACTAGAGGACACCGGAGCACGCTGCGAGAGCGGTACCGGCGATCCGGTGATCGAGACGGCTGGGCAACAGGAGAAAGCTGGTGAAAGGCAAGGCAGCGCTGTCCCCCAGGTTGGTCCGCCAGGTCGCGCTGGCCCGTGTGGCGGCGGCGCTGGCGTTCGCAAGTGTCGGCGCACTGGCGATCGGCGCGGTAGCAGTGGGCCGCGTGGCTGTGCGCTCGCTGCGAATCGAGAGAGGAAGGATCCAGCGCCTGTCCATTGAGGAGCTGGATGTGGGCCGGCTGCGAGTGCGAGAGCTCATCACCGAGCTCAAGGCATGACGGGGACACAACTGATGGAACCGCCAGGGATGGCACAGCACCCGGGCGCGGGTGACGGCGCCGCTGCCAAGGAGCTTCGTGCAGCTGGCGGTGGGCGAGGCGCTCGCCGCGGCGCGCCAGCGGGAGCCCTGAGCACCCTCATCTACTCGCTCCTGCTGGGCATGCCGTTTGTCGGGAGCTGGCTCGGCTATACCGCCACGACTGCCGAAGATGGCCGGGAACGCATAACGGCATGGCTTGACCCAATGCTGGCGGGGCTGACACTGGCCGCCATTCTGGTAGCCCAGCTCGCTCTGGTGGTCCTCTGGCCTCGCCTGCCTGATACGCGCCCGAGGCGCTGGATTCTGTGGGGCTTGATCATCAGCCAGTGGTCCTACACGTTCGGGGAAGTGCTCTCCAACACGATCACCCTCGGAGAGCCCCCGCAGGACATCGGATCACTGTTCGAGATCGGAGCAGGTGCGCTCCTCCTGCTGTGCTCGGCCGGCCAGGCCGTGCTCTACGCCACTGGCGCGGGCAGGGCCGCAGCGCCAGGCTCCCGGGCCGCTCTCGCGCTGAGCCTCGTGGCCATGGTCCTGTTCGCCGGAATGCTGTGGTGGTTTACGCACCCAATAGATCAGAGTGAAGCCGGAGCACCACCCTGCGTACCTGGCAATCCGCTCTACACCCTGTTTCACGGCCCGTGCCCGTAAGAGCGCCACGCGGTCGTGAGACCAAGCAGCAATGGAAGGAGGCGAATACTCAGCCATGCAGGCTCAGCAACGACACAGCATGTCCGACGCGGCCGCCGGTTCGGCGGCCACCGGCGCCTCCGGCGGCCACCGGCGCCTCCGGCGCCTCCAAGCACGAGCCGCGAGGCGAGCAGTCAGAGCAGGAGCGGCTGCTCCGCCGGCATCTGACGGCCGCAGCCGCTGCCGTCACGGCCTTCGGGCTGCTTCATCACCTCGACCACACCATTCGCGGCAACCACGTTGGTTGGCCGCTCGTCCCGGCGGTGACGCCCTTTACCTTCAGTCTGCTGGTGTACGTCTTCCTCCTGCCGGGCCTCTATCTGACGGCGCGCCGTCGTGTCTGGGCAGGCTACTGGCTGGCGGTTGCTGTGCCCGTCCTGCTGCTCGTGGTCTCAGTCCATTTCCTGCCGACGGAAGGCTACGAGCCCCCGTCCCACATCTACACCCCCTACGCGGATCCCCTGGGGTACAGCCAGACGCCCGCCGGGGCGATTCGCGCGAACTTCTTCCGTGGAGTGTATGCGCCGGTGGCAAGCCCAATCTGGGGCGTGCTGGCGGTGGCGGACATGCTGGCACTCGTCGCGAGCTGTGTTGCGTTGTCGCTGCTGGCGATTCGGGCCAGGCTGCGCACGGGGCGCTGGTAGCCCCGCGGCCGGTCAGGTCCGTCACCGGAGGAGGACTATGGGGATGAAGGTCGTGCGGTTTGTCAACTTGCTGCTGGCCGGCGTGCTGGTCGGAAACGAATTTGGCGGGTGGGTGGCCGTGCATCCGGCGCTGGCGACGCTACCCATCCGCGAGCACGTGGCCGCCGAGCGGGCGGTCACCAAGCGCTACAAGGCGATCATGCCGTATGTCATGACCGCCACCATCGCCTCGGGGCTGCTGGTGTTGGGCCGCCTCGCCCGACGCAGGTCTACCGGCCAGCGCTGGCAGCTGGCCGGCACGAGTTGTTTCGGGGCCATGCTGGCGGTGACTCTGCTGGGCAACATGCCGATCAACCACCGGATCCTCGCCGCCGTGCCAGAGGCCCTGCCGGCCGACTGGTACGCGCTGCGCGCCCGGTGGGACCGGCTCCACACAGTCAGGAATGTGCTGAATGTGACCGGCTTTGGGTGCCTCATCCTGAGCACGCTCGCCGGAGATGCCGCCGGAGATACGGCGGCCGCCACGCGGCCGTAGAGGGACGTGCCTCATGACTTCTGATCGGCTGCTCGTGATTGGCGGCACTGGACTGGTCGGACAGCCGGTGGCGTGTGCCCTGCGAGGCGAGGGGTACACCGTGCGCCTGCTGGTTCGGGACGCTCGACGGGCGCGGGCGTTGCTTGGCGAAGGCTACGAGTTGGTGGAGGGGGATGTCACCGACGGCACCGCGGTCGAGCGGGCGCTCGACGGATGCGCTGCCGTGTATGTGAGCCTTCGCGCGGCCGGCACACCGCAGGAGATGGAACGGGTCGAACACCAGGGGGTGGTCCGTGTGGCTGCGGCCGCGCGGCGCATCGGGATCGCCCGGTTGATGTACGTCTCGGGCAGTTTTGTGGGCGAGCCACTCGCCGCAGGCGCTCCAGGCGACCAGGCCAAGCGCCGCGCGGAGGAGGCCATCCGCACCAGTGGAGTCCCCTACACGATCTTCCGCCCCACCTACTTCATGGACACGCTGCCGCGCCACATCCAGGGCAGGTTCGCCGTGGTCTTAGGACGGCAGCGACAGGCCCTGCGCATGGTGGCTGCAACCGACTTTGCAGCGATGGTCGTGCGCGCCTGGCGAGTGCCGCAGGCCGCCGGGTGCGCCCTCTACATCCAGGGGCCGGAGGCGATCACGATTCCAGACGCGCTGCGCCAGTACTGCCGCCTCGTGGAGCCCGGGAAGCGCGCGGTCACGGTGCCCCTCGGCATCATGGCGGCGGTTGACTCGCTCCTGGCGGGCGGGAAACTCCGCCACACCCTGGACGTGATGCGCCTGCTGCAGCGGGTCGGCGAACCTGGCGACGCCGGCGAGGCCAACCGGCTGCTTGGTGCGCCGACCACCACCGTCCGCGAGTGGTGTGAGCGGCGGCGCGCCGCCCGCCAGGGCGTCCACGTAGCCGAGAACGGCCAGCGGCGCCCTACGTGATCTTCATCGCGGCGTACCCGTTCGACGAGGGCCTCGTGGAGACGGGCTGGGCGTACGGGGTAGACGAGTTCCTGCTGGTGCAGTGGCTCGCGCCGCTGGCCTCGGAGGCGCCCGAGTTCATCGTGGCGCTGCTCATCGTGTGGCGCGGCCAGGCGGCGGCCGGCATGCGCATGCTGGTCTCCAGCAAGGTGAATCAGTGGACCATGCTGATCGCCACCCTGCCGGTCGTGTTCAGCGTCGGCGCCGGCCGCTCGGAGCGATTCGGATTGGGGCCAGGTGCCGGAACCCGTGCGCCTCGCGGCGCGGCTGTACTTCGGGATCGCGGGCGACCGGGGGCATCTATGGCGCGCAGTCGACCGAAGCGACGGCGAGCGCCGACGGCACCCGGCCGGTGGTGACCGGCGTCCAACCTGCGGACAGCACGAGCGCCAGCCTGCTGACCCCCACGAACGCGGTCATCACGCTCGGCTTCAGCGAGCCCATGGACACCACCAGCGTCCAGCTCGCGGGCTGCCTGACGCAGAAGGCGACGCGCGGCTGTGCGGCGAGCGACCCGCAGGTGGGCGGCACGATTTCCTGGAGCAACGGGAACCGTACCCTCAGGTTCACGCCCTCGGTTGCGCTGGCGGCGAACAAGCCCTACGCGCTCACGCTGCGCGCCACCGCTGCTGACGCTGGCGGCAATACGCTGGCGCAGGCGTTCGACTCGCAGTTCCGCACCGGCGCCACTGGCGACGCCACGCGCCCCTACACAACGCTGCACAGCCCCAGCGGCGCGGGCGTGGCGGTGAACGCCAGCATCGTGGTCCAGTTCAGCGAGCGGATGGCCACCACCCCCACGCAGGACGCGTTCTGCCTGGCCACCACCGCCGACTGCTCCGCGGGCGCGGTAGCGGGCGCGTTCATCTGGAGCGACGGCGGCGACCAGCTGACGTTCGACCCCGCGGGCGTGCTCGCGGCTTCCACCACCTACCACGTGCGCATCGACGGCACGGCGACGGCGTCCGCGGGACCGCCCTCGGACCTGGCCGGCAACCGGCTGTGCAGCGCCGAGGGGACGCAGTGCACCGCCGATCCGGCCGCGGCGTATAGCTTCAGCTATACCACGGCGGCCGCCGGGACCGCGGCTCCGTACGTCGTGTGGTCGGCGCCGGCCGACGGCCAAGACAAGGTGGCCGGCGGCACCGCGTTTTTTGACGTGACGCTGAGCTTCAGCGAAGCGACGGACCTGGCCAGCGTGCGGAGCGCGTTGATTCTGAAAGATGAGTCAAGCAACTGCTACCGCTGGAACAAGGGCGCGCCGTCTGTCGCCCAGCGCTGCGCAGCGGGCGACGGTGGGACGTTCACCCAGTCCGGCACGCAGGTCGTGTTCAAGCCCACCAACGCGCTGACCAACAACGCCACGCACTCGGTGGCGGTGGACACCACCGCACGCGACGCGACCGACAGCACGCCGCTGGCCAACCTCTACGAGGCGCGCTTCACCGTGAGCGGCACCGTAGGGCGCAGCCCCGAGCCGGCGGTGAACGGGACCGTCACCTACGTCCTGGCCCCCGGCGCAAAGTTCGACCTGATCGACAGTGTGTGCTCGTGGCCCATCCTCACCGCGATCGAGGCGCGCTGGGACGATCCGGCCCAGACGCTGCTGGGGACCGGCAGCAGCAATGTGCTGGGCTGCATGTCCATCACAAACGCGGTGCTCCCGCTGACCGCCACGGGCGGGGAGCACACGCTGCTGGTGCAGAAACAGGGCGGCGGCGCCTCGACCACGGTTGCCCTGACGGTCGTCCTCCCCGACGCCCTCGTGCTCACGACCTCAGAGGCCGACGGCGCCCTGACGCTCGGGCAGACGGGCGTGAGCGTCACCGTGACGCTGCAGAAGGACGGCGTGGTGCTGGGTAACGCCGGCGTGCAGCTCTCGCTCGCCACGCAGCCGCTGGGGTGCGCCGGCGGCGGCCTCACGCCCGCATCCGGCGCGCTCCAGCAGACCAATGCCGCGGGGCAGGTGAGCGTGCAGCTGGCCGCGTGTACGAGCGCGTTTCGCCTCATGGAGGTCCAGGCGCTGGCAGGGGGGGGGCCTCACCCGCAGCCTCACGTTCACTCAGCAGGGCGGCATCACGACGTTCATGGTGGGATACGCCACGCTGACACCCACCCCTTCGCCAACGGCTCGCGCGACAACCACGCGTACCGCCACGCGCACGCCCACCGCCACACGCACCGCCACCCCCGTGGGCGCGCTGTCGCCCACCCCCACGCCAACGCCCGTTGCTGCTTCGACGCCATTGGCCGTCGCTTCCGGCCTGCCCGTGCCACCCACCGCGCCCGCCTCCGACGCTGCGCCCGGCACGCCGGCGGGAGCAGCGGCAGCTCCTACGCCCTCTGCGGGGGTACCGTCAACACCAACCGCGGCGGTGCCAGCTACCTCCGCGCGCACGGCCACGGCCACGGCCACTTCCACGGCTGGTATCCCGCCCGCCCAGGCGACGGCTACGACGCGCGGCGCCCCTCCGGCTGCCGCCTCGCCATCCGCGACGCCACTGCCCCTCGGCGGTGCGGCCGGAACACCCGCCGCTGCGCCGCCGGCCGTACCCACACCCACGGCGACTCCCGCTGGCCTTCCAGGAGCGCCTCCCGCCGCGACCGCCGCGTCCGCGTCTCCAACGGCGGCGCCCCCGACGCGCACGCCATTCATTCCATTAGCCGCACCGCCCACCGCGACGCGTGCGCCGGCCACGCCCACGGCCGCGCCGCCAGCGCCGCCCGCGCCCGTCCGCACCCCGACGCCGCCCGCCCCGATTTCAACGCCCTCTGGCCCATAGCACGCAACCCCAATGACCGAGCCAAGAGTCCCGTGACTACCATGAACACCACACCACACCGCACCGCTCCCAGCGTCGGAGACGACCGGAACGCGCCGTGCGGAGAGGCGCTGCGCGGTGTCTCGGAGGAGCTCGACCAGCAACCGCCGGTCCGGGTGCCGTCCCCGGTGCAGGCCGCGCGCCGGCTGGGCGCGTCGCTAGGCCTGACCGAAGAGGAGATCCGCGCTGTCGGGGCGGAGCTCGCCGAGCGAGGGCTGCACCTGGTGACGAGCTACCTGGCCTGGCTGTGCACGATGAGCGAAACGGTGACCATCGACCGCATCGCCTGGGAGCGGGCGCAGGCCGAGCTGCACGACCTGCGGGGGCTGGTCAGCGCCTGGGTGCCCGTCATCGAGGCACTGGGCGACCCCGAGGAGGTCCGCCGCCAGGGCGGGTACGAAGCGTTCGCCGCCAAGTGGGTGCCCTGGGCGCTCCGCCTGCACGAGCGCCACCGCCGCCGGTAGGAGCGGCACCTCGCCCGCCTGCGCGCCGCCCTGGCCGCCGCCCGAAGCGCGGAGCGGGTGGGCAGCCGGGCAGCGGCGCTGGCCACCATCCAGGCGCAGCACGACGCGCTGCCCCGGCAAGAACAGCGGCCGTAGCGCAGTCCGGCAGCCCGGGCGGGACGCCGGGCAGCGCATGGGGGCAATAAGTACCAGCACCTGCTGTGGGGCACAGCGACGGGAGTACATTGAAGCCACTTCCGCTTTTGAGGCTTCAACAGCTGGCTGCTCATCCTGGGCTAGGCCGGCGCGGCTCGCGTGATGTTCCTGCTCAGACCGCGCTGCCGGTACGGGACCGGTATGGCCGTGGGTACGACCAGGGGCATGCTCGTAGGTACCTGCTAGCGGTCTCTGGTGTTCACGTGGCGTCAACGGATGCGGTTGCCGCCCCAGATCAACCGGTGGTCTACCCATTGACAGCGCGTGAACAAACGGCTATTCTATAGCCGTACAGGGTTCCTGTACAGGTTGTGGGGAGATGAGCAATGGCAGTGGTGATGACGTACACCGAGGCGCGCGCCAAGCTGGCGACGCTGAGCGACATGGTGGTGAACGACCGCGAGCCGGTCATCATCACCCGCCGCGGTGCGGAGGACGTTGCCCTCATCGCCGCGGACGAGCTCTCCAGCCTGCTGGAGACGGCGCACCTGATGCGCTCGCCTGCGAACGCCCGCCGTCTCCAGGCGGCGTACGATCGCGCGATACGCCGTGAGGGCACGGCGACGTCGCTCGAGGCGCTGGAGGGACAACTGGGTCTTGCCGCAACCGCGCGCTAAGCCGAGCCGGCGGGGCTCCGGCACTGCGGCGGATACGCGTACTTCATCTCCCGCTTCTCAAGAGAAGCGGGAGATGGTGATTCAGCCCGAGTGCTTTGAGGACCTGCAGCACTGGGTTGCCACAAACCAGAAGGTTGCCACTCGCATCCTCAAGCTGATGGACGAAGTGATGCGCACCCCATTTACCGGCACGGGTAAGCCCGAGCGCCTCAGGCACTGGAAGGAAAACGCCTGGTCCCGGCGCATCACAGAGGCAGATCGCCTGGTGTATGTCGTGCAGCCCGACCGAATCGACTTCCTCCAGGCGCGCTACCACTACGAGGTCTGAGCGCATAGCCCACTACGTGTTTGGTCCCGGCATGAGGTGGTGCGGGTCGCGCGCGACCGCCCTGACGACCGTTCTCCTGCTCGGCGCCGGTGTGCTCCCGGATCGACTACCACTTCTTGTTCACGACGGATGACGGCCAGGTGACGCCGCCGGTCGTGCTGGCCTTCGACACGCTCAGCCACGATAAGCCGTCCCTCTCGAAGTTCGCCGAGATACAAAAGGCAGTCGCGCAGACTGTCAAGCCGCCCAACCTGCCGAAGGGGATCGACACCGACGCGCTGATGAAGGTCTGACGCGGCGAGCAGTGGGACGGCAAAACCCTGGTGGTCTAGGCCTCGTAGACGTGGTGGAGTCCGTTGGGGGTGCCGTCAACATGCTCTGCGGTGCTCCGCCGCACGGCCCACTTCTCTGGAGCTCACAACGCTCATCCTCCTGGCGCGACCTGCGGGCCCAGCGCACCGTCAGGAACGCACCGTCCTACCGGGGCTTGCCTGCCCACTCATCGCGACCACGCCATAGCACGGCAGCAGCACACATTACAGCGGCGAACTCCCCTGACCACGCTCGTCAGCTTGTCCGTGGCCGCGCGAGTGCTG
>CADCTC010000078.1 GCA_902805635.1 uncultured Chloroflexota bacterium
CTGGTAGAGCACGGCCGCATGCGCGTCCCTGACCGCCCCGGCCTGGGCGTCGAGCTCGACGACACCGTGGTGGAGCGCCTGCGCGGCTAGCGCCGGACGCCGCCGCTACACGTCCAGCACGACCACCAGGCCCCCATTCCCGATCCGAGCGCCGCAGCGCCCAGGCCGGAGACCGCTCGCCGCCGGCTTACGAGGCGAGCCGGTCGAGCCGGTCGAGCCGGTCGAGTTGCCATGACGAATGCCCCTTTCAGGTCAGTGATATCCCAGCTCGCGCAGCGCCTGGCCGGCGCCGGCCAGGTTGTCCAGCCGCATCTCGGAGTACTTGCGGGAGAGGATCACACCCCGTGCCCCGCCCCGGAAAGCGGCCACCACTGCGTCCCGCACCCGATCCGGGGTGGTGGGGCACTCTCCTGAGGGGATGTCCACGTCGATGCCGGGGTAGATGGGGATGGCGCCGTCCACGCCTTCGACGGTGCGGCGCGTCTCGCGCTCGACGTAGCCGGCCGACCAGCCCGCGGTGGGCAGCTCCTCAAAGGGCGCCTCGTCCAGGCCGAGCGCCTGCGTGAAGAAGCGGTACGTGTCGTCCGGCGCCCCGTCGGCCAGCGCGCTGCGGTGCCAGCCGGTCAGGTACTCGTGGTAGCGCGACCCGGCGCAGTTGTTGTAGAGCACCGGCTTGATCCAGTCCGAGTAGTGGCGCAGCTCGGCGTAGTCCCACTCGGCCCGCAGGATGGGCGAGAACGAGATCTGGTGCCAGACATGCCAGCCGACCGTCTTCTTGGGATCGGCCGTCTTGACCGTGCCGTAGATCTCCTGGTGCAGCGCCTGCTGCTGCGCGAACCAGAGTCGCTCCCATTGCAGCACTTCGGGGTAGCGCAGCAGTACCCGCCAGAAGTGGACCAGGTGCCCGTCGCGCGGGCGCTGCCCGCCGCGGGACTGCTGGACCAGCTCGTACAGCGCGCGGTAGCCGGCCCGGGCGCGCTCCACGTCCACGCCGGCGGCCCATCCGCCGGCCACGCAGTGCTCGCAGAAGCAGTAGGGCACGCCGCCCAGCACGGTACTCTCCAAGGGGCCGCGCCGTTCCGAGCCCCACATCACGCCTGCCACGGGATAGCTCTTGGCGTAGTCCTCCATCAGCCCGAGCATCCAGTGGCGGTAATCCGGATTGACGTAACACGGCTGCGCCATCGGGCGGCCGTACACATCGCGCTGGAGCATCAACTGAGCGCCAGTGAGGAACATGCCGAACCGCTCGACGGCCCAGGCGTAGACGTCGATGCCGCGCTCGCGGCAGGCCGGCAGAATGGCCTCCAGCCAGTCCCTGCCACGTGTCACCTCGTCCGGTGCCTCGAAGTCCTTGACGGCGGTCTTCGCATAGAACTGCGGGTGCGTCCGCGCGAAGTTGCCCCCAAAGAACTCGTCGTACTCCTGCACCCCGTGGTCCGGGAGCGGCTGGCCTGGCACCTGCCGCCCGCCGGTGCCCCGCGTGTACGTGTACGCCGCGAAGAAGAGCGCGTTCACCCCGGCGCGCTCCTGCAGGATGTCCAGCACTTGCGGGATGCCCTCGTCGGCAAACGAGATCGCCCCGGCCTGAATCGCCATCATCGGCCGCTCGCGGCCGGCCTGCGCTTGCGGTGACACCGGTGTCTCGCTCCTCCTACTTCGGGGCGATGGCCGCCTCGACCGCCGGGCGGACGCGCGTGAGCCCGTCCTTGGCGGTGACGGCGCCGTCCCAGATCTCCTCCAGGTTCTTACCGCGGTAGACGCCGCGCGCGGTCTGCGTGTCCAGCGTCTGGTACGGCAGCGTCTGCTGGTTCAGCGCCTCCACGATGAGCTCCATGTTGGCGGGGTGCTTGCCGTTGTTCGCGGAGACGTAGTCCTTGGCGAAGGTCTTGCGCGCGGGGATGACGTAGCCGTTGTCGATGAAGATGCGGGCGACCTCCTGCTCGGTGAAGAAGTGCAGCAGCCGCCAGCCGTTGTCCGGGTTCTTCGCCCCCGCCGCCAGCGCGTAGGTCTGGATGCTGCTCTCGGTCAGCCGCTTGGCCTTCATCGGCACCGGCGTGACGTCGAAGGCGAAGGAAGCCTCGCGCCGCAGGCGGTTGATCGTCCCGGTGTTGTTGAACCACATCCCCAGCTGGCCGTTCACGAACATGTCGTCGTCGCCCTTGAGCTCGCTCGCCACCTGGCGGGTGGGCTGGACGCGGTGCTTGTGCGTCAGGTCCGCGATCCACTGCATCGCCTCGTAGCCCAGTGGATCGGCGAGCGTGAATTTCCTACCGTCTTTCGAGTAGACGCCCGTGGGGCTGCCGTTGTTGATGGCGAACGTCTGCTCATTGCCGGTGTCGTCGTACACCGAGGCGCCGGATACGCCCGGCGCTGCCGCCGGCGGCGACGCCTGCGTCAGCTTGCGCGCCGCGTCGAGGAAGTCGTCCCACGTCCAGCCGCGGGACTCCCACTTGGTGGGCGGCAGCGCCACCCCCCGCTTCTGGAACAGCTCCACGTTGTAGAAGATCAGGCGCGGGTTGGCGCCCAGGAACCAGGAGTAGTGCTTGCCGTCGTGCACCGGAAAGTCGTAGACGCCGGCGTAGAACTCGTCGCGCTTGACGTTCTGGGCCTTGACGTACTTGTCCAGCGGGGCGATCAGATTCTTGGTCTTGTACCCCAGGACAAAGTCGTCGTTCAGCCGGTGCACGTCGGGCGGATTGCCGGCCGAGAACAGGGCGAGCAGCTTATTCTCGGAGTCGCTCGGCGTGTGCTGGATCTCCAGCTTGACGTTCGGGTACTTGGCCTTGAACGCCTCCTCGATCTTGTCGAAGCCGCTCGTTTGGGGGTTGGCCGAGTAGAACCAGCTCACGGCGCCGCTCGCCGGTCCGCCGGCGCCGGCGCCCGTGGAGGGCTGTGCTGTGCCGCCGCTCTGCCCGCAGGCGGCGAGCACGCCCGGAGCGCCCAGAGCCAGGGCAGCGGAAAGCCCACCGATCAGGCGGCGGCGTGAAGTCGGGAACGAAGCAGGGGTCAGCATCGTGTCGGTACCTCCGTGGGGATACAAAATGCTATTCGGCATGAGGCGCCATAGCAAGTGGCGCTATTTTGAACACACCAGCGGGAGCTGCAAAAGGTACGCGTCGGCGTTGCTCGACCAGAAGACGTCAGGCATCGCTGCCGGCAGTTGCCAGGAGCAGTCAGCTCTTGGGCACGACGTACGGCTGGAACAGGGCATTGACCTGCTCGGTGATCTGCTTTCCGGTGTCCCGCGCCGACTGCTCGGCGTTCATCAGCTTCGTTACCTGCTGGTTGATCACGGTCCACATCTCCGGCTTGACGTTCGGGTGGTCGGCATCCACCT
>CADCTC010000079.1:0-14395 GCA_902805635.1 uncultured Chloroflexota bacterium
TTGAGCTCGAGGATCTCGCCCTTCACGTCCACCGTGATCTTCTTGGACAAGTCGCCCGATGCCACCGCGGTGGTGACTTCGGCGATGTTGCGGACCTGGCCAGTAAGATTGTCGGCCATCAGGTTCACGTTCTCGGTCAGATCCTTCCAGGTGCCGCCGACGCCGATCACCTGCGCCTGACCGCCGAGCCGGCCCTCGGTGCCGACCTCGCGCGCCACGCGCGTCACCTCGGAAGCGAACGAATTGAGCTGGTCGACCATGACGTTGATCGTGTTCTTGAGCTCGAGAATCTCGCCCTTCACGTCGACCGTGATCTTCTTGGACAAATCGCCGCGGGCCACGGCGGTGGTCACGTCGGCGATGTTGCGAACCTGGCCGGTGAGGTTCGCGGCCATCAGGTTCACGTTGTCGGTGAGATCGGCCCAGGTGCCGCCGACGCCTTCCACGCGCGCCTGGCCGCCGAGCTTGCCCTCGGTGCCGACTTCGCGCGCCACGCGGGTCACTTCGGACGCGAAGGAGTTGAGCTGATCGACCATGGTGTTGATCGTGTTCTTGAGCTCGAGGATCTCGCCCTTCACGTCCACCGTGATCTTCTTCGAAAGATCGCCCAGCGCCACCGCGGTGGTCACCTCCGCGATGTTGCGAACCTGGCCGGTGAGGTTCGCGGCCATCGCGTTCACGTTCTCGGTCAGATCCTTCCAGGTGCCGCCGACGCCGATCACCTGCGCTTGACCCCCCAGCCGGCCCTCGGTGCCGACCTCGCGCGCCACGCGCGTCACCTCGGAAGCGAACGAATTGAGCTGATCGACCATGACGTTGATCGTGTTCTTGAGCTCGAGAATCTCGCCCTTCACGTCGACGGTGATCTTCTTGGAAAGATCGCCGCGCGCCACGGCGGTGGTCACTTCGGCGATGTTGCGGACCTGGCCGGTGAGATTGCCGGCCATCAGGTTCACGTTGTCGGTCAAATCCTTCCAGGTGCCGGCGACGCCTTCGACCTGCGCCTGACCGCCGAGCTTTCCTTCCGAGCCCACCTCGCGCGCCACGCGCGTCACTTCCGAGGCGAAGGAGTTGAGCTGGTCCACCATGGTGTTGATGGTGGACTTCAGCTCCAGCACCTCGCCGCGCACGTCCACGGTGATCTTCTTGGACAGGTCGCCGTTGGCGACGGCGGTGGTCACGTCGGCGATGTTGCGCACCTGGCTGGTGAGGTTGCCGGCCATGAAGTTCACGCTGTCGGTCAGATCCTTCCACGTGCCGGCGACGCCGCGCACGTCGGCCTGGCCCCCCAGCTGGCCCTCGGTGCCCACCTCACGCGCCACGCGGGTCACCTCACCCGCGAAGCCGTTGAGCTGGTCCACCATGCGGTTGATGACGTCCTTGATCTGCAGGATCTCGCCCTGCACGTCGACGGTGATCTTTTGGGTGAGGTCGCCGTTGGCGATGGCGGACGACACCTTGGACACGTCACGCAGCTGGACGGTGAGGTTGCCGGCCATGGCGTTCACGCTGTCGGTGAGGTCCTTCCACACACCGGCCACGCCACGCACCTGCGCCTGCCCACCGAGACGGCCCTCGGTGCCTACTTCGCGGGCGACGCGGGTCACCTCGGCGGCGAAGGCGTTGAGCTGGTCCACCATGGTGTTGACGGTGTTCTTCAGCTCCAGCATCTCGCCACGCACGTCCACGGTGATCTTGCGCGAGAGGTCACCATTCGCCACGGCGGTGGTCACGTCGGCAATGTTTCTCACCTGGCTGGTCAGGTTGCCGGCCATCGAGTTCACACTGTCAGTGAGGTCCTTCCAGGTGCCCGCAACGCCCTTCACGTCGGCCTGGCCACCCAGCTGCCCCTCGGTGCCCACCTCGCGTGCGACGCGGGTCACCTCCGAGGCGAAGGTGCTCAGCTGGTCGACCATCCGGTTGATGGTGTTCTTCAGCTCCAGCATCTCGCCACGCACTTCGACGGTGATCTTCTTGGACAGGTCGCCGTTGGCCACAGCGGTGGTGACTTCAGCGATCGAGCGCACCTGGCTGGTCAGGTTGCCGGCCATGAAGTTCACCGAGTCGGTGAGGTCCTTCCACGTGCCGGCCACACCACGCACGTCGGCCTGCCCGCCCAGCTGCCCCTCGGTACCCACCTCGCGTGCGACGCGGGTCACTTCCGAGGCGAACCCACTGAGCTGGTCCACCATGGTGTTGATGACGTCCTTGATCTGCAGGATCTCGCCGCGGACGTCGACGGTGATCTTCTGGGTGAGGTCACCGGTGGCGATAGCGGTGGCGACCTTGGACACGTCGCGCAGCTGCACGGTCAGGTTGCCGGCCATCGAGTTCACCGAGTCGGTCAGATCCTTCCAGGTGCCGGCGACGCCCTTCACGTCGGCCTGGCCCCCAAGCTGCCCTTCGGTGCCTACTTCGCGTGCGACGCGGGTCACCTCCGAAGCGAAGGTGCTCAGCTGGTCGACCATCCGGTTGATGGTGTTCTTCAGCTCCAGCATCTCGCCACGGACGTCCACGGTGATCTTCTTGGACAGGTCGCCGTTGGCCACAGCGGTGGTCACGTCGGCGATGTTTCGCACCTGGCTAGTCAGGTTGCCGGCCATCGAGTTCACCGAATCGGTGAGGTCCTTCCACACACCGGCCACGCCACGCACGTCGGCCTGGCCACCAAGGCGGCCGTCGGTGCCTACTTCGCGTGCGACGCGCGTCACCTCACCGGCGAAGGCGTTGAGCTGGTCCACCATGGTGTTGACGGTGTTCTTCAGCTCCAGCATCTCGCCACGCACGTCCACGGTGATCTTGCGCGAGAGGTCGCCGTTGGCCACAGCGGTGGTCACGTCGGCAATGTTTCTCACCTGGCTGGTCAGGTTGCCGGCCATCGAGTTCACCGAGTCGGTGAGCTCCTTCCAGGTGCCGGCGACGCCCTTCACGTCCGCTTGGCCACCCAGCTGCCCTTCGGTGCCTACTTCGCGCGCGACGCGGGTCACCTCCGAAGCGAAGTCGCCCAGCTGGTCCACCATGGTGTTCACGGTGCGGCTGGTGCGCAGGAACTCGCCTTTGAGGGGACGGCCATCAATCTCCAGCGCCATGCGCTGGGTCAGATCACCCTTGGCGACGGCGCCGAGCACGCGGCCCATCTCGGCGGTGGGCTGGGTAAGGTCGGTGATGAGGGTGTTGAGCGCCTCGATGCGCTCGTGCCAGCCGCCGCCCACCTCGCCGATGGAGGCGCGCTGGCCAATGCGTCCATCACGGCCGACGGCGTTGCCGATACGCTGGAACTCCTTGGTGGTGCGCTGCTGGAGATCGGCGATGTCGTTGAACGCCTCGGCAATCTCACCCGCGGCGCCGGTGTAGGTACTGGGCAGGCGCACGGCGAAGTCGCCCTTGCGGAGCGCCCGGAGCGCGGCCAGCAACTGCCTGGCGTTGATCTGGTCCTCACCGTTCCCCGTACCTGCGACTGACTCGGCGGTGGCGGCTGGGCTGTCGGTGCTGGCTCGTGCCATCAAGCTTTTCCTTACGTGCGAACTTGCGACTTAGGCGAAATGGGGACTGCACGTGCAGAGTGTGCACGACGTGCAGGAGGGTGGTGCAGAGGGGCGGATGCGGTATCACCGTGAATGGACCCGGAAGCGGGGGCTACCACGTTGACATCACGACCAGAAAGTGTATTAAGGAACGTCGGCCGCGCGTAATCGGCCATATGGCCGATTCACCCAACAGGAAGGATCGGCGTGTGCAGGAACCGTGCCAAGGTGTTACGGAATGCGTACGCAGCGCGTACAGATGCGTTACGAAGCGTTACGGCGCCGGGGGAGGGTGAGAAGTACGCTTCAGTCACGCTCCGGTCGCTCCGACCTGCTGCGGTGGCGGAAGTCTACGGCGCGGCCAGTACGGCTTCCATCCGCGCTCCGGCTCGCTCGGGGTTAGCGAAAGACGCGGCCGGCTCGCGCAGCGTGTGGGAGCGCTGCCGGCGCAGCCGGACCTCATCACGGGCGAGGCGTGGGAAGGTGAACGAGACGGCAGCCCAGGCATTCGGCGCATCAAGCAGGTCGCCGATGGTGCTATCCAGCGTGAGCCGCGCCGCGCCGGCGGGCCAGGCGTAAGACCAGCGGTGGCTGCCGGCGCCAACCTCGACAGAGCGGGGCGCCTGCCCATCAGGTGCGGGTAGGACCACGTCCGCGGTGGTGTTGGGCGGCACGGAGACGGCGACTTCGATCTGGCCATCCGCGATGCGCCAACCGGCTTCGGCCAGGCCGTACGGGGTGCGGTGGCTGGCGCGAGCGTAACTGAGGCCGCCACCCGGATGCGGACGGATGGAAAGGCGGCGGTAGGCGGGAGCGCCGGTGGCCAAGCCGGCAACGGTGCGGTGCAGCCAATCGGCGATGGCGCCGAGCGCGTAGTGGTTGAACGACGTCATCTCGCCGGGGTTGACTGTGCCGTCGGGCAACATGCTGTCCCAGCGCTCCCAGATGGTGGTGGCGCCCATGGTGACGGGGTACAGCCAGGAGGGGCAGGCGGTCTGGGTGAGCAGATGGAAGGCGACGTCGTATGCGCCCACGCTGCACAGCGCGTCGCAAATCAGCGGCGTGCCCACGAATCCCGTGCTTACGCGGAAGCCGCTCGCGCGCGCCAAAGCTGCCAGCCGCTCGCCGGCGACGCGGCGCTGTTCCGGGTCGGGCAGGAGACCGAACTGGATGGCGAGCGAGTAGGCGGTGGTCGCATCGCTCGTGACGCGGCCGGCGGGCGTGACGTACTCACGCGCAAAGGCGGCGCGCACCTCGCCGGCCAGGCGGTGGTAGCGCTCGGCTTCGGACGTGCGGCCGAGTACCTCAGCAGCGTTACCGAGCAGCTCGGCGGAGCGAGCGAAGTAGGCGGTGGCGACCACATCGGGGGAGGTGCGCGCAGCACCGGGTCGATCCGGTGGCGCGCTCGGATCGAGCCAGTCGCCATACTGGAAGCCGCGATCCCACAGACGCCGCTCGCCGGCGATGCCGGCGATGTGGTCGACCCAGGCACGCATGCTGTCGAACTGCGCCTCGAAGATGCCGGCGTCGCCGTAGCGCTCGTAGAGCACCCACGGCACAATGACGGCGGCGTCGCCCCAGGCGGTAGTGGGCGGCAGCGGAAGAGGGGCGAGGTTGGGCACGTAATACGGCACGACGCCGTCCTCGTCCTGCTCGGCCGCCAGGTCGGCCAGCCACGACGAAAGAAAGCCCGCGACGTCATAAAGGAAACAGGCGGTGGGGGCGAATACCTGGATGTCGCCGGTCCAGCCCAGGCGCTCGTCACGCTGGGGGCAGTCGGTGGGCAGGTCGAGAAAGTTGCCGCGCATGCTCCAGACGACGTTCTCGTGCAGGCGATTGAGCAGCGGGTCGGAGCACTCGAACCAGCCGCGCCGCTCGAGGTCGGAGTGGCAGACTACCGCCACCAGATCCTGGGGATGGAGCTCACCCGGCCAGCCCTGGATCTCGACGTAGCGGAAGCCATGGAAGGTGAAGCATGGCTCCCACGTCTCCGGAGCGCCGCCGCGCAGCGTGTAGCTGTTGGTGGCGAGGGCGGTGCGCAAGGGTCGCGTGTAGAGCTCGCCGTCTTGCAGCACTTCAGCGTGGCGCAGGGTGATGGTCTGGCCGGCTGCTCCCTGGACGGTGAAGCGCACTCGCCGGACGAGGTTCTGGCCGAAATCGACGATGGTGTGACCTGAGGGAGGCGTGGTGATGGCAACGGGCGCCACCTCCTCGACGCGGCGCACAGGTGGACCGGTGGGGGCGACGAGCGTGCGCAGGTCACGGTCCATGGTGCGGACGCCCAACCACGCGCCGTCGTCGTAGCCGGGCGACGACCAGCCGGGACAGTCGAGTCGGGCGTCGTACGTCTCGCCGTCGTAGAGGTCGCTGGCGAGGAGCGGTCCAGTAGTGACGCGCCAGGAACCGTCTGTGACAACACGCTCGGTCGAGCCGTCGGCGTAGTCGATCTCGAGCTGCGCCAGGAGTGCCAGGCGGTCGCCGTAGACGTTGCGCTGACCGCCACCGTACCCCAAACGGCCCCGGTACCAACCGTCGCCCAGCATGACGCCGACGGCGTTGCGCCCCTCCCGCAGGAGGGACGTCACGTCCAGCGTCTGGTAGCGCAGGCGGTGGTGGTAGCTGGTCCATCCGGGCGCGAGCACGTGGTCGGCGGCGGCCGTGCCGTTCACCTGCACGTCATAGACACCAAGCGCGGTGACGTAGAGGCGCGCCCGCGACACAGCCGAGCGCACGTCAAACTCGCGCCGCAGGTGGGGGCTTGGTTGCGGGCGGCTGGTGTCTTCGTCCCAGTCCGGGGTGACGAAGCGCGCCTGCCAGTCTGAGGAGTCGAGCAGGCCGGCTTCCGCCCAGGCGGGGGCGCTCCAGGCGGAGCGACTGCCATCGGCACCGCGCACGCGCACCCGCACGGCGACGCGCTCACGCGATACGAGCGGCGCGAACGGCCAGGCGACGAGCACCGAGTCCTGGGACTGAACCTCCTGGGTGCTGCCGCGTACGTTCCCGGCGGCGTCAGTGGCTTCGAGCTCGTAGGCCGCCTGCTTCCAACCGGCGCTGGACGTGGCGACAGTCCAGGAGACGCGGGGGCGCGACGTGCCGATACCGAGTGCCTCCTGCAGATGCTCGAAGCGGACGTCTTCTATCTCCACCGCCGCTGCTTGGAGCTGCGTCACCGCTGTCTGTGTCATCAGGTCCTCACATGTCACTTTGCCGTACCGGCTGCCGGGTTGGTCACCCGGTCGCCGCGCGAGCGGGGGACCGTATCAGGCGGCGGCCCGGCTGTGATCGCGTGGGGGGCTGCTGGGGGTGACGGTCGTCAGGGACTGGTACCCGGCCAGGTAGCGCTCGACGGCGGCGTCGACGGCGGCGCGGTCGCCGGCGGCCAGCAGGTCGAGCAGGAGACCGCGGCTGACGGCTACGGCGACACGGGCATCGACGCGGGCGGCGTCCGGGTCCATGCCACGCTGCCGGGCGTACTCGGCCATCTGCTCGACCCACGAATCGACGATGCCGTCCAGGAAGCTCTCAGTGCCGGGACGGCGCTGGAGCGCCAGCGCGTAGATCTCGAAGAAGAGGCGCTCGCTTGGCCAGAGGTCTGGCTCAGCGAGCCGCCGCCACATGGTGCGCATGACATCGGCAGGTGAAAGGGAGAGGTCGGCAGCCAACTGGCCGAGGAAGGCGTGCTGCCCAGCTTCCACGGCGTGCACGATGGTGACCATCAGCCCCTCGCGCGAGCCAAAGTGGTAGATGAGCATGCGGTGGCTGGTACCGATTGCCGCGGCCACTTCGCGCAGGCTCAGGTCGCCGATGCCATGCGCCGTGACGTGGGCGATAACGGCCGCGAGCAGCTTCTCGCGGGCCGGCCTGGCCTGGCGGCCGGCGCCGGCCCCGTCCACCTGGCTGGAATCTGGCGACTCTTCGATTGGGGTATTGACGATCACCTGTAGCGAATGTACCATGTGGTACGTGTACCGATTGGTACAGAAGCAACCGGCAGGAATGCCGTACCGAGACAAGTCCACAGTGCAAAGGAGCACGACAATGCAGACCCGGTTCAGCGCAGAGCGAGTGATGGATGCCCCCGCGGAGGTGGTCTACCACCTCATCTCCGACTACAGCGAGCACCACCGGGACCACCCGGAGGGCTTCCTCCCGGACGCGTTCTCCGACATGGTGGTCGAGCGAGGCGGCGTTGGCCACGGCACGGTGGTGCGGTTCTCATCTAAAATGGGCGGCCGCAAGCAAACGATGACCGCCTCCATCACGGAAACCCAGCCGGGGCGAGTGCTGGTCGAGGCAGGCGAGGGCGTGGTAACGACGTTCACGGTGGAACCGGAGGGCAGCCAGCGCGCGAGGGTGCGCTTCGACACGGTGTTCGATTTCGGAGGAGTCACGGGGCTGATGGTCCGCCTGTTTGCGCCCGGCATGCTCCGCCCGATTTATGCCGAGGAGATGGACCGCCTGGAGCGCCACGCCAAGGCACATCCCGCACTGGCGCCCACACGGGCGGAGGTACCGGTGGTGGCGGCAGCACCGGCACTGGTGGCGGTGGGAATGTAGCCTCAGACCCGGCGCCTCACTGCCGATGGTGAGGCGCCCTGCCTGAGGGCGCTCAGCCGGCAGACGCAGACGGCTGAGCCGGTGGTGCGAGTGCACCCCAGAGGGCGATCCAGAGGGCGGCGATCGACACCATGCCGGCGAGACCGGCGAGAGTCAGCAGCGGGGTGACGCCGGGCAGCGGACCGGCTCCCAGCAGGCCGAGCAGCCAAGCGGCAAGCAGCGGCCCGACGCGCAGGAGGGCGGAAAGCTGGGCGGCCCAGACGGCAATCGCAGCGGCGCGCAGGTTGACGCGCCGCTTGCCACCGCCGAAGCCGGGGATGAGGCGCAGGGCCATGCCGGTGATGAGGAGCAAGACGAAGCCAGCGCCCACCGCGTGGCGCTCGGCATCGGGCGGCGGTGTGGGCAGTCCGGCCAGCGAAGACGCAGCGCCGGCCAGCATGAGCAGACCGGCGACGGCCAGCCAGGCAAAGGCGCCGGTCAAAGGTGTGCGCGAAAGCCGGAAGAGCGCTGCTTCGAGGGGGTCGGCGGTCTTGCCTGGCTGCCGGGTCTTTGGACCGAGCGCGCCCACGGCGTAGGTCCACCAGAGCAGCGCGGCGCCTTGGAGGGCCCAGCCACCGGCGTACAGCTGCTGCGGGCCAAGCGCCCAGGCTCCGATGCCGAGCACCAGGCCGGGGACGTGCAGCGCCAGGCCAAGCCACAGCGAGCGGGCCGCTGGCACGGCTGTCCAGAGGAAGAGCGGGAAGTTCCGCGCGGCGAAAGCGACAGAGAGCGGGACAAGCCACGCCAGCAGCGCCAGCTGGACCGCTAATGCGTCGAGCGATGGCTCGGCGACCAAGTGCCGGCCGAGGGCTGCATCGCTCGGAGGCTGGAGAACGACGGAGAGCAGGTTGGCCAGGAGTGCGGCCAGCAGGCCGGACCAGGCGACGACGAGCAGAGGCAGCACCTGCGTCACACCCGCACGCTGGCCCAGCGGTGGGCCGTGCATGCCGGTACGCACCAGGAGGCCGATAGCGAGCGCGGCGCCGGCCAGCTCGAGCACGGCGGAGAGCGACATCGCGGGACCAACCACGGTGCCGGGAGCGCCGCCGTCGAAAACGAGCGCGCCGACAGTCTGCGCGAGCACGCGCAGCCAGACGCCACCACCGTAGAGGAGGAGGACCCAGGGAACAAACCGGGCGCCGCGCAGGGGAGCGCCGCGCAGGCGGGGGAGGAAGACGAAGGCGACACCGAAAACCATCAGCCCGGCGAAGCCGAACACCTGGGCGTGACCGTGAGCTTGCGCTAGCGCGGGCCACCAGCGGCCCGCGGGTACGCCAAGGAGGGTGGCGCCGAAGGCGGCCGCGCCCAGGCCGAAGCCGGCGACGAGCGCGGTGGCGAGGGAAAGGTGGACGAAGGGGCGGGTGAGGAAGCGATCCATAGTTCGACTTGCGGGGGCAGCTAGGTTACTGGCCACGAGGACGCCTGTCGGATGCGAACCTAGCCAGATGGGGAGTATGGAAACCCGACCGGCGCCCGGTGCGCGGGGGTGGATGCGGGGCGCATGATAGCCCGCGTCAGGACGGGCCACTGAACGTGGCTCGAAGTCAGTCAAGGAGGACCCACCGTGAGCAGCGCCGCTCCCGCCAAGCCAATGGCCCCAGTTACCCGGATCACGCAGTCGTTTCTCCGTCCCTACGGTCGGGCCACATCGATAACGACTGCACTACCCCGGCCCGTCGCCAGCTCGCCGGAGGCCGGACCATCGTTTGGGGAATCCGGCGCCGCAAGCAGTAAGGAGATCGTCGACGGCGCCGATGCGCCGCGCTGCGTCACCTGCGGGCGCGGGTTCGCCTTCCGCTTGGGAGAGGCGGCGGTGGTGCTGCGCCACGTGGCCTACGGCTACGACTTCGCGCACGAGGGGCGCTGCGTGGATGCAGCGCGCGAGACGCTCTTCGCGGAACCGGGCTACGACTGTGCCGCCTTGGGACGGGACGCAGAGCGAGGCCGAGTGCTGGCGGTGGCGTCGGCGGCCGGATGGTCGGCGGTGCTGGCGGCGCCGGAAGGGCACCTCCCATGGCGCGGCCGCGGGCCGCGGGTGGAGCCGCTACGCTGCTGGGCGCTGGTGGAGTATCGGGATGGTCGCCGTCGCATCGAGGGACTGACGCGAAACGACGAGTGGCTGGACGAACCGGGCGGGGCGGAGTTCCCGGAGGCAAGTCGCGGCGGCGTGGGCTGGCTGGGCTACGCCTCGGCGGAGGACGCGGCGGACCCGATGCGGATGGCGGCGTGGACGGCGCGGGCACGGATGCGCCAGGGTAACCCGCTGCCGCCGATCCGGTTCGATCTGCCCACCGCGCTGGCAGCCTGACGTACTGGCTCAGGAGCTGGGTTCAGAACCCAGGGTGTCTTTCGACGAGCTCAGGACGAACGGAAGGACGACGCGGCCAACGGACGGCGTGCTACGGACGACGGACGCTGCGAAACCGGCACTACGTCTGCGCCACGGGTAGGCCGCGGGGGTGCTCTTCTTGCGGCACGACGTCGCTGGTGTGGATGAGCCAGTCGAGCATGCGTGCTTCCAGGTCGCGCTGCGCCTGGGCGTGCTCGGCTTGGCCGTGAACGTTGTGGAGCTCGCGGGGGTCGGCGCGCAGATCGTAGAGCTCGGAGACGCCCAGCGGCCGGCGCACTAGACGGTGGTCGAGGGTGCGGATGGAGGTGGTGCGGCAGACGCTCTCCGGTACGTCCTGCTGGAGCTTGCCCTTGGGAAAGTAGATGTGCTCCGGCGTGCGAAAGAGCGCGCCGGACTGGGCGCGGCCCTCGAAGGTGTGCGGCTCGTGCGGATCGTAGCCACCCTCAGAGAAGACGGCGCGGGTGGGATCGCCGGCGGCGCCGCGCAGCTGTGGCACGAGGCTACGGGCGAAGTGGGTGTGCTGCGGCTGAATGCCGGCGAGATCGAGCGAGGTGGCCATGACGTCGAACATTTCTACCGGCTCGCGCACGACGTGGCCGCGCCCCATCGCGGCGCCGGGGACACGGGCGATGAACGGGACGCGCGTGAGGCAATCGTCTAATGCGCTGGGCCACTTCTCCACCAGGCCGTAGTCGCCGGCCCAGTCGCCGTGGTCGGCAAAGAAGAAGACGGCAGTGTCTTCGGAATGGCCGGTCTCGTCCAGGGCATCCAGGAGCATGCCGAGCAGCGTGTCGGTGACGGAGATCATGCCCTGGTAGACGGCGTGCAGCTGCTTGAAGAAGGTCTCGTTCAGGCGGTCCAGGCGGCGGGTCTGGCGGATGAGGCAGTGGAAGTCTGGCTTGCCGGGTAGGTCCGCCGGGCGCAGCGGCGGCACGTCGTCCGGATTGAACATGCTGTGGTACGGCTCGGGCGCGTGGTAGGGGCAGTGGGGGAAGCTGAGCGGCAGATAGATGGCGAAGGGCTTCTGACCGTCACCAGCTGCGTCCGATGCGCCCGCCGCACCCGACCCATTGGTTGCACGAGCCCCGGTAGCGTCTCCACGCTGGCGAGCACGCAGGAAGTCGATAGCGCCGTCGACGTGCTGGAAGTCGCCGACGCTCTCGATCCGGCCTTCGAGCGGTTCGTACAGGAAGGTGTAGTAGCGTGGGTCGTCCAGCGGGTAGGGCGGGTGGCCGTGGCCGGCGGGGCGGGCCTGCTTGGAGCGGGAGCCGATGCGGTAGTCGGTGACGCTCTCGGCGAACGCTGCTGGAGACAGCAGGTCGTTTTTTCCGCCCCAGTGGACATCGTAGCCGGCCTGCTTGAGGTACTTCAGGAGGTTGGGATCCTCGGGGCGCAGCATGTTCCACAGCGTGCGGTGGCCGCGGACGTGAGGGTACCAGCCGGTAGTGAACGAGCAGCGGGAGGGCGTGCAGACGGTGTGCTGGACGTGGCACTGATCGAAGCGGGTGCTACCCGCCGCCAAACGATCGATGTTGGGGGTGCGGGCGAAGGTGTTGCCGTAGCAGCCGACGCTCTCAGCACGGAGCTCATCGGGGATAAAAAAGATGAAGTTCATGGGTGCAAGTTCGCTCCCTCCACAGGCGACAGCGCTTCGACCGGCTCAGCGCGAACGGACGCCGTCTGGGTTAAGCCATGGTGGCGAGCATCTGCTTGGAGACGGCGTAGCGCAGGGGCTCCCCGCGGAGGAAGCGGCCGATCTCGTCGACCATGGCCTGGCCGAGGCGCTTGCGAGACTGCTGGGTGCCGCCGGCGATGTGGGGGCTGAGCAGGACGTTGGGCAGGCCGCGCAGGGGGCTATCGGCGGCGAGGGGCTCCTTGGGGAAGACGTCCAGCGCGGCGCGGAAGCGGCCGGTCTGGAGCTCGCGTGTGAGGGCGGGGTAATCGATGGCGGCGGCGCGGGCGGTATTAATGAAGAGCGCGCCATCACGCAGCAGCGCCAGCCGCTCGGCGCTGATCATGCCGTTGGTTTCGGGAGTGGTGGGTGCGTGGCTGCTCACGATGTCACAGGTGCGGAAGAGCTCGTCCAGTGAATCGATGCGCGTCACGCCGAGCTCGGCAGCGCGCGTTTCGGTGAGGTAGGGGTCGTAGACGACGACGTCGCACTCGAACGGCTTGAGCAGCTTGATGTAGGCACGGCCGGTCATGCTGGCGGCGATGACGCCGACGCGCCGCCCGTAGAGCTCCTCGCCGAAGCCGAAGTCGCGCTTGGCCCAGCCGCCCTCGTGCATGGTGCGGTTGAAGTCGTAGGCGCGGCGCAGCGCCATGAGCGTGACGGTGAGAGTCCACTCGCCGACGGAATCGGCGATGATGGCGGCGGCGTGGCTGACCTGGATGCCGTGGTCGAAGACCTCTTCGGGGATGAAGCCCTTGATGGTGCCGGCGGCGTGGGCGATGAGCTTGACGCGCGGCGCGAGAGCGAGCAGCTGGGCGTCGAACTTGGGCGCGCCCCAGGTGGTGAGCACGACGTCGGCCTGGGGGAGCAGGTCGGAGATCTCGTCGGGGCTGACGTTGCGCCCGCCCTCTTCGCGCCGGATCACCTTTCCCAGCGCCTGGAGGTCGGCTTCCGCCTTCGGGGACATGATCTCGGCGTACAGGTCGCCGGTGGGTAGCACCAGGATCGTCCGTTCGGCCATCTCGCGCTCTCCTTCAGGTGTGCAATCGTGCAGTCGTGCGGCTACTCGCCACGGTTGGGGGATGCTAGCAGTGCCTCGCCCGTGCCGTCAGGCAACTACTCAAAGACGACGGTGCGGTTGGCGTAGACGAGGACGCGGTCTTCGACGTGCCACGCGACCGCGCGGGCGAGGACGACGCGCTCGACGTAGCGGCCAATGCGGCGCAGGTCGGCGACGGTGTGGCCGTGGTGGACGCGCTGGATGTCCTGCTCGATGATGGGGCCGGCGTCGAGCTCGGTTGTGACGTAGTGGGCGGTGGCGCCAATCAGCTTGACGCCGCGCTCGAAGGCCCGCGCATAGGGATTAGCGCCGATGAAGGCGGGCAGGAAGGAGTGGTGGATGTTGACGATGCGGTTGGGATACCGGCTAATAAACGTCGGGCCGACGATCTGCATGTAGCGGGCGAGCACGACGGCGTCGACGCCACGGTCGGTACCGGCGCCGACACCGTCCAGTAGGGCAAGCTGGGCGGCTTCGGCCTGTACCTTGGTGTCGGGTGTGACGGGGACGTGGCGGAAGGGGACACCCCAGGGGCGCACGGCCTCCTCCAGGTCGGGGTGGTTGGAGATGACCAGCGCGATCTCGGCGCGCAGGTCGCCAGCGCGGCGGCGCCAGAGCAGCTCGAAGAGCGCGTGCTCGTCGCGCGAGACGAAGACGGCCAGGCGCTTGGTGCGACCGGCGTAGGATAGGCGCCAGTCCATCTGGAAGCGTGCGGCAAGCGTGGCGAAGGCGGCTTCCAACTCTGGGCCTTGGCGCTCAAGCTCGGGCAGCTCGAACTCGACGCGCATGAAGAAGGTCCCGCCGGTAGGATCGGTGGTGTGCTGCTGCGAGTCGGTGAGGTTGGCGCCGTGCTCAAAGAGGAACCGGGAGACAGCGGCGACGATGCCGGGGCCATCGGGACAGGAGATGAGCAGCCGGCCGGTGTTCGCGAAGGCGGCCTCTGGTGGGCGGCGGGCACGGCGGCGCCTGGGGGCGGCAGGGGGCACGATGGGTGGTGAAGGTGGTTGCACCAGGCGATGAGCGTAGCGGACGGACCTCACCCTGGCCTTTGGCCCCAGGGCCCGGCCCTCTGCGCGCTTCATCGCCTCCGGCGCGGGCGCATTCACCCGCCCTCTCCCATAGGAGAGGGACTCCCATGTGCTCGGACGATCCGGGCAAGAAGGGTGGTACGGCGTCGCTTGCACTTGCGTTGG
>CADCTC010000079.1:14405-14724 GCA_902805635.1 uncultured Chloroflexota bacterium
TCACCTGGGCGTGGTTTGGCATGTTGAGGCGCCCACTGAGCCAGACGGTGCCGCCCCATCGTGTGGGTGAGGATTGGTACTTGCGCTGGAACGTTGGTTCGACGTACCGTCTTGGCGGAATGGCAGACGGGGTTGCGGCACGGTTGACGGCGGCGCAGGCGCGGGGGGTGGCGCTGCGGGCACAGGGGTTTGGCTCCGGCAAGAGCACGGGGCTGAGTGCCAAGCGGCCGGTGGAGGTGCTGGACCGGCTGGGGGCGCTGCAGCTGGATTCGGTGAGCGTGCTGGCGCGACCGCAGGACCTGGTGCCATTCTCGCGCGT
>CADCTC010000080.1 GCA_902805635.1 uncultured Chloroflexota bacterium
TAGGCGGCGGTTGGCCAGAGTAAGTCTCAGGGGCACGCTGCTTTCACGCGGGTCCCGTCCCGCCGTTGCACCGATCGGGGACCGATGGCACGGCCGGGCGGCACCCGGCAACCGGACGTCACACTCGGATTCTCGCACGGCTGAGCCTGCCAGCCAGCACAGGCGGACGAGATCCGTCGCCAGGCCCATGGCGAGCGAGCGCGGGCGCGGCTTCGTCCATCGGCTGACCCGCGCGCGGACCGTGTCGGCGCAGCGCCGGGCGAGCCGGCGCAGGCGAGCGAGGCCGTGGGCAAGCATGCACAACTCCAAGCGAAACGGCAGCACCCAGGTTACGGGACACGGCGTGGCGATTTGTCCTCCCCGGATTGTACTTTTCCATCGGCCCGGCGACCGTCCCGATGCGCGGCTGAGCTGGGTAGCCATTACAGGTGCGGACCATCCCCGTCCTGGCTGGCCTCCATGCCGCGTAGCACCACGCGGATAGGCTTCTCGGCCAGGACAGGGGCGGCCGGGATGATCGCCGCTGCAACAGCCGCACCTGGTGTCGCAGCAGCGCGATCTCCAGGTCCTTCGCCTGCTCGGGGCGTCGCGCGCCGACGACAAGATCGACGATGAGCCCCGCGAAATGCATGAGTATCGACCAGAACATGCCCCTCCCCCCTTGCTGATCGCTGACGCCATTCGCGCTCGGCCGTCATACGGGACGGGATTGGGCTACGGCGTGATGTCATGGGCTTCAGCGGTACGCGGACGGGGTTACCGCACTCTACGGGGCGGCACAAGCTCGCGGTCTACCACGGCCACGACGTGGGGGAACTCTATGACTTGGCCGACGATCCGCACGAGTTCCGCAACCGATGGGATGATCCCGGCAGCGCCGACCGGAAGTGCGCCTTGCTGAAGCGCGCGTTCGATGGCACGATGCTGGCCGCCGACCTGGGGCCGGCGCGCGTTGCGCGATACTGATGCTGCATTCGGATGGGCGGCGGCGGGCGCCCTTGCTCCTGCCTCCTCCCGCGACGTTTGAGGGAAGAACGCCGAGCGGTGGGGGACCCAGGAAGCGGGTCGCGCGGGCGCGGGCGAGTGGGAGGTGGACCGGATGAGCGCGCCGAACTTCGTCGTCATCTTCGCCGACGACCTCGGCTACGGCGACCTCGGTTGCTACGGCTCGGACGCCGTCAGGACCCCGCACCTGGACGCGCTCGCGGCGCGGGGCATCCGCTTCACCGACTGGTACTCGAACTCGCCGGTCTGCTCACCGTCGCGCGCCGCGCTGCTGACCGGGCGCTACCCCCAGCGCGCCGGCGTCAGCGCGATCCTCGGCGGCGCGCGCGGCGGCGCCGGCCTGTCGACGGACGAGCGGACGCTGGCGCGCCGCCTCAAGGAACGGGGCTACGCGACGGGCCTCTGCGGCAAGTGGCACCTGGGCACGGCCCCGGCGCACGGCCCGAACGCCCACGGCTTCGACGAATTCTTCGGCTTCCTCGCCGGCTGCGTGGACTACTACTCGCACATCTTCTACTGGGGCCAGGCCAAGGGGATCAACCCGGTCCACGACCTCTGGCGGGACGGCGAGGAGGTCTGGGCGAACGGGCACTATCTGACTGAGCTGATCACCGAGCGGGCGGTGGCGTTCATCGAGCGGCACGCGGGCGCGCCCTTCTTCCTCTACGTGCCGTACAGCGCGCCCCACTACCCGATGCACGCGCCGCGGGAATACCTCGACCGCTTCCCCGGCCTGCCGCCCGATCGCCGGATCATGGCGGCGATGATCGCCGCGCTGGACGACGGCATCGGGTCGATCGTGGGCGCGCTACGGCGCGCCGGCAAGCTCGACGACACCGTCATCTTCTTCTCCAGCGACAACGGCCCGTCCACCGAGTCGCGCAACTGGCTCGACGGCGCGGAGGATCGCTACTACGGCGGCAGCGCCGGCCACTTCCGCGGTCACAAGGCGAGCCTGTTCGAGGGCGGCATCCGCGAGCCGGCCATCCTCAGTTACCCGGCGTGCATCCCGGCCGGGCAGGTCCGCGACGAGGTGGGCGTGATGATGGACATCGTGCCCACCTTCCTGGCGCTGGCCGGCGCCGAACCGGCGGAGGGGCTGGACGGCTGCGACCTGCTGCCGACGGTAATGAAGGGCGCGCCAAGCTCGCAGCGGCGCGTCTTCTGGGAGTACGCCGGGCAACTGGCGGCGCGCGAGGGTCGCTGGAAGCTCGTCCTCGACGGCAAGCTCGACTTCGGCCGCCTGGCCGCTGACCCCGTCCACCTGGCCGATCTCAGCCAGGATCCGGGCGAGCGGATCAACCTGCGGGAACGGCATCCCGACGTCGTCGCGGAGCTGACGGCCGCCGCGCGGGTCTGGCTCGCCGAGGTGACACGAAAGTGACCTGTACTATGCGGAATTGCCATCGGCCCGGTTGAAGGTTGCCAGATTGATCGCTATGCTCCTCGCCTCGTTGCGTCGCATGCGAGGAGGAGCGATGTTCTGGTCAGCCTTCGAGCAACTGGTGGCCCTGCTGCTCGACCTGGTCACCGCGCGCCGTCAGTCGGATTGCGGAAAAGATCTCGAAATCGTGCTGTTGCGGCACCAGCTCCGCGTGCTGCAGCGCCGGCAGCCGCGGCCGCGCCTCGCGCGCTGGGAGCGACTCACCCTGGCGCTGCTGGCGACGAAGCTCCGGCGCATGACTGCCGGGGCAGGCCAGCGCTGGACCCGGAGCCTGGTCCTGGTCACGCCGGAAACGGTGCTCACGTGGCATCGCGACCTGGTGCGCCGGAAGTGGACCTTCCGGGGGCGCAAGCCCGCCGGTCGGCGACCCACCGATCCTACGATCGAGGCGCTGATCGTCCGCTTGGCGCGCGAGAACTCGCGCTGGGGCTACGCGCGGGTCCACGGCGAGCTGGGCAAGCTCGGCCACGAGGTGGGGCGCACGACGATCCGCACCATCCTGCACCGGCAGGGCGTGCCGCCGGCACCGCAGCGCGCCCAGGGCGGCAGCATCTGGCGGAGCTTCCTGGCGCGATACCATCAGCAGATCCTCGCCTGCGACTTCTTCACCGTCGAGATGTTGTTCCTCAAGACACTGCATGTCATCTTCTTCCTCGAGGTCGGCACCCGCCGGGTCCATCTCGCTGGCTGCACCACCCGGCCGACCGCCACCTGGGTGGCGCAGCAGGCACGCAACGTGAGCTGGGCGTTGCAGGACGCCGACCGCTGTGCTGGCCGAAAACCCCATCCGCGTCGATGACACGAG
>CADCTC010000081.1 GCA_902805635.1 uncultured Chloroflexota bacterium
TGGAATGAGTTCCTGTTCGCGTTCGTGTTCACACAGAGCAACAACGCTACGACGCTGCCAGTAGGCATGGGGCGCTGGATCGTGGGCGACGTGTTCGCCTGGGGACCAATCATGGCGTCGTCGGTGATGATGTCGATCCCGGTGGTGGCGTTCTACGCCGGAGCGCAGCGCTTCCTGGTGGAAGGGCTGACCGCGGGAAGCGTGAAGGGCTAATGGCCGCTTCCGCTTCCTCGCTGGACGGCACCCTCCCGGTTGCGGGCAGCCGGAGCGGTGGACTGACGCGCAACCACGTCGCGCGGTACGTCGCCGCTGCGGGCGGACTGGTGGCGCTGGTGCTCTTCTACCAGCCGTGGGTTAGAGCATCACTGGTCAACATCGGCGACGCACCGCTCACCGGCCTGGAGATTGCCCGCGCCGATGCGGTCAACCGCGTCAACCAGGCAGCGGTCACCAACAGCCGTGCGGGCGCGGCGGCCGTGCCCGCCTCCGCCGGTGGCGCTGCCGCGGCCTCAGTCTCCGGCGGGCTAGTGCTGCCCACGCGCATTCCAACCGTTGCCGCCGGCGGCACATCGGCCGGCGCGGGCGGCGTGACGCTGCCCACCCGCGTGCCCACCGTCGAGGCGGGTAGCGCGACGGGCGCGTCGAGTGGCTTCGGCACCACCAGCGGTGTCCCCACCGTGCCGGCGTCGACGGGCGGTTCCGGCTTCGGCACCACGTCTGGTGCTGCCCCGCAGGCACCGCAAGCACCGCAAGCACCGCAGGCACAGGCGCCCGTGGCGGGCGGCGCGGCGGCGGGCGCGGGCGGCCTGTCGCTGCCCACTCGCGTACCGACCGTGGCAGCGGGCGGGGCGTCGAGTGGGTTCGGGACGACCGGTGGTGTCGTCACCGTGCCAACCGCGGCGGCTGGCGCGGCGCCGATACTCCAGGCCCAGGCAACACCGGCTCCAGCACCGAAAGCACCGGACACGCTGCCCAAGACGCTGCTATACGTCGTGCCGCTAGCGGGACTCGGCATCGCGGCGTTCTCGTTCTTCTGGGATCGGCTGATGGACTCGCGTGATCGGTCCTTTGGGCGGGCGTGGACGCTGATCCTCTCCTACGGCGGACTGCTGCTGGTCGGGAACGTGCTGCTCAAGGTGGCCACGGCCGGCGCAGACAACGTGCTGGTAGGCCCGGGCATCGGCAGCGTGCTGTCAGGCACCCCTGCGCTGTGGGGGACGTTCCTGGCGTTCCTGGTGAGCGCGCTCGCGCTGACGGTGGCGTGGCTCTCACCGGCGCCACCGGCGCCAGACCCGTATGGGCGAGCGCGAGTGGGAGTCTGACCTCACCTTGCACTTCGCGCTGTCCCTCTCCACGCAGTGGAGAGGGACTTGTCGCCGGTGCGGGGCAGTTCGGCGGTGGGGACGGGGAGAAGGTTAGTGGGGCCTATAATCGGCTGACATGGCAAGTATGGGCGATTTGCAGGCGATCATCCTGGCGGGAGGGAAGGGAGAGCGGCTGCGGCCGTTCACTGACGATCGGCCGAAGCCGATGGTGCTGATCCTGGAGAAGCCGATCCTGGAGTATCAGGTGCGCTGGCTGGTGAGCCAGGGGGTGGCGCGCATCGTCTTCTCGTGCGGGTACCGGCACGAGGTGATCCAGCAGTACTTTGGCAATGGCGAGAAGTACGGGGTGGAGATCCGCTATGCGGTGGAGGAAGAGCCGCTGGGGCGTGGGGGCGGGATCAAGCTGGCGTGGAACGATCTGGCGCACGGCGACGGGCCGGTGATCGCGACCAACGGGGACATCGTGACGAGCTTCGATCTAGGGGCGATGATCGCGGCGCACCGCAAGGCGGACGCTTTGGTGACCGACCTGGTGGTGCCATACGTCAGCCAGTACGGCATCGTGGATCTCCAGGATGACGACCGGGTGACGGGCTTCCGTTCAGAACCACGGCTGCCGTACTGGGTGAACGCGGGCGTCTACGTGATGGAGCCGTCGATCCGCGAGCTGCTGCCGGACAAGGGCGACCATGAGGTGACGACCTTCCCGAAGCTGGCGGAGCAGGGCAAGCTGCTGGCGTACAAGAGCGAGAAGTTCTGGCGCGCGGTGGACACGGTGAAGGACCTAACCACCGTGCGAGACCACTTCACCAAGCAGTTGCTGGAGCGGTTCCTGGAGGTTTAGGCCGGCTACGCGAGTTAGGCGTAGCTGGCGGCGAACTCGGCGAGGAGGCGGACGCCGTAGCCGGTGGAGCCCTTGGGCTTGTAGGGGGAGTCGGACTCGGCGCGCGCCATGCCGGCGATGTCCAGGTGGGCCCAGGGCACCTTCTTGGCGAACTGCTTGAGGAACATGCCGCCGCCGATGGCGCTGGCGGCGCGGCCGCCGCTGTTCTTCATGTCGGCAACGTCGGAGCGCAGCAGGCGCTTGTACTCGTCGTCCCAGAGCGGTAGCTCCCAGACTTTCTCGCCGGTGGTGGAGGCGGCGAGCTTGAGGCGCTCCACCACGTCTGGATCGTTGGCCATGACGCCGGCAGCGCCGTGGCCGAGCGCGGTGACGACGCCGCCGGTGAGGGTGGCAACGTCCAGCATGGCGATGGGCTTGTAGCGTTGGGCATAGGCGAGCGCGTCTGCCAGAACCAGGCGGCCTTCGGCGTCGGTGCTGATGACTTCGATGGTCTGGCCATCCATGGCGCGCAGCACATCGCCGGGCCGGAACGCTTTGCCGGAAGGCATGTTCTCGACGGCTGGGACCAAGCCGATGACGCGCCGCTGGACCTTGAGGAGGGCGAGGGCGCGTAGCGCGCCGATAACGGCGGCGCCGCCGCCCATGTCGTTCTTCATCTCTCCCATGCCCTCAGGTGGCTTGAGGGAGATGCCGCCTGTATCGAAGGTAATGCCTTTGCCGCACAGCACCACAGGGGGTTGGTCAGCCATGCCTTCCGGCGCGTGCTCGAGGATGATGAAGCGGGCGGGCTGCTCGGAGCCCTGGGCAACGCCGAGGAGCGAGCCCATCCCGAGCTCGGCCATTTGGTCCGGGGTGAGGATCTCGCAACCTAGCCCTACCTCGGCGGCCACGCGGCTGGCCTCGCCGGCAAGCGCCTCGGGCGGAAGGATATTGCCCGGCCGGTCGACGAGCGTGCGGGCGAATACCTGGCTCTCAGCCAGGATGCGGCCGCGCTCGACGCCGGTCTCGATCTCGCTAGCCTTCTGCCCGTCAAGCTCGAAGACGATCAGCTCTTCCAGCTGCTTGCGGCGATCGTCGTCATCGCTTGAGCCCGATGCGTCCGTCGAGGTCTGGCTGCCGGCTGAACCTGCGGCGGAACCAGACGAGGCAACTGAGCCGCCCGGGCGGCTCTTCAGCTCTTCGAACCGGTAGAGGCCGAGGATGGCGCCTTCGACAAGCGCCTGGGCGGCGTGCTGAGGCGTGATGCTGCCAGCGCCGGCGCCGTGGACAATGGTGGCGAGCTGTTTGGCGCCGAGGTCGCGCGCGCGCCGGGCGGCGGTGGCGGAGACCTGGCGGACGCGGTCCAGGGTGAAGTCGTCCTGCTTGCCCAGGCCAACCAGGATGACCCGCGAGGCGGCGATGGGAGCCTGGTTGTCCCCTGCACCTGGGGCGGGGTAGAGCACGGCGACCTGGTTGATCTTGCCGGTGAAATCGCCAGTGGCGATCAGCCGGGTGATGGCCCCACCGAGCGCGCGGTCAATCATGCCGGTGGCGCCGCCTGGCTCAGTGACGCCCTGGAAGAGGTTGACGGCGACGGCGCCGGCCTGAACGTCGCCGAGCTGCCCCACCTGTGTGCGGATGTTCATAGGGAGGGTATTCTACGAGTGCTGGTGGCAATCTGTGTACCGGTACCACCGGGTCCCTCGCTACGCTCGGGATGACAGTGGAACTTTGTCGCCGAACGCGTACGATCGATCAGTTCAACGAGACGCCGCTGGCGAGTGATTGACCATTCGAGGCGACCTGGGTGCGGGCGGCTTTGCGGGCGAGGTAGCGGGCGCGGTTGCGGGCCAAGACGGTGTCGCGGTGGCGCTCGTAGTACTCCTTCCAGTATTCGCTCTTGCGGCCGCGGTTGTCGTCGTACCAGCGCTTGCTCTTCGCGCGGATCTTGTCCTTGTTGCCCTCGTAGTACTCGCGCGAGTAGTCGAGTAGCCGCTGCTTGTGCTCGCGGTAGTGCTCGCGGCGCTTGGCGAGGATCCGCTCGCGGTTCTGGGCGTAATAGACGCGGCGCGCTTCCGCCTGACGCAGGGCGGCCTCCTCGGTTGACTCGCCCTGCCCGGCTGGCTCGCCCACGACTCCCACCTCGGATGGGACTGCGCCCGCCTCCTGCCCTGTGCGGGCTTCCTGGACTGTGTGGACCGCGTGGGTCGCGCTGACCGCTCCGCGTACTCGTTCCTGCGTTGTCACCTGGACCTCCCTTACCCAACCACGAAGTGGCACTAGCGTTTCGGCGGGCGGCGGTGCAGAATCCACCTGCAGCCGGCACAACCCGGCGTCGCACATCCCTGGCAAACGCTCCCTTAGCGTGGCGTTGCCGGCATTATATGCGGAAGTAGGGGTTGCTGCACCATGAAGGAGATCACACAGTGACGATTACCCAATCGGCTGAGACCACAGCCTCGGCAGCTACCGCATCGGGCGGTGCGAACGGCGCAGCGCGCGCCGGGGGCGCGAGGACGCCGCGGTTCCTGTGGATGGACGGGGAGCTGGTGGCGTGGGAGCAGGCGACATTCCATGCCAGCCGGTTGGGATGGTCCACCATCGGCGGCGTCTTCGAGGGGATCAAGGCGTATTGGAACCCTTCGGCAGGCTCAGGGCAGTCTCCTTCGGCAGGCTCAAGGCATGGTCAGGCGGCGGGAGAGCTGTATGGGTGGCAGTTGGCGGAGCACTACGCGCGGTTCGAGTCGTCGATGCGGCTGGAGCGGATGCGGCCGGCTTTCACGCCGGAGCAGCTGGTCCAGGCGTCGGTGGAGCTGCTGCGGGCCAACGAGTGCCGCGAAGACACCTACGTGCGGCCGCTGGCGTGGCACGCCGACGCCACGTGGTTCGGGCACATGGAGGACAGCCGCACGGGGATCGTGATTACCACGGCGCCGTTCAAATCGGTGCTGGGCAGCGGCGCGGCGATCCGGGCGTGCGTGAGCTCCTGGACGCGGGTAGGGGACAACCAGCTTTCGCCGCGCATCAAGTGCTTCTCCAATTACCAGAACAGCCGCATGGCGCTGCTGGAGGCGACGCTGGACGGTTACGACCAGCCGATCCTGCTGAACCAGCAGGGCAAAGTGACCGAGGGGCCGGCGTCGTGCCTGTTCATCGTGCGCGATGGCGTGGTGATCACTCCCAGCCTGACCAGCGGCATCCTGGAAAGCATCACGCGCATGGCGGTGCTGCGCCTGTGCCGCGACGAGCTAGGGCTGCCCACGCAGGAGCGTGATGTGGACCGCACGGAGCTGTACGTGGCGGACGAGGTGTTCTTCTGCGGCACTGGCGCGGAGATCACGGCAGTGGGGGAGGTGGACCACTACAGGATCGGCAATGGTGGGGTGGGGCCGCTCACGGGGCGCATCGAGCGGCTGTTCCACGACGTGGTGCGAGGCCGACACCAGGGGTATGCGTTCTGGCGGCTGCCGGTGTACGAGACGGCGGTGGCGAAGGCAGGGGTGTAGTGCATCCATGCACCGGCGATTGCCGGATACACTGAGGGCGCCTCATGCTTTATCTGCTTGTCTTCGTCTCCGGGATGACGGTGCTCGGGTGCGAGCTGGCGGCGTCGCGGCTGCTGGCGCCGTACTTCGGCACGTCGCTGTTCATCTGGGCCAACATGATTGGCCTGATCCTGCTGTATCTCACCGTGGGGCACTGGCTGGGCGGGCGGCTGGCGGACCGCTATCCCAACCGTGAGTCGCTGTACCACGTGACGGCGGTGGCGGCGGTCTTCATCGGCATTATCCCGGTACTGGCCAAGCCGATCCTGTACCTCTCGTCGGTAGGGTTCGCCAGCTACTCGCTGGGCATCTTCTGGGGCTCGCTGATGGGGGTAATCGGGCTGTTCCTGGTGCCGATCACGCTGCTGGGGTGCGTTTCGCCGTGGGCGGTTCGCCTCTCAGTGGATAACGTGCGCGACGCCGGGCGCACGGCGGGAGGGCTGTACGCGCTGGGCACGTTGGGAAGCCTGGTCGGAGCGTACCTGCCGGTGCTGCTGCTCATCCCGACTGTGGGCACCAATCGCACGTTCTACCTCTTTTCGGTAGGGCTGCTGATCATGTCGCTGGTGGGGCTTCTGCAAGAGCGGCGCCGGCCCAGCGTGGTTGCCGCCGGCGGCGGAGCCAGCGAAATGCCGCTGGCTGCACCGCGGCGGCGCGGTGCGGTGCTGGGGGTGTACGTGGCGGCGCTGGCAGTGATCGTGGTCATCGCGGCGCTGCCGGGCGGGATCATCCGCGCACAGCCGTACGGCGAGCTGCTGTACGAGGGGGAATCGGCCTACAACTACATCCAGGTGGTGCGGAACGGCACGCGAGTGGACCTGGTGCTCAACGAGGGGCACGCTGTGCACTCCATCTACGATCCCAACGAGCTGCTGACGCAGGGACCGTGGGACTACTTTCTGATGGCGCCGTTTTTCTCGCCGGGCGTACGAGAGCGCGACGTGGACAGCATGCTGATGCTGGGCAGCGCGGCGGGCACGACGCCGCGCATGTACACCGAGCTGTTCGGGCCGATCCGGATCGAGGGGGTGGAGATCGACCCGAAGATCATCGAGGTGGGGCAGCGCTATTTCATGATGAACATGCCCAACTTCACGCCCATACCGGAAGACGCGCGCTATTACCTGCGCCGCACCACGCAGCAGTACCAGGTGATCGGGGTGGACGCGTACCGGCAGCCGTACATCCCGTTCCACCTGACCACGCGCGAGTTCTTCAAGGAGGTGCGCGACCACCTGGACACTGACGGCGTGCTGGCGATCAACGCGGGGCGCACCCAGGACGACTACCGGCTGGTGAACGTGCTGGCGGGGACGATGAAGGACGTGTACCCCAACGTCTTCGTCATCAATATCCCGACGGCGATCAACAGCATCATCGTGGGCACGAACAAGCCGAGCACGCTGGCGGAGTTCCGGGCGAACCTGGACACGATCCAGCACCCGACGCTGCGACGCGTGGCGGACGTGGCACGGCGCAGCACCTGTGAATACGTGCTGCCGGCAGGCGGCGGGCCCACCACGGCGGGGGCACCACCTGGAAGCGGCGGCGGGGAGACGTGCAGCTTCGCAACGCAGCTGGGGCGCAGCGTGTTCACTGACGACCTGGCGCCGGTGGAGCAGGTGATCGACCAGATCATCCTGGGGTACATCTCGGGCGGGCGCTGAGCCCCGCCGCTCCACCGGACCTCACCCTGGCGCTGCCCCCGAACCCTAGGGTCCGGCCCTCTGCCCTTCTTCCCTTCGGGCGGGCATTCACCCGCCCTCTCCCACAGGAGAGGGACTCCCGCGAGCGCGGTTGATTCGCTGTGGGCACTACTCCAGGTGGATGCTGACGCGCCGGTCTTCGTCTTCGCTGTCGCGGATGTCGATGAGCGTCTGGCCAACCATGGAGGGGTCCATGTTGTTGACCAGGTCCAGGAGCTGGCCGTGATCGATCTCTGACTCTTCGAGCGCTTGTTTGATCTGGCGGGGGAGGAAGCGGTCTACCTCGCCGACGAGGCCAAGCGGCAGGCGGGCGCTGTAGCGCTTGTCGCCGCTACGCACGTCGAAGACGAGCACGTGCGCACCTACGTGGACCTGGAACGGCGCGACGTGGGGAGTGGGGGGCGTCGGCGGTATCGGGGGCGTTGGAGGCACCGGCGGCACAAACGGGTGTGAGACGGCAGGTGGAGGTGGCACGGCGACGTGGAACAGCACATCCTCCTGGCGGCCGGCCCGATCCTTGCGGCCCCGCCCGGCAAACGGACCGCGCGGGCCAATGGGCCACTGGGGGCCAACGGGGCCCTGAGGCCCGATGGGCCCTTGTGGACCAAAAGGACGCTGCGGAGCAAAGGGGTCGGGTGCGTGCGGCGCAGCGTAGCCGCCAGGAGGGCCATAGACATCGTGGCGGACCTCACGCTCTACCTGGACGTCGGGCTCAAGGGCCTTGAGCAGCTCCACTGCCTCGTCCACCGTGACCTTGCCATCGGCCACCATCTGGAGAACGCGGGTGCGTTCTTCACCACTCTGGTCACCGCGATCACCAGCGGTTCTTTCTTCTGCAGTCGCGCCAGTCTCCGCATCGCTTGCGCCGGGTGGTGGCGCGTCTTCTGGATGAAACGACGGTTCGGTGTGGTCTGCCGTCTCTTCGGCAGCCCGTGTCTCGGCGTTCACGTGGTCAACTCCTCTTCAATGCGCGGAGGCGGGTAGTCGCCTCCGCTGCGGTGATCTCGCCGCGCTCCAGCGCGTCCAGGATGAGTGCGCGGGCGGCGGCAAACGGCTGGGGTGCTGTGGGTGGGGGTGGTGCGGCGACTGCACTGTGGGCGCCGGCTTCGGCGCCTTGTGCGAGCTTTGGGCGGGCTGCGGCGAATGCCTCCTCAAGACGGGCGCGAACCGTGGGATACGAGAGGCCGAGCTCGCGCTCGACGTCCTTCACGTTGCCGCGGACGCGCAGGAACAGCTCCAGCAGCGACGCGTGCGGCTCGGGCAGGTTGACCAGGCGGCCGGCCGCGGGCTGGAAGGACCCCGACACTTCCGTGCCGCACGCGGGGCATTGGAGTCGCGTAGCAAGCAACCTGGTCGCGCACACAGGGCAACTTACCGGGGGTGGAGGCGCACTGGCTGTCATGACACGACCAGTATGCGTTAGGTATTCCTATTTTGTCAATTGTCTTTGCTAATTTGTGATTGATCCTAGATCCTGAGTGGGAGTCCTGGCCGCAGATGGTCTGGAGGTATGGTTTGCGCCTAGAGATGACCACTGACACAGTTGCGCTGGTGCGTGCGTATTACCGGGCGCTTGAGCAGGGGGATGACCTGGCGACGTTCTATGCGACGGATGACGAGGCCGGCGTACTGGGACCGGTGGTGAAGATCGGGTCAGGGGCAGGGGAGCTGTACACGGGCTATGAGGCGACCGCAGCGGCGGTGAGGCAGGTGAGTGACACGTTCGCCGAGAACGCGCTCGAATCGCGTGGGCCGCTGCTGGCGCGCGAGGTAGGTGACGTGGCGTGGTTCGTGGACACGGTGTGGTGGCGAGGGCGGGTGGCGGGAAGACAGTTTGGATCGCTCACGCGCTGGACGGGTGTGTGCCTGCGCACGCCGCGGGGCTGGCGGTTCGTGCAGCTGCACGTGTCGGGGGAAGTGGAGGAGT
This sequence comes from uncultured Chloroflexota bacterium, assembly GCA_902805635.1. GTDB lineage: Bacteria > Chloroflexota > UBA11872 > UBA12225 > UBA12225 > CADCTC01. Next base: position 9,327 of record CADCTC010000081.1, read on the forward strand.
AGGAGGGATGGCCGATCCATATACCGACCCAGACGAGCTGTTTGACGTGCTGGACGGGGCGGGCCGACCAACAGGACGGGCAAAGCGGCGCGCGGACGTGCACCGGGATGGGGACTGGCACCGGGCGCTGCACTGCTGGGTGCTGGACGAGAGCGGTGCGACGCCGCACGTGCTATTCCAGCGCCGCGGGGCGTACAAGGACACGTGGCCATCGCGGCTGGACGTGACCGTGGGCGGACACTACGCGCATGGCGAGGCGCTGGCGGATGTGCTGCGCGAGATCGAGGAGGAGATTGGCTGTGCGGCGCGGCTGGAGGACCTCATTCCGCTGGGGGTGCGGATCGCGGTGAATGAGCGTGAAGATGGTGTCCGCGACCGGGAGATCCAGGACGTCTTCCTCTGGCGGTCGGCGCGTCCCTTCGCGGAGTACCGGCCGCAGCCGGTGGAGGTGACCGCGCTGGTACGGGTGGCGCTAGGGGATGCGCTGGCGCTGCTCTCGGGCACAGTAGCGCGCGTGCAGGCACGCGCCCTCACGCCGGATGGGGCGGTGCACGACGGGACGGTCGCCGCGGACGAGCTGATCCCAACGTTGGACCGCTACTTCTACCGGGTGGCGGTGGCGGCGGACCTGGCGGTGAAGGGGTATCCGCACGTGGTGGTGTAGGAGGCAACTCTGAGGATGGGTTTATTACCTTTTGGTTACGCTTGTGTTGCTAGGTGTGAGCGATGGTATGCTGCCTGACACAGAAACGTGGTACTTCAGACGCACCGTGACGCACACCTTCTGGAGCTTCCGGTGAGTGGCCTTTCAGACGTGCCGGTGGAGGCACGGGCACGGCAGCTCTCGCAGCTACCGCTGTTCCGGGAGATGACGCCGGAGGAGCTGGCGCCGCTGGCGGCTGCGTGTGAGGTGGTGAGCTTTCGGGCCGGAGAGGCCATCGTGCGGCAGGGGGAGCCGGGTGACAGCGTCTACGTCATCCTGGATGGACGGGTGGAGGTGCTGGCGCGCACCGAGCGCAACGGAGTGCTGGCGGAATCGGTGGTGTCGTGGCTGGTGGCGGGGGACGCGCTGGGCGAGCTCTCGCTGCTGGACGGCCAGCCACGCTCAGCGACGTGTGTCGCTTTGACCGATACGACGTGCCTGCGCCTAGAGCGCGACGAGTTCCTGGGCGCGGTCCGGCGCCACTGGTCGCTGACGCACGCGCTGCTGGGGGTGGTGGCGGACCGGCTGCGCCACGCCGATAGCCGGCTAGCGGAGCACGCGACCGACCCATTGACCGGCGTGAACAACCGGCGTGCGCTGCTGGACCTCTACGAGCGCGAGACGTCACGCGCTGCGCGCGTGACGCGGCAGGCAGGCGCCGCCACAATGCCCACAATGCAGCCGTTGGGGCTGCTGTTCGTGGACGTGAACCGCTTTAAGTCCATCAACGACACCTACGGTCACCAGGTGGGGGATGAGGTGCTGTGCGCGGTGGCGCAGGCACTGGTGACGTGCAGCCGCGGGACTGACTTCGTGGCGCGGTATGGTGGCGACGAGTTCGTGGTGCTGCTGCCTGACGCAGGCCAAGGCGGCGTGGACGTGGTGGCGGGGCGCGTGCGCGACCTGTTGGAGAACCACGCGCCGGGACCGGTCCCTTTTACGGTAAGCATCGGCGGTGCGCTGGTGGACCCGCATGCCCCCAAGAAGCTGGAAGAGATCATGGCCGAGGCCGACGCCGCGATGTATCGCGAGAAGGCCCGCGCGCACGCTGCCAGCACCTGAAACCCGCCCGGCGCTTACGTTATTGCCCTCACTGGTGAGGCAGAGACGGCTGGTTCTGGCATTGCGGAGATGCTGAACGCGCGTGTGGCCAGGGCGAACGCGCCGAGGACGACGCCGCCGACGCCGCCGGCGAGGACGACCTCGGGCAGGCCGAAGCGCTCGGCCGCGCCACCGAGCGCAAGGCTGCCCAGCGGTGTGGTGCCGGCATTCATGACCACCCACAGGCCCATGACGCGGCCCATGAGATGGTCGGGCACGCGCAGCTGGAGCGTGGCATTGGCGGTGGTGAGGTAGGCGATGGAGCCGAAGCCGACCAGCACGAGTGCGGCGGTGGCGACCCAGGCGGGAAAGCCATTGGGCGGCGTGGCCGTGGCAAAGACCATGAGCCCGGCGCCGGTGAGCAGCGCGGAGCACGCCATGGCGAGGCCGGGCCGCGCAGCGAAATGGCGCGATCCGGTGATGACCGCGCCGAGCACGGCGCCGCCGCCCACGGCGGTGAGCAGCACGCCTAACCCTTCCGCGCCGATGGAGAGCACGTCGCGCGCGAAGGCGGGCAGGAACGCCTGGTAAGGCAGCACCACGACGCCGAAGAGGCCGGTGATGAGCAGCAGGCGCAAGGTGAAGCCATCGGCGCGGACATAGGCGATACCCTCCGCCAGCGCCGAAAGCCAGGGCGGAGCGACGGCACGACGGCCGCGCGGGCGGCGGATCAGCCAGGTGGCCAGCAGGACGGCGCCGCTGCCCGCGGCTGCGACCGCGAGGCACACCGGCGCACCTGTGCGTGCCATGAGCAGGCCGGCGGCCGCGGGGCCAAGCACGCGGGTGAGGTTGAAGCGGGCGGCGTTGAAGGCGATAGCGTCGCGCAGACGATCATCAGGCACCAGCTCCTTGATGAACGGCTGCCAGGCAGGCCACACGACGGTGTTGGTGAGGCCGATCACGAGCGAGATGAGCAGCACAGCCGGCACGGTGACGCGGTCCGCCAGCGCCAGCGCGGCGAGCACGGCCAGCGCCACGCTACCGGTACCGATGCCCCAGAGCAGGAGGGTGCGCCGATCGACTCGGTCGGCCAGGACACCGCCAAAGAACCCGAGGAAGAAGAGCGGCGCCATCTGGGCGAAGCTGGCGAGGCCGAGCACGAAGGGCGAGTCGGTGAGCTCGAGCACGATCCAACCGATGGCGACCGCCTGGAACCAGGAGCCCATGGCCGAGACGAAGCTGCCGGCCATGAACAGCGCATAGTCGCGGTTGATCAGCACCCGCCGGAAGAAGAGCACCGGGGAGAGTAACGGGTGAGGGCGGTCCTTACCCGGCTGGTTGGCTCTCCAAAAGGCGATGGGTGCGGTAGAGGGCGACGATGGTGGCGGCGTGGGTGATCTCACCCTCAGTTGCCATGCGCAGCGCCTCATCGAGCGAGACTTTCTTCACCTTGAGGCGTTCTGACGGGTCGGGCTCGGTTTCACCCTGAGTGAGGTCCTGGGCGAGGAAGAGGTGGCTGTATGAGGCCCAGATGCTGCCGGAAGGCTGCACGCGTCCTAAGGGTGTCCAGCGGGCGGCGGTAAGGCCAGTCTCTTCGCGCAGCTCGCGCTTGGCCCCTTCGACCGGCTCCTCCCCTTCGTCGGCGCCGCCGGTGGGAATCTCCCATGAGAACTCGTTGACGGCATAGCGATGCTGACCGACGAGGTAGACCTCACGGTCAGGTGTAAGAGTGACGGTGCAGACGCCGTCCGGGCTGCGGACGACGGCGTAGGTGCCCGGCGTGCTGTCGGGGCGGAGAACGTCGTGCACGTGCAGGCAGACGAACTCGTCTTTGTAGACCTCACGCTCAGCACGTACACGCCAGGGCCCGCGGGGCTTCCCCAACTGCGGTTGCTCTGCTTGGCGCGCGTGCTGCGGTGGCTGGTCGTCGGGTGCGTTGGCTGTCTTTTTGGGCATGGTCAGGCGGCTCGATTTGCCCGCGCCTGCTCCACGCGCCCGCGCAGCGCGCGCCCGTGCTCGACGATGATCTCGACAGGCGCGCCGTGGGGGAGTGGCTCGTGGAGGACGCCGAGCGCGTCGGCTTCAGAGCACAGGCTGTGCCAGCGGCGCAGGAGCTTCTCGCGCTCGGACGCAGGCGCGGCCGTGTGGGCGCCGCGTGCGCTTGCCGGAGGTGGCCCTCCAACATGGATCGCTTCTGCCGCAGCGGCAACTTCCGCGGCGTCGACGACGCGAACGCGGCGGGCGACGGGGACCGAATCGACCTCGCTGTCGTCCATCCAGCCCAAACCACAGATGGAGAGCGTGACGCGACGCTTGGCCTTTGTCTCACAGCGCATCAGGCCGTTGGCCAGGTTGGCGCCGCCCAGGCCGGCGAGGCTGACAGCGCCGATGGCCTCATCGCTGCGGCCGTCGGGCGTGGTGGCGCGGGCGAGCACAACGTAGAGATCGCCCTGCTGCTCGCGCGAGACGATCTCTACGCTGATGCCGCGCAGGCGGCGCAACTGGTCGGTGGCGTCCTTCTTGGCGTAGAGGCGCAGCTTGTCGTTGAGGCGGATGTATTCGAACGGCTGGGTGAGTGGGTTGAGGCCGAGCGACTGGCAAACGGAGTGGTAATACGCGACGCGCTGGTCGGGGGTAAGACGCGCCAGGTCACCGCCGATGACCACCTGCTCTACAACCGCCGGATCAAGCGGCGCGGGCGGAGCGGGCGCCCGCCGGTCCAGCGCACCCGATCGAACGGCGAGCGCGTGGCTCTCATCGACAGGCCGTGCGTGTTCGATGGCCATGGCTGTATCGACATAGGATAGAACATGAGTTCTATCCTCCGCCACTAAGCTCATGATTTAACCCTGTGCGAGGTTGGGGAGTGGCGGGGCGGCGCGCGGTAGCCCGGGTGCGGCACCATGCGCCATGTTTGCGCTTGCTGCGCTGGCGTCGCGGGACGTCCTGGCGGCGTTCCGGGAGGAGGTCTACGCGGCGTTCGGCGCGCGGCGGGACGCGCTGTTCGAGCTGCTCGACGCGCTGCTGGTGGCGGGGCCGGTCGGCTCGCCGGTGCAACTGAGCCTGGTGCCGGCGTTCCGGCGCGGCTGGGGCAGCCTGTACGCGGCGCTGGCGCGGGGGGAGGTCTCGGCGGCGGCGGTCGAGCGGCTGCTGGCCGGCCACCCGCTGCCGCTGGCGGCGGAGGAGCCGGCGCTGTACGCGGTGGACGGCAGCGTGTGGGCGCGCTGCGACGCGGAGACCAGCCCCGAGCGGGGGTACTATCACCACCCGTCGCGCCACTCCAACGGGCAGCCCATCGTCGCCGGCTGGCTCTACCAGTGGGTGGCCCAGATTCGGCTGACCGGCGACAGCTGGACGGCGCCGCTGAGCGTGGAGCGCGTGCCGCCCGGCGCCAGCCTGAACGAAGCGGCCGCGGCGCAGGTGCGGCGCGTGGTGGCGGCGCGCCCCGCCGACGGCCGGCTGCCGCTGTTCGCGTTTGACGCCGGGTACGACGCGGTGCAGCTGGCGCAGGCGCTCGCCCTGGCGCACCCCGCGCGCGGCGGCCCCGCTTGCGCCGGT
>CADCTC010000082.1 GCA_902805635.1 uncultured Chloroflexota bacterium
CCCGTGAGAGCAGCAGCCCGCCCTCCCCCGTCCAGCTGTCATAGCCGTCGGGCAGCTGCGCGATGAACTCGTGCGCGTGCGCCCGCCTGGACGCCTCCTCCACCTCGTCATCCGTGGCGTCCAGCCGCCCGTAGCGGATGTTCTCCCGGATGCTCGCCCCGAACAAGAACGTCTCCTGGATCACCACTGCGATCTGGTCGCGCAGGCTCTCCAGCGTCACGTCCCTCAGGTCATGGCCATCAATCGTGATGCGCCCGCTGTCTGGATCGTAGAAGCGCGGGATCATGTTCACCGCCGTCGTCTTGCCCGACCCCGTGTGCCCCACGAACGCCACGATCTGCCCCGGCTCCGCCCGCAGCGAGACGCCGTGCAGCACCGGCTTTCTCGGCTCATAGGAGAACGTCACGTCCTCGAACGCCACCGCCCCCTCCACCCGGCTGAGCGCCAGAGCCCCCGGCTTCTCCACCACGTCCGGCTTCTCGTCGATGAACTCGAAGATCCGCTCCGCCGAAGACAGCGCATGCTGCACGGTATTGTTGACCCGGATCAGGTCCTCCACCGGCTGGTAGAACTGGATCAGGTAGCTCACGAACGCCACCAGCGTCCCTACCGTCAGCGCCCCGTTGAGGATCTGCCAGGTGCCGTACGCCAGCACCAGCGCCATCCCCAGCGCCGAGATCATCTGGATCACCGGCGTCGCCACCGCCTGCACCGTCGCCGTCGAAAGGTTGGCCTGCAAGTTCCCCTGGTTCTCGGTATTGAACCGGCGGCGCTGCACCTCCTCCTGCGCGAACGCCTTGGAGACCCGCACTCCGGTGATGTTCTCTTGCAGGACGTTGTTCACGTCCGCCTGCTTCTCCTGCACCCGCAGGTAGCTCACCCGTAGCTTCTCGCCACTCACCAGGCTCGCGATCACCAGCAGCGGCACCGTCAGCACCACCAGCATCGTCATCTGCCAGGACAGCAGCACCATGATGGTCCCGAACGCCACCATGTTCAGGATGCTCACCATGGCGCGCACCGTCCCGCCGTTCACCGCCTGCTGCATCACCTGGATGTCAGACGTGGTGCGCGAGATGATCTCGCCCGTCCCCCACCGCTCGAAGAACCGCAGCGACAGCCGCTCGGTGTGCTCGAACAGGTCCTTCGCCATGTGATAGACCAGCTGCTGCGCCACCAGCAGGATGAAGTAGCGCTCGCCATAGGACAACCCGTAGCGCACCGCCTGCATCAGCGTCAGCCCCACGCCAATCATCAGCGCTTCTTGCCCGTCCCTGTTCGGGATGGTCACGTCGATCACGTGCTTGAACGCCCACGGCATCAGCATCTGCAACCCGGAGCTGAACACCACGCACACCAACGCCGCCAGCAGGTGCCCCTTGTAGCGCGCCAGGTAGCCACCCAGCCGCCGCGCCGTCACCCACGGGCTGACTTTGAACTCCGGCTTGTCGCGCAGCGCACTGCTCGATCCGCCCATGAAGCTGAAGCCGCCGCCCCTTGCCCCACCACCGCCGCGCATCATCGCGACACCTCCGTCTTCGCCGTCTCCGTGGTGGCTACCGCTACGCGGTCACGCTCATAGCTGCGCGCGTGCCCGTTGGCGCCATTAACTCTGTTCACCACTCCGCCACCACCTCCACCGCCGCCGTCACTTCCAGCGCCGGTGCCGTTCGTTCCCACTCCCACCAGTGCCGCCTCCGGCTCCTTGCCTTCACTCTGCAGGGCGAACTGGATCTCGTTGAGGTGCTGGTAGAGCACCGAGCTGTGCAGCAGCTCCTCGTGCGTGCCCTGCGCCGTGATGCGCCCCTGCTCCATCACCGCGATCTGGTGCGCCCGTCTGACGGTGGACAGCCGGTGCGCGATGACGATCGTCGTGCGCCCCACCATCAGCTGGTCCAGCGCCTGCCGGATCAGGTAGTCGGTCTTGTTGTCCACGCTGCTGGTCGCCTCATCCAGGATGAGGATCCTGGGATCGACCAGGATGGCGCGCGCGATAGCAATGCGCTGGCGCTGCCCCCCGGAGAGGCGCACCCCCCGCTCCCCCGTCACCGTCTCGTACCCGTGCTCCAGCTCCGCGATGAACTCGTGCGCGTTCGCCGCCCGCGCCGCCGCCTCTACCTGCTCCGGACTCGCCCCCTCGCGTCCGTAGGAGATGTTCTCTCTAATAGTGAGGTTGAACAGGAAGGTCTCCTGCATCACCATCCCGATCTGCGCCCGCAGCGGCTCCAGCGCCAGGTCGCGCACGTCGTGGCCGTCGATCCTCACCACCCCCGCGGTGGCGTCGTAGAACCGTGGGATGAGGTTGATCAGCGTCGTCTTGCCCGACCCACTCGGCCCCACCAGCGCCAGCGTCTTGCCGGGCTCCACCGACACCGAGATGTCCCGTAGCAGCGGCGGGTTCTTCCCGTACGCGAAGCTCACGTTCTCTAGCTCCACCCGCCCCTGCACGCGCTCCAGCGTGACCGCGTCCGGCTTCTCGGTCACCTCCAGCTTAGTGTCCAGGATCTCGAACACCCGCTCGCCCGACGCCATGGCCTGCTGCGCCATCTGGTTGATGAACGTCAGCCAGCGCACCGGCGCCCACATCGTCAGTACATAGGAGTAGAAGGCAGCCAGCGACCCTACCGAGAGGCCGCCGTCGATGACTCGCCACGCGCCGAAGCTGATGATGATGATTGCCGACAGATACGTCGCGAAGTCCTGGCCCGGGCTCGCGATGGCCATCGCCACGTTGGCCTTCATGCGCGCCTCGCGGATGTCCCAGTTCACCTTGTTGAACCGCTCCGCCTCGAACGGTTCGCGGTTGAACGCCTTGACCAGCTTGATCCCGGTCACGTTCTCCTGGATCACCACGTTCAGGTCCGCCGACTTCTGCGACGCGATGCGGTACAGCGGGAACGCCTTGGAGTACCCCAGCTGGAAGAACACGATCAGCGGCACCACCGCCAGCGAGACCAGCGTCAGCTGCCAGTCCAGCGCCAGCATCATGGTCAGGAAGATCCCAATCGTCACCACCGTGTTCACTAGCCGCGCCAGCCCTTGCGTCAGGAAGAACTGCACCTGGTTCACGTCGTTCGTGACGCGTGACATCAGCTGCCCCGTCTGGTTGGCGTCGTAGAAGCTCATGCTTTGCGACTGCAAGTGGTCGTACAGCTTGGCCCGCAGGTCAAAGATCACCTTCTGGCCCACCCACTGCTCGATGTACAGCTCGGCCGCGGTCAGCACGTTCACCAGCGCCGAGGTGCCCAGCAAGCACCCGATGTAAAACGCCGCCAGCCCGAAGTCGCCCGTCGTGCCCGGCTGGTCCGGCCGCGGGAGCGTATCGTCGATGATGAGCTTGGTGAACCACGCCGGTCCCAACCGGAAGAACGTCAGCACCAGGATCAGCAGCACCGACACCAGCGATCCCCACCAGTAGGGCCGCACAAAGCCCATCAAACGCGCCAGGGTCTTCACGCTCTTCCTTCTCCTTCTTCGGCGCGCTCCAGCGCCTCGCTCAGCAGCGCCAGCCCCTTCTCCATGGTGGCGCGTTCGGCCGGGGACGCGGCGTGCAGCACACTCGCCAGCAGCGCGCGCCGCGTCTCCCACGGCCGGTCGATCATCTCCCTGCCCTTCTCGGTCAAGGCATTACGCACGATCCGCCGGTCCGCCGGATCCGCCGTGCGCTCCACCAGCTCGTGGCGCACCAGCTTCTCCAGGGTCTCCGTCGCGCTGGGCTGCGATATGCCCACGCCCGCCGCCACCTGCCCCACCGAGACCGGCCCGTAGCGCCCTACGTAGAACAGCACCCGCAGCTGCGGCATCGTCAGCCCCGCCGCCCAGTTGGCCGGGTCATTCGCCCGCAGCGCCCGCCCAACGCTGCGATACAGCGCCACGATCCGGTCGACTTCGCCATCCAGGACGTCCGCCCCACCCGGCAGAGCGCCGCTCACGCGCTCTACAGCCGCCACGCCGTTCGGCGCATCGATTACTTGTATCGGCACCGCCGATAGTATAGGTGTTACCGATACACTTCCGCCAGTCGGGGGCCCATCAACACCCCCTACACTTGTCGCGCATGCCCGCCGCGTCGAGAGCACCATGGTTGTGGCCCCCTCTGCTCCGGACGCCGGTCTTGTGGTGGCTGCTCGTCGTCTTGCTGACCGTGCCGGCCTGGCTGCCTTGGCTGCACCCCCACCTGGACCTCTGGGAAGTAGACGATTCCAAGAACCACCTCATCCGCCTCTACCACCTCCAGTGGCTCATCGCCCACGGCGCCTGGTACCCGCGCTGGGTGCCGGAGATGCTGGCCGGCTACGGCTACCCGCTCTTCATTTATTATGCGCCTGGCTTCTACTACCTAGCGCTGCTGCTCAACCAGCTACTGCGCCTGGACCTCTGGGACGCCTTCCGCAGCGTTGGCGTTGTGGCGGTGGTGCTCGGCGCCGGCGGCTGCTACGCCTTCGTGGCCGGCGTCTGGCGCCGCCCCGCCGCCGGCGTACTCGCGGCGGTCGCCGTCGCCTACGCACCCTACGTCTTCCAGACCAACCTCTACAAGCGCGGCGACCTCCCCGAAGCGCTCGGCCTTGCCCTGCTCCCCTGGCTGCTGCTCGTCCTCTGGCGCGCCTGGGACCCGCCCACCCGCGCGCACGCCACCCGCTGGACCGTTACCGCCGCACTCCTGGGCACGGCCGAGCTGCTCACCCACAACCTCACCGCGCTGCTGACCGCACTGGTCGCCGCCGCCTGGGTCTTCTACCTGCTCGCCAGCCGCTTCCGCCCCGCGGGGCTGGCGCGCGTCACCGCCGCCGGCGCCGTCGCCATGGGACTGGGCGCCTTCTTCTGGGTGCCCGCCGTGACAGAAGCCGGCGCCGTGCAGCTCGAATGGCTGCGCGAGGGCAACCTCGACTACCGCGCCTGGCTGCTGGACCTGCAGGGCGTCACCGAGAAGCTAAAGGCGCCAGAGCTGCGCCAGACCCGCGCCGGCCCTATCGACCTGCACCTGCGCTACCCCCACCAGCTCGTCTCTACCCCCAAGCTCAGCCTGGGGCAAGCAGCGCTGGGGGTGCTATGCCTGGCGACGCTCGCAGGCACGCTCATACGGCGCGGGCGTTCGGCGTCCGGCGCCCCTGGCGCAGGCGCCATCGTCCCTTTCCTGGCCGTTGCGCTCCTGTGCTGGGTCCTCACCTTCGAGGCATCCATCCCCCTCTGGGAGGCAATTCCCGGCCTGCCGGTCTTTCAGTTCCCCTGGCGCTTCCTCGGCCCGCTCGGCGTCTGCTTAGCCCTGGCCGCGGGCGGCGCCGTGGCAACACTGCTGGACACACTTGAGCAGCACGCTGCTCCGTCTAGAAAGTGGACCGGCTTCACCGCCACCGCCCTCCTCACTGCGGCCGTAGCGATCAATGGCCAGGGCACGCACGACGACCTGCCGCTGCGTCCGGGGGTACCGCGCGCCGTGGACGGGCACACCGTGGTCCTGGACGAGGACCGCGACATCCGTGGCATGGGCACCACCTCTGGCCGCGAGTTCTTGCCTCGCGACCTGCACATCGCCACCTACACCGCCGGCTTCCCCCGCGGCAAGAGCGTGCTGGAGAAGATGTACCCCGAAGCCGAGTGGACCGGTGGCCTGCTCTACCCCTTCGCTGGCCAGGTGCGCCTGCTCAGCTGGCGCGCCGAGTCGCACCGCATCACGCTGCGTGTGACCAACGACGGCGCATCGCCCGGCCAGGTAGCCGTCCATCAAGCACGCTTCCCCGGCTGGCGCGCCTGGCTCGACGGTCGCCCGACCCCGATTGGCGTCGCCCCGCGCGTGGATGAGCAGGGCGCCTCCCCCGGCTTCATGGTCCTGGACGTGCCGCCCGGCGAACACACCTACACCCTGGCCTTCGGCCCAACACCCGCACGCCTGGCCGGCATGTTCCTGACTCTCGCCACCACGGTGCTGGCCGGCGCTGCCATGCTGTGGCGACCATGGTGGCGAGATCCAGCTGCCACCGGCCCAGTAGCCTCCGCAGGAGGCTTTGCTCAGATTCAGCCTCGGGCTTTAGCCCCAGCGACACGTACGCACTGGACGTGGACGCACCTTTTCTACGCCCTGGCCGTTCTCGCCGTCTCGTACCTCACCTGGCGCGGCGTGTCCCCCGCTTTTGGCCGGTTCGCCAGCCTGCCGCTGCCGCACCCCGGCATCCAGGATGGCGCCTGGGCGGCCCCGGACGTCCGACCAGGGCAGCAGGGGCTAGTCGTCAACATCGCCGAAGCGGCACGCAACGTTGGCGCCACCATCGTGGCGCCCACCGGGCCCGTGCTGGGCCCAGATAAGTACGCCGACCTCCGCTGGCTCACCGTCACAGACATTGGGGCGCCCGAGCGAGGCCCGGCGGGCACGTCCACCCGCTCTTGGCTCTACACCCATCCCACCACCGACATCTCCGTCGATGTGCGCCTTCCCGCCGGGCGACAGTCCTGGTTCCAGGCATCGCTCGCGCTGGACCCCCGCGTCTGGCGCGAGGACTACGGCGACGGCGTCCGCTTCCAGGCGCTGGTGACGCCACGCGCTCCCGGCAACGCCCCTGGTGCCCGTGGTGCCCCTGACATCCCCGAGGTGGCACTGGACGTAACGCTCAACCCACGCGCCACGCCCGCCCACCGTCGCTGGATACCCGTCGAAGCCGATCTCTCACGCTGGGCCGGGCGCGACGTGCACCTCACGCTGCGCACCCTCCCACGCGCCGAGCTCTCTTTCGACTGGGCCGGCTGGGCCAACCCCGTCGTCATCGTCCGCGAATCCGCCCGCGAGCGGGATCCCGTCAAAGTGCCCGCCGGCTGAACTCCGCAATGAGGTGCGCATTGCCCGCCTTGCGTTTCCGTTCGTGTTGAGCTTGTCGAAGCACACCGCTGTGGGAACGAACCGCTACCCTCCCCACCGCCATGACCGACACCAAGCCGCAGTTCCTCGGCGTCCACCACGTGCTGCTGGGCGTGCCGCCCGATAAGAAAGAAGAAGCGAAGCGCTACTACGAAGACGTGCTCGGCTTCGTCCCCGTCGCCTCACCCCTGGAGAGCGCCGGCAGCGGCAACCTCTGGTGGTACGAGTGCGGCCAGTCCGAGCTGCACGTCTCGCTCGTCGCCGACTACCAGGCCAACATCCGCCCCCACGTCGCCATCAGCATCCGCGAGCTCCCCGCCTACCGCGAGCGCCTCAAGCGCCACGGCATCGAGCCCAAGCTCGACTACTCCTACAAAGGCCACTGGCGCATCTACATCGTGGACCCATGGAACAACCGGCTCGAATTCATAGAACCAATTCCCGAAGGCCACACCCCACCCGAGCGCGAGCCCGCCGCCCCCGCGCTCACCCCAGAGCCCCGCACCCCGCAGGGCGGCCAGCTCACCGGCTTTGAACGCTCCCGCGAGGGCTAAGAGGTGGTTTCTTAACATCCGTTCGCCCTGAGCCCTTCGACGGGCTCAGGGGGACCTTGTCGAAGGGCGTGGTTCGACAGGCTCACCACCTAAGGGGTAGTGAAACGGTCTCTAAGCGCACGCGCCACGCCTACTGCGACTTCTGGGGAGCGATGCGCCGCGGCAGCTGAAAGAGATAATCCGCCACCCGCTCAGCGCGGAAGCTGCCGGGCACCAGACCGTCGCCGTCGCCTGGCGCCGAGACCACCAGGTACCCCGCCAGCGCCAGCGCCCCCGCCGCGCACAGCGCCGCCAGCACGCGCGGCGATGGCCCCACTGGCCCCTTACCGTCTCCCCGTCCCTGCTCCACCCACAGAGTGTGCCCCATAGCCACGCACGACATGCGCTGCCATGCCCAATGGCGCCCGCATCCCCCACCTCCATACTTCCGCCGGTCTGGTACACCTGTGCCGCGCACCCACAGCGGCAGCAGCGACGACATCCACGCCGCTAGCAACGGCGAAAGAGGACTTTCCACCATGGCAACCACCGCGCAGACCAGCGCACACGCCACCCCAGCCGGCCAACCACACGCGGCGCACCAGGGAGACCTCCTACGAATCGCGGTCGGCGTCACCGGCAAGCTTCCGGACGAGCAGCTCCAGCAGGCGCAGCAGATGGGCTGCTCCGGCGTCGTCGTCGCCTCCCCCGCCATCCCGTTCGACAACGGCTGGAGCTACGACGACCTGGCCCGCCTGCGCGAGCGGATCGAATCGTTCGACCTGCGCTGGGAAGCCATCCAGCACACGCCGCTCGACCGCTTCGACGAGATCCGGCTGGGGCTCCCGGGCCGCGACCGCGAGATAGAGAACTACCAGAACACCATCCGAAACATGGGCCGCGCCGGCATCCCCATCCTGGCCTACAACTGGCGCCCCAACCGCGTCTACCGCACCGGCACTATAGCAGGGCGCGGCGGCGCCCGCGTCACCGCCTTCGATGCCGAACTGGCCAAGGACCTGCCGCTCAGCCACGGCCGCGCCTACACCGCCGAAGAGATGTGGCAGACCTACGAGTACTTCATCACGCGCGTTATCCCCGTGGCGGAAGAAGCCGGCGTCAAGCTCGCCCTCCATCCGGACGACCCGCCCGGCCACGACGTGGGCGGCGTTGCCCGCATTATGAGCAGCTTCGAAGGCTTCAAGCGCGCCTCCGAGATCGTGGACAGCCCCAATTGGGGCCTGCTGTTCTGCATCGGCTGCTGGACTGAGATGGGCGGCACCGACTACGCGCTCAACGGCATCCGCCACTTCGGCGAACGCGGCAAGCTCTTCTACGTCCACTTCCGCGACGTGCAGGGCACCGCCGGCAAGTTCCGCGAGTGCTTCCCCGGTGAAGGCATTCTTGACGTAACGGCGGTGATGCGCGCCCTCAAAGAGGTTCGCTTCACCGGCGCTATCATCGACGACCACGCCCCCCACATGGTCGGCGACGAAGGCTGGGCCCCCAAGAGCCGCGCCTACCAGACCGGCTACCTGATGGGCATGCTCCGCGTCCTGGAGGACCTCTCCCAGTAGCCCTTACACCGGCTGGGCCTGCGGCGTCGCCATCGCCAGCCGCTCCCCCGCCGGCTCAGCCTGCCGGCGCACCCCCAGCATCAGCACCAGCGCCAGCCCCGTGAAGACCGCCATCATGGCGAAGATCACCCGCGGCCCAAACGTATCCGAAAGCCCGCCCGCCATGGCGCTCGCCAGCGGCGCCGCGATCGACGCGCTCGCCGCCAGGATGCCCGCCGCGGCCCCCATGTGGCGCCGCGGCACCAGGTCCGCCATCAGTGGCAGGTGCAGCACCATGCTCGCCGCGTTGCCCACCCCCGCCAGCAGGAACACCACCGCGCCCATTTCCTTGGTAGTGATCACCAGCCCCGTCAGCGCCGCCACCCCCATCACCGCCAGCCCCGCGCTGAAGACCCGCCGCTTGCCATATCGCGTCCCCAGCATGGCCATCGGCGCCGCGAACAGCGTCGTGCTCAGCAGCAGCACCGCCGGCAGCAGCTGCGCCTCCCCCACGCTCGCCCCCAGGATGTCCCGCGTGTACAAAGACACCAAAGGCAGCACCGCGTTCACTCCGAACCAGTACGCGAACCACACCAGGCAAAACACCATCGCCCCCCGGTAGTGCGTCCAGAACGTCCCCAACGTCGCCCGCTCACCACTGTCTTGCCCACTCTCTGATCGCACCGACGCATCGCTCACGGCAGCGCCCGGCGCCGGCTCACGTACCCCCAGCACCGTGGACAACACGCCCGCCGCCATGATGCCGCCCGTGACCAGGAACGCCGAGTCCGGCACGCCGTCGTGCCACAGGAAGGCGCCCAGGATCAGGATGCCCGCCTGCCCCGCCATGTTGGTCACCACCTTGAGCGAAGACAGCCAGTTCCGCTCCGCCCCCGGCGGCGTCAGGTCCACCATCAGCGCGCTGTGGATGTCGTCCATCACGTTGAACGCCATCGTGAACAGGAAGATCGCCAGGATGGCCGGCGCCAGCGTCCCCACGTCCGCCGGTAGCCAGCCCACCTCCGCCAGGTCCACCGGCAGCGGCAACCGCGCGATGTGCGGTGTCGCCGCCAGCAGCAGCGCCGAGCTCAGCCCCCCCACCAGGATGAACGGCCGCCGCCGTCCCAACCACCCCAGCCACGTGCGGTCTGACCACGCCCCCGTGGCAGGCGAGATCAACGCCCCCTCGAACGAACGCGTATTCCCCATCAAGCTGATCAGGAAATACGACGTGGTGAAGGTGGACAGCCACAAAGACAGCGTGAAGTTATTGAACGAGCTGAACACCCCGATGCTCAGGCTGCACGCCAGGTACGCAAACCGCTGCGACCATTTCATGTGAGTTCTTGTCTCCAGGGTTCTGACGCGCCGTGGCAGCCATCGTGACCAGTGGCTGCCACCATCGCGTCACTGTCCACTTTCAGTGACAGTTTGCGCCAGTCCCTGCCCGAAAACTGCCAAAAGGTGCCTCCCGTGCTCAGGCTGCGGCCTGCAGTGGGGCCTCCTCACCCCCCGCCACCCCTGTTCAATGGGTTATCTAATATGCAAAATGGGAACCTTCCCATCAGGATCCTCCCGGGCCGGAGGCACGAGCCTTTACGGCGGCCTCAGAGGCCGCCGTAAAGGAGGCGGTGGAGGAGTTGCGGTATGGGACTCAGGTGCCTGACCTCTTTCCTGGCCGTGCGGCACCGGGAGCGGGTACGCTGCGTAAGACCAGAGCGAGACGAAGGGCTCACGCCATGGACTTCAGAGAGACAACACCGCCGCCCAGGCCCACGACAGACGATGCATGGGTGCGCGCGAATACCGGCACACTGGACGCGCCCGCCCAGGTGCCGGAGACGGCGCCCTTGCTGCCGCGCTACCAGCGGCCACTAGGGTTCGGTCCGGTCCTGGATGAGACGTTCCGCATCTACAAGGCCGCCTGGCGCCCCCTGCTGGTGCCCATGGCGCTCGCCGCCATCCCCAACACCATCCTCCTGCTCGTCCTCACCCAGTGGATGACCGGCGCCATGGTCTCCCTCAGCGAAGCCAGCACCGCCGCCGCCGAAGATCCCAGCGAGCTGTTCCGCACCTTCGGCACCGTCTACTCTAGCGCCATCCTGGTTGCCCTGCTCACCGGCCTGCTCCTGATCCCCTCATTCGCCGCCGTCGCCGTCATCACAGATGGCGAGATGCGCGGCGCCCGCCCACCGGCGCTCGCGGCCTACATGCGCGGCCTCCGCGCCACCCCCATGCTCTTCGTCTTCGCCCTCTTAGGAATCCTGCTCGGCTTCGGCCTCATCCTGCTCTCGGTACCCCTCTTCGTCCTCGGGCTGTTCGGCATCCTGGGCGGCCTCGTGGCGCTGGTCGGCATACTGGTCTGGTGGGGCAACCCACGCGCTCGCCGGCCGTGGCTCTGCTGGCTCGTCATCCTCGCCACCCCCTTCGGCCTGCCCCTCTACTTCGGCTACCGCTGGACACTGGCGCTGCACGCCATCCTCTTCGAGCGCGCCGGGCCGGTCCAGGCGCTCCGCCGCAGCGCCGGCCTCACTCGCGGCCACTGGTTCTACGTCTTCGGCGCCCTCACCGTGCTCAGCCTCATCGTCAGCATGCTCCAGTCCATCCCCAGCATCATCGCTACCATCGTCGGCGCCATCGTCGCCGTCGGCGCCATGGTCGGCAACTCGGAAAACGCGCGCAACCCCAGCTGGGTGCTCGGCATCGTCAACAGCATCAACGTCGCCGTCCAGCAGCTCGGTCTTGTCCTCTTCGGCGGGGTGCCCATGGTTGCCCTCACCCTCCTCTTCAACGACCTCCGCAACCGCCGTGAAGGCGCCGACCTCTCAGAACGCCTGGGTGGTCTGGAGCGCGACGCGCTCGGTTCCCAGCTCTAGCGCCAGACCACCCGCATGGACGAGGCGCGCGCCCTGGAGACGCTGCGAACCATCCTGGCGCGCCCGGAGTTCGCCCCCCGCGAGCGCGGTGGCTTCTGGGATACCTTTTGGGACGTCCTCTGGGACTTGCTGGTAGATCTGTGGGCCTGGCTCACCGCCCCCGTTCAGCAGGCGGTGCAGGGCCATTTGCTCTGGCGAGACCTGGCGCTGCTCGCCCTGGCCGTGCTGGTCCTGCTCGCCGGCATCGTCTTCCTGGCGCGCACCGTGCGCGGCCACATGGTTACCCAGGCCGCGGCCGGCACCTACGAGACAGCGCGCCGCCGCGAGCGGTCGGACCGCCTCTGGACGCAGGCGGACGCCCTCGCCCGCGCCGGACAGCTGGAGGACGCCGTACGCGCGCTCTACCTCGCCGCGCTCTACGCGCTGGAAGAACGCCACGTCCTCTCCGTCCAGGACGCCTGGACCAACGTCGAACACGCGCAGCGCCTGGCGCACGCCCGTCCCGGCGCCGGCGCCGCCTTCGCCGCCGTGGTCCAGCGGTATGACGGCCTCCGCTACGGCGGCGCCACCATAGATGAAACCGCCTTCCGCGACCTGCGCGCCCTGGTGGAGCGCGCCCGCACACTCGCCCTCACCACAGGCAACTCCACTGCGACGGACGGCCCAGGAGGCGCCCCCGCGGGCCCAGGCGCGGGCCCAGGACCCACAACGCCTGCCTCCCCCGCTGCTCCTCCCGGCACTGCCGCCGGAGCCACCGGAGCCGCTGCATGAGGCAGCGCCTGCAAGCCGCCATGTACGTGCTGGCGGTTCTGCTGCTGCTAGCCGTGCTGGCCTGGCTGCGGGGCCAGCCGGAAGAAGACCTCCCACCGGGAAGCAGCTATTCCTCCGCCGCCTCCGGCACCCGCGCCCTCTACCTGTGGCTGGAAGCCGTGGGTGCCCGGCCGGAGCGCCTAGAAGACCCGCAGAGCGTGCTGCGCGGCCGCCCGGATGTGCTGCTGGTGATCCAGCCCCAGTTCCCTGTGCTGCCCACCACCCGCCCCCTCTTCGATGCCGTGCCCGAGCGCCGCGGCACCCTGCTGCTGGCCGGCGACTCCCCCGCGCTGGAGAACTACGCCAGCCAGCTCGGCGTGCGCTTCGCCTCGTTCGACGGCGGCCGTACGGACATGCTGGCATCACCCCCGCCGTCAAGGCCTGGTGCCGGCACCGGCGGCCCACCTGCCGCCCAGGGCCTGCTCCTCCAGGTGGAAGCGCGCCGCCACATCCTCCCCGGCGATGGCCTGCAGCCGGAGCTGCTGGCGCCCGGCGGCGAATGGCTGGCGGCGAGCAAGCCCTACCAGCAAGGCAGGCTGGTGGTCTTCACCCCCGCACGCCTGTTCACCAATGAGGGGCTGCGCGATCCCGACACCGCCCGCTTTCTGCACGGCCTGCTGACCGACCGTCTCGGCGCCGCGCCGCGCGGCCCCGTCGCACCCCAGGACAGGCCCGTCGTGCTCTTCGACGAAGTCCACCGCACCCTGCCCGGCGCCGCCGGCGCCGCCGGCGAGAGCGACGGCGAAGCTTCGATGGAGCAGCGCATCTACCGCTGGGTGCTAGGCACCTCCATCGGCAGCGCCGCCGTCTACGGTACCGCGCTCATCTTTCTGTACTTGTTGCTCTCCGGCCGCCGCCCCGGCCCACCTCTGCGCGCTGTCTCCCCCGGCAGGACAGCACGCCCTGGAAGTACAGCCAGCGCCACTCCTACTGCCGGCTCACCCCACGCCCGCGGTGCCCCTGCATCCTCTGCAGCCCTGGAAGATGCCGCTGCCGGTGGCGGCGCCATGAGCCGCACCATGTACGAGCACGTTCAGGCGCTGGCCGGTCTCTACCGGCGTTCCCGCCAGCTCGGCTACGTGCGCGCCCACTACGCCCGCCACTACCGTCGCCGCGTCGCCCGCATCGTCGGCACAGATGCCCCCGTCACCCAGGCCGGCCCGCTTGACCCAGACGCGCTCGCCCGCTACGGCATCCCGCTCCACGCCGCCACGCGCTTCGCCGCCGCCATCGCGGACATTGAAGCCGCCCGTTCAGAGCGCCAGCTCACGGAAGCCGTCCGACACGCCGAAGCACTCCTGGCCGAAGGGGCCCGCACCAGGCCAGCTCCACAAATAGCGTCGTGAAGAACACTGGCTCCAGCTGCTCCGCCCCAGGAGTCCCCTCTCCACTCAGTGGAGAGGGACAGCGCGAAGCGCAGGGTGAGGTCGCCGGCCGCTGGTCCGGTACCCTCACCATGACCGCCTAGAGCCACCACTGTGACTCCCCTCCCTCCCCTGCCCTCCCTGACCCCCAAAGACTTCTACGAAGCCGCCGCCGAGCGCGCCCGCGGCGTGCTGGTGGGGACCGACGAGACCTTCCGCTTCCTGCTCGTCGCCCTGCTGGTCAATGGCAACGTGCTGGTGGAGGGCGTGCCCGGCACCGCCAAGACCCTCATGGCGCGCGTCCTCGCCCAGCTGCTCGCCGAAGACACCTCCTCACCCGGCAGCGGCGCCCAGGCTGAGGGCGCAGTGGCCGGGGCCGTCGGAACAAATGCCGGCGCCTCCGATCCCGGCTCCGATGACGGTGGCTCCGACGGTGGTGGCGAAATCCAGCGCTTCGCGCGCATCCAGTTCACCCCGGACCTGATGCCGTCGGACATCACCGGCACCTACGCCTACGACAGCGCCGCCGCCGCCTCCACCGCGCGCCGCGGGCCCC
>CADCTC010000083.1:0-45937 GCA_902805635.1 uncultured Chloroflexota bacterium
CCGCCTCCACTTGCATAGACCGTTTGGCGGCACACAGGCGGCACAACCGGACGCGCGCGAACGTCCGCCGCCCCTGCGGCACGCGCGAGCGGAGCGGTGTCCCGCACCCCGCGCAGGTGTGGGCCGGCGCCGCGCCGGCCGCTGCTCTCTCGGGACGTATAGCGGCCATGCGCGACGCTAGTGACACCTTCCGTGCCAGCGGCCGGCGGCGTGAGGCGCTCCTGCAGTTTCACTCCCGTTTCTCCACCACACGCGCCACCTGAGTCCCGCCTCTGCCGCCGGACAGCACACAGCGGCGGCATCAACACTGCCGAGCCGTTTGCGGGATGCCGGGTCATGGGGTAGGCTCTAACCATCGGCGGCGCGACGGCCGGCGTGGCAGCATGGCGGACGGTGGGGCGTGCTCCTCACCGCGTGGTCCCGTCCACTTCCGAAGAGTCTCGGAAAGGACGGCCGCATGGCCATCCCCATCCCCTCCACCGCCGGCGCCGCGGTCGGAACTGTCGGCCGGCTCCCCGCGCACGAGCTGCTGGTGCCGCTGCTCCTCTCGCGCCGGTACTCGCGCGAGCAGGTCGCCGACCTGCTCGGTGGCGAGGCGGCGGTGGCCGACCTTCTGGCGTCCGTGCTGCGCACGCTCGGCGCCGGGGACGTGGCGGAGGCCATCGCCGCCGCCCGCGAGCGCGGCTTGATCCCCCGGGATGCGCCGCGGTACTAGTAGCATCCCACCTTAGCCGCCAGACAGCAGAACGCCCCGCCTCGGCGTCAGGGGGCGTAGCGTGCCACCAGGGCGGCGAGGTCGTCCAGGTCGAACGGCTTGACCAGCCAGTCCGCGGCGCCGATTTCGGCCGCGAGCTGGGCCGCATCAGGACCGCCGGTGGTCAGCACGATAGGGGCGTGCGGCGGTGGCAGCCGGTGGTATGCCGCCGCCACGTCGGCGGCGGTCATGTCGCCCAGGCCGTAGTTCAGCAGGATCAAGCGCGGCCGGTGGTGCCGCAGCCGCTCCAGTGCCTTGGCCCCGCTGCGGGCGGCCAGCATGGCGCGCCCCTCGCCCGCCAGCAGCATCACCAGGAACTCGCGGACCTCCCGTGAGTCCTCCACCACCAGGATGCAGCCCTCGGACTCCACGCGCCGAGCCGGGCACCAACCGTGCCAGGCTCACAGTGAGTGTCGCCGGGTAGTACTAAACGGCCATGCCTATAGCAAAGTTACGGGTGTGAGTATTGTTTGCCGGTGTCCATAACAGAACCCGTGTCATTCGTGCCGCCCACACCGTCGGCCGACGCCCAGCTCAGTGGCGGCGAGTTGCTAGTGCTCCAGCTGTTGGCGGGGGATACGCCCGTGAGCAGGTGGCTGCCCTGCTAGCGATCGCCGCACCGGAGGTGGAGGCGGTGGAGTGGTCAGGCTGCGCGGCGCTGGGTGTAGCTACGGTTGAGGAAGCGGTCGAACTCGCCCAGCGCCGTCGCCTTATTCTCTAGCAGCGCCGCCGGCGGCCGGACCTCCACGACCTGATCCATCAGCTGCGCTAGGCTCAGGCCGAGCGCGTTGACGCGGTCCTGGGCCGCGGGCGTGTCCGCTCCGGTCAGCAGCGTTTGGCGCTCCACCAACGTGGCCTGGATCTGCAGCAACAGGTATTGCGGGTTCAAGCGCCGTTCGTCGCGTTCCATTTGGGAGTCCCTCGTGTGCACAGGATCCGGCCGCCTGTGGCCGGGAAGAAAGGTGACACGCGCCACCTGAGGGAACAATAAGACGGGGGCGTTCCAGGAACATTCCCGCTGGATGACGGCGTCACCTCCCACCTCAGCCGCCAGACAGCAGAACGCCCCGCCGAGAAGCGGGGCGTTCTGCGCTGTGAGCGGACGGTGCGGTCCTGACCCGGCTAGGAGCCGGTTGCGGGCGCGTTGAGGCAGCCGACCCGCGTGCGAGTCTGGCCGTCCTCGACGAATGTGCCGGTGGGGCACGTATTGTTGACCACCACGTTGCCCTCGAAGTCGGGCAGCGAGCCGCCCTGGCCGAGCGTCAGCGCGTCGAGGCGGCCGTACACCAGGAGGGTCGGCCGCGTGTATGCATTCTTCATGGAACGTTTCTTTCTTGGATGAGAACTGTCTGACACCCGATGGCGCCCCCGGTGCCTCGCGGATCCTATAGAGAGCATCCGCCGGGGCGTGCCAGTCCCGTTGCCGAATCGTTGAGCAGTCGTGGTGATTGGGGCGGCCACTGGAGGCACCCGCGCCGCGACTCCGTTCCTCCACCACACGCGCCGCCCTGAGTCGTACTGGGGCCGCCTCAACGGGAACTCCACCGCCGGGCCGTAGGATGGGGTTTAGTCGGCATGCAGGACGGCGGCACGCTCGCGGAACTCTGGCGTCGGGTGGAGTACGAGTGGCTGTACGCCGAGTTCCGCGCGGCCCGGCGGGAGTATCTGGAGGCGCGGGCGCGCGGCGCGAGCCGCCACCAGCTGCGTCACCTACGGGAGCAGCTGGTGGCGCGGTGGCACCAGCTCGCGGCGTGGCGGCTCGCAGACGAGCCCGCCACGTCCGTTTCTCCCCTGGAGGAGTGGTTCTGAGTCCCGCGGCGCGGCTGTTCTGATGACTAGGGGCGCTGTTCCGAGAGGGGCGGCGCCCCTATGCAGCATGGCTAGCCGCTTCCCACACCCTCTAACCGCGGGGTTTCCTGGTCCTGGTCCTGGTCCTGGTCCTCGGCCAGTTCAGTGAGCACGTCGGCGGCGTCGCTACTGCCACCAGCCGCAAGGCGGCGCAGCTCCTCCACGTCGCCGCGCTCGGCCGCCAGCTCGACGAGCACATCGACGGCGTCGCTGCTGCCGTCGTCCGCGAGGCGGCGCAGCTCCGCGAGGTCGCCCCGCTCGCCGGCCAGCTCCACCAACTGATCGACGGCGTCCCGCTCCCCGCCCTCGGCCCGCGCCCGCAGGTTCATCAGCTCGCGTTCAGTCACGCCAGTCACTATGCCTCATGCCGGCACCGCGTGACATCAGGCCGGCCGAAGCGCCCGGTGCTGGAGGCGCTGGCGATGGCGCTGAAGCCTCGCCCGGACAAAGTGCCGGAGGTGCCTTAGCCGCTGATGGCGGGTGCTGCGGCTGGCGTGGCAACGCTCCACCGAGCGGGCGAGGCATCACTCGGCTAGCGCACGATGAACGTCGTGCCCGTGACCTCGATCAGTAGACGCTTGTCCCGGCGCCTCTGGGCGATTTCGTAGTGCATTTCGATGTAGTCCATGACCTCTAGCGCCCGCTTCCGGCCCTCTGGCTCACTGCATCGGAAGCTGATGCGGCCGAGGCCGCGAAGGAGCCGTTTGCCAGGCTCAGAGACGCGCGCAGCCACCCTCTTGAAGTCCTTATGGTTCCAAGTGACGACAATGGCCTCGGCCACGTTGCCGCGGGCGGCGATCACCGGATCGGGCGTCCCAGGCATCAGTTCCTCTGTGACGAAGCGGATTTCATGCCCGCGTGCTGCGAAGACTTGCGCGACCGCGTGGGGCACGTTCTCGTCGATGAGCAGCAGCATGCGGCGTCACCGCCGCTCAGCTTGCGAGTTGCTCGCGCAAGAGTTGCTCGTGCCGGATTGCCGCCTGCACGTCGGCTGGCTTGAGGGTGGGGTACTCGCGGATGATGGCGGCGGTGTCATACCCGGCATCGTGGAAGTTCCAGATGCCACGGGTCGGTACGCGCGTGCCCTTAACCACCCAGTCGTTCTGCAGCACATATCGGTGGCGGGCGACCTGGCCGATGTCATCAGGCGCGCGCTGGCGCAGCTGTACTACGGCCGCTTGAGTCTCGCGGGCGATGGGCTCTAGCTCAACGGGCAGGAGATACTGCCCGCGAAGGGGCGCAACGTGCAGCCCCGTGTCAGGCTCATCGAAGATCACTTCGCGTCCGATGACGTAGAACCGAAGGCTTGCCCAAGGACTTTCATACCGCTCCTTGAACCATGCGCTGATGGCGCGCAGGGCCTGTAGTGAAACCTGCTTCCTGAGCTTGGCAAGCGTCCGCAGCCCCACTACGTCCCGGAAGGAGTAGATACGGCTGTACGGACTGCGCGTGTTGTTGTCCGTGTACTGCGGTTCAAACACATGAGTCCGCGCCCAGTACAGGGCCTGCCGCGCCGAAAGGCCAGATAACCGGGCGGCTTGCTCCAGCGTGAACGCAGGCAGATCGTCTTGACGCACCATGACGTACTCGCACTATAGAGTCTGGGGCACAGCGCCGCAACCAGCATTCTGGCTAGCCGTTCTTGGCGGGCTTCTCACGCCGGGACACTTTAGCCGCGATGGTGAGGCGCCCAGCGGCGGCCCTGCCGGACTCAAACAGGGCCGCCGCTCTCACGGTGGGTGAGCGCCGGGTGGACGAGGCCGGCGCGGGCTGAGGGGGTCAGGGAGAGCGCCCGGCGGCGGGCCTGCCGGGAGACAGACCCGCCGCCCGCGAGGTGCGGCGCCGGTGGGAGTTGGCGCGGGCTGAAGATGTCCGTCAGTCCTGGGGGCTCCACCCGTGCAGGCTGACCCGGCTCCCAGACGCCTCGAGCGCCGCGGCGCATAGTCGGTGTAGCGCCAGCTCGGGCCGCGGCCGGTAGGCAATCGTGTCACCGATGCGCAGGCCGGCGCCGCGGCCGTCCCGATAGCCTGGCTCGACTTTGTCAACTGCCCACGAGCCAAGCGCCCTGGTGCGCTCCTCAGCGTTGGCGATGGCGTTGCGCTGAATCTCGAATTCTTCGAGCAGCTCCCGCAGCGCCGCGCCGGCGCGCTTAGCAAGGCGGTCTGCCTTGGCCGGCGCAGTGGTGGCAAGGGTGGAGAGCTCCTGGCGCACGGCCTCTAACTCAGCCTGGCGCTCGCGTTCGGCGGCGGCCTCGGCCGCTTCCGCTGCTGCTGCCGCCTGGACGACGGCGAACTCGGCGGCGTCCCGTGCTGCGGCGTAGTCGGCGATGCTGGCCGGCTCGCCGACTACGAGGCGTGCCTGAAGTTCGGCCACTGTGGGCGGTGTTGCGGTCGTCATTGGTTCGTGCCTTCCTGGGTGGCCGCGTGGGCCGCTTTCTGGGCTGCGTACAGACCAAGGCTGATGCGATCCTTGGCGGTGACCTGCTGGTCGAAGGTGGCCCGGTTGGTCTTCTGGAGGCGGGCCAGTTGCTCGAGGCGTTCATCGACGCGGAAGCTCCGCGCACGATTGCGGCGGTCCCGGTCTTCAGTGATGGTGCTCATAGTGGGGTGTCCTTTCGTGTGTGGTGTCGAATTGCGCGCTGCTACCAAGTGACCAGCCGTGCACTGGGTCGCTTTGGCTGGATGGCGAGGCCGAGCGCCGTCACCAGGTCGTCATGGGTGCCTACCTTGAAGGCGCCATAGGTGTCGTTGGCGTGCTGGTCAATCTTGATTTCGTAGTCCTGCAGCTCCCTGGCGAGTGCCTGCGCCTCGGCTGTGATGGGGAGGTGCAGGCGCTGGGACTGCAAGAGCACCTGGAGGCGGGAGACGAGCCACGCCTTGCCAATGCTCACCTGGCTGCCCTCCTGGGTGCGGCGGTCCCCGTGGGTGAAATAGCAGGCCGTGATGCCGCCGGGGTAGCCGGCGTCCCTGAGCACGTCCACCACGGGGGTGCCGACTCCGGTGGCGTCGAGGTACAGGTGAGGCGCTACGCGGGTGCGTTCCCTCACGCCGCGCGCCACTTCCAGGATGCGTTTGGCCACGTCGGGGTAGCTGGTCATCAGCGGCAGCCGCTCCAGGTGGCGTGCGAGGTGATGGTCATCAGTAGGGGTGCGCTGGTCGAGCTCCACCACTGCGATCGCGGTGGGGTCGCGCTTCTGGCCGATGTCCACGCCCACGGTCACAGTGCCCATGCTTCCACCTCTTCCTTGAATGCGGCGTCGATGTCCTGCTTGCGGAACGCGGCGCTCTCCGCGTCCAGGAACTCGCAGAAGTACTCCTGGCGGTACCACCACTCGCCCAGGTTCTCGCGCTCTTCGGCGAGGAAGGCGGCGCTAATCCGGGGGCACTTGGTGGCCGGCACCTCGTAGCGTTCCCAGGCGTGCTCAGAGCGCCACGCCTCATACCACCAGCCCCGATTGCCGTAAGGGGTCGAGAGCGCCGCCAGGCGCCCGCCGCTGACAGCGAGCATGGGCCGCACGCTGGCGTACAGGTCGCCATGCACCCGGCTAGCCTCGTCAATTACAAGGAGATCCACGCCGCTGAAGCCGCGCACTGTGCCCTCCTTGCCGGGGAGCGCGACGATGCGGCTCCCGTTCGCCAGTTCCAGCCAGAGGGTGGTCTCGCTCTCGGGCGGCGCTGGTCGGTCGATGGCCCGGTACGTGTCCAGCACCTTGCGGAAGAGCTCCTTGCTCTGGCGCTCCGTGGGGCTGAGTAGCAGCGTGAGCGAGCCGGGCTGGTAGAGCGCGGTGTGCATCGCCAGCACGGCGGTTGTGGTGGACTTGCCCGACTGCCGGCAGCAGTTCAAGAGCATGCGCGGCGCCGTCGAACGGAGCACGTCCACCTGCCACGGGTCAGGCTCCAGGCCGGCGCGGCCCGAGAACGTCACCGGGTCAAGGGCCGCCGCCAAGTCGGTGGCGAGCATCACATCCGCACCTCAGCGCCGGCCGTATATCGGGTAACGATATGTACGACGCGGCCCCGCGTGAGTATGTTGTTGATTTCCGCCTGCCAGGGGTGCACACCCTGCCCCCGGAGCGGGCGCAGCGGCTGGCATGGGCGTTCGGAGCAGCACTCGACGGGGTGGTCGAAGACGTGCGAGTGCTGCGCGCGGCTGCCGGTAGGAACAAGGTGCTCTGCGTCCTCGTCGCGCCCTCTGAGGAATCCGTGCTTGCCGCCGCGCGCGTCGCGCGGCTGGCGCCGGATCATGTCTTTGAGGTGGGACTCGCCCGAGGAGGCCCCGCGGCGCGTGGGCCGCATGCCATGTTGGCTGCCTGAGCGCCAGCGCGTCACTGCGCGCCACCAGCTAGTCAGCATGCCCATTTCTCGAATCCAGAGTCACCAGGGCGCCAGCTACCGCCGCGCGGGCGTCCGGGTAGGGCTGGAGCGTGGTGAGCAGCAGACCGCGCACCTGGTGCCATTCCGGCGACACCAGCACGTTGATCTGTGGCCGCTCGTCCAGATCGCCCAGCAGCTTCGCCTGCAGCTCTATCTGCCGCTGGATGCGGTCCACCGCCGCCAGCGCGAGGCCGCCCTGCCCCGCTTCCCGCGCGTCCTTGAGCACCTGGAGGCTGGCGGCGTTGATGGCCCTGAGCTGCTGCACCACGTCCAGGGCCTGCCGCACGTCTTCTTGCTCGGCGGCCTTCACCAGCCGCAGGGGAAGGTGCTCGTCCTTGTGGCGCTGCACGGCTCTCTGGTGAAGCGTCAAATAGCGTCCAGCCACGACTATCGCCGGCTCACCCGAGGCCAGCGCCTTGTCGATCGCGCCGCGCTCGGGATGGGCGCACACGGTGCACGTCCGCGGCATCAAACGCTCCCCCGCGGC
Source organism: uncultured Chloroflexota bacterium (assembly GCA_902805635.1). Lineage (GTDB taxonomy): Bacteria > Chloroflexota > UBA11872 > UBA12225 > UBA12225 > CADCTC01. Next base: position 7,463 of record CADCTC010000083.1, read on the forward strand.
ACGCCTGGTGCGGACGGGAGCACCGTGGATCCCCTGTTGATGCTCGCCGTCGCGATCTTCCTGCTGCTGGTGATGTCGTTCGCTGCCGCCGCGTGGCGCCGCTCCCGCTCGGGCGGGGACGACTGAGGACGCCAGCCCTGGGCACCCGCCGCCCGGTGCGGGTCTGCATGCGATACCGCCACCAGCACGGCCTCGCCCGCCAGGGTGGCGTCGATGACGGTCACGTCCCGGAGGCGCCGGCTCAGGCTGCCGCGCCGCTCCCGCGCGGCAGCGTTGCGGTTCGCCTTCCTGGTGCGCTGCACGGCCTGGTGTTCGCTGCTCGTCAGCACGGCTTAGTTCCTCTCCGTGTGGTCGGCTCTGCACGGCGGCCATACACCGTCGCGCCTCGCCGGACTAATGACGCCTGCCGTCTTCTCATTGCCTTAATTCGTCAAATTCGTTTGTTTCGTTAGCCTGGAGAGGAGCGGAACTGCTGCCCGCTTGGGCCTGCCGGTGGCCTTCCACAGTTCGGCTGGGGCGCCGCCAGTGTTCTCTTTGCGTCGGGTGGCCTGGCCGCTCCGTTCCAGCGCATCGAGCGCCAGGCGGATGCGTTCGGCCTTCACGTTCCGCCCCAGCCGGCCAGAAATGTCCGTCCGCGTAAGCTCGCCAGCCGTCACCAGTTGGCGCAGGATGTCGTCTGCCACTGCGTCGCCGGACGCATCGCCAAACAGGTGCATCACGCTGGCGGTGCAGTAGTCCCAGCACGCCAGCGCCGCCGCTAGGTGCTCGCGGCGGATGAGCCTGGACTCGTCCAGCAGCGCGTACAGCATCGACAGGCGCAGCACCTGGGCCTCGCTGCGCGCCAGTACGTCGCCAGCCAGCCCGTCGCGCTCTTCCGTCAAGAGTGGGTAGAGTGCCGTCCATGCCTCGCGCGTCTCCTCGTCGCGCTGTACGCCCAACGTCAGCCGCGCCCGCTCGAGTGCATGCCGCAGCCGCTGCGCCAGGGCGCCCACCACCGCCGGCGGCACCGGCTCGGGGTCCGGCAGCAGCTTGGACCGCTGGGCACAGCACCACAACCACCTGTTGCTAAAGCCATTGCTCGCCTCGTTTGAGGCGAGCTCGCGCTTGAGCTCGGTGGCGGTGATGTGGCCGATGGCACCCACGTGGGCGCCGGTGGCGCGCAGCGGCGCGCCGCGCGTCATCACCCGAAGGTCGCGGCCGTCCCAGCAATCGCGTAGTACCGCGCTGAGCGTATTCCCCTCGCGCGCCATTACGCGCAGCGTGCGCCCGAGCTCGGTTTCCACCGCCAGCACCCGCCGGTCAGGCGGTTCGCTCACGTCTGCGTCGGTAGCGTCGCGTACGGCGCTTATCAGCCCCTCACCCGTCGAGAGGCCGGTGGTGACGCACGCCGCGAACCAATCAGCGTCCGCCTGACGGAACAGCGCCGCAGGAAACTGCCAGGAGTCCCCCTTGCGCGCACGCGCCGTCTTGCCCACGATCGCGACGAACAGCCGGACACCGTGCCGGGTCGGTCCCACCATCGTATGGGGACTGGGACCAGCCGCGCTGGCGAACGCGGCCAGGGTCTGGAACAGTACCGCCGCCGGGTCTGCCTCAGAGTGGTCCTCGACGGCCCGCACCACGTCGCCGGCCAGCCCGTGGAACGCCTCTTTTGCCAGCGGCGCCGGCCACGTGTCAGCGGTTTCGCCGGACGAATTAAACGAATTAAACGAAAGATCCCCGTGTCTTGCTGGGACGTGTATGGGCGCCGCTGGCAGTGGTGGTGGCGACGGCGGTGCAGCGGCGCGGATGGCCGCGGCTTCTGCTTTGAGCTGGCCGTAACTGGCGACCGGGAAGTTGTGGCCGCACGGAAAGAAGGCAACCCACTCGCCGTGGATGACGTAGTCCGTCACCGCGCAGCCGGGGTTCATGCAGCGCACGTCGGGGCGCGTAGCCTGACCGTTCAGACTCGGCGCCATGGTGGTCACGCCGCCCACCATGCCCGTACCGCCGGACGCGCGGCCGCTGCTGAGCGGAATCAGTGCCACTCCGCCGGCAGCGGCGGGTGGGTGTGCTTCCGTCCGTCATCGTCGCGCCACGTCTTGGAGCGACGATGGAAGTAGATACGCTCGTAGCAGTGCTGGCAGGGATGCAGCTCGCCGTCGGCACGCCAGAACAGGCGCCGGCGCTGGCCCGCGGAAACGAGGTGGTGAGTGGTCTTCTGTCGTACAATCATCATGTCTGGACCCGCGCCGGAGGGGTGGCACCCTGCGATGGCGCGGGTTTTCCTTTCCCCGCGCTACGCGGCGTTCCTCTGAGGCTGGGCCTCGCGGTTCTGGCGCTCGGCACGCATCTGCTCCAGCTCCTGGGCGAGCAGCGTGCGGCGCAATACTTCGATCAAGCGGCGTGCGGCGTCGGGCTGGTTGGACGCAGGCGCGGAGGCGCTCATGCGCACACCGTGCGCCTCCGCGCCTGCCCGCGGCGGCGCGCGGCTAGGCCGGCGTAGTACGTCCGCCGCGCGGCGCCGGCGCGGCGCTCCCGTTCGTCCTCTGGGAGTTCGTTGTCTGGATCGACCTCGCGGAGAAAGCGAGCCCAGAATGCCTCACGTGCCGACCGTGTTAGTTCACGGCTGTCGTGGCGGGAGTGGGTGACCAGTGCGCCGAGCCGCCCACGGGCGGCCATAACGGCGGGGTCAAACGCAAGAGTGACAAGTACCGGCGGCTTTGGGGACTCGGCCATAACGCAACACGCCCTTTCCTGGCCGTTCCCGTGCCGTCACTCAGGACTGCTAAGGGGCTCGGATGAAAGAGCGTGTATCGCCGGTTATGCAGTTGCTGCGGCTCACGCGGAGCCGTCACTACAGTGTAGCCGCAGCCACATCGATAAAGCAAGAGCGGGAGTGTTAGCTCCCCTGCGGCGCACATACGCGGTTCAGGTGCCCGCACGCCGGGCAGACGATTAGCGTCGGCAGCTCCGGTGCCCACTCGCCGCGTTCGGGCAGTCCGAAGACCGTGTGGCGCTCAGCATGAGGCAGCGCCTCTCGGTGAAGCCTGTCCTCATCCACCTCCTCCACTTCGTCCACCGCCCCGCCTACGTCAACGTACCGCGTTGCGTTCTCCCGTATCAGCTCCCTAAGCAGCGGCTCAGGCGTGGGCCGGTTGTCTCTCCCTCGCCTCCGTCCTGTCGGGCGATGGTCTGCGTTTCGCGCCGGTTTGATGACACGAAGGATGCGGAACATAGCGTCCGGGTCCCAGCGGAGCCCCCACGGGTGCCACACGGTCCAGCGGCTGGCAGGCAGCCTGGCCATCACCCTCTGTACGAGTGCTTCGTGTGCTGGGTCCGGGTCGGGTGTGCTTCTTTCGCCGGACCATACTCGCTCATCGCGGGTGAAGCCGAGGGGGCCAGGGCACTCGTAGGGTCGCCCACAGATGAGTCGGTAGACACCATCGGCCAGAGGCTTGAGCCGCGCCATGTGCTCGGTAGCGGCCGCGTTGCGCTGTGTCATCTCTTCCACCTTATAGCCCTCGCAGTCGTATCGCCCTACGCCGCCTGCAACAATCCCAGTACGTCAGCTATGGGGCCACTCTCCAAGTACACTTCCGCATCACTCACCACGCGCTGGAGTCGTATCTCTCGCTGGTCAACAACAACCTAAATCAGGTGATGAAGACGCTCACCTCGCTGACGGTGATCCTAGTGGTGCCGACGCTGATCGCCGGTATCTATGGCATGAATTTCGAGAACATGCCCGAGCTCAAGTGGGAGTTCGGGTATCCCTTCGCACTGGCGATGATGGCGCTGTCCTCCGGGTCGCTCTTCATCTACTTCCGCCGGAAGCGCTGGCTGTAGCGTGGACCCTCTGCGTGGCGTGGTCCTGGGGATCGTCCAGGGACTGGCCGAGCCACTGCCCATCTCCAGCTCGGCGCACCTGATCGTGGCGCCCTGGCTGCTGGGGTGGGAGGACCAGGGACTCACCTTCGACGTGGCGCTGCACATGGGCACGCTGGCAGCGCTGCTGCTCTATTTCTGGAAGGACTGGTGGGGCCTGGCAACGGCCTGGCTGCCAGGCACGCGCCGGCCGCTCGGTGGCAGCGCGTCGGAGGCGTCCGAGGTGTCGGACCCGCTCGGCGTCGAGGACCGGCGTGCGCTGGACCGGCGACTGGGGATCGGCATTGTCATCGGCACCATCCCGGCGGCCATCGCGGGCATCCTGTTCGACGATGTGATCGAGCAGTCGCTGCGTGACCCGCGGCTGATCGCCGCGGTGATGCTGATAGCCACGCTGGTGATCTTCGCCGCCGATAGGCTGAGCCGGCGCGTGCGGGAGCTGGACGCGGTGACCTGGCGGCGTGCGCTGGTGGTGGGGCTGGCGCAGGCGGTGGCGCTGGCGCCGGGAGTCTCACGCTCCGGCATCACCATCAGCGCGGGGCTGTTCCTGGGGCTGACGCGCGAGGCGGCGGCGCGCTACTCGTTCTTGCTGGCGGCGCCGGTGACCGGCGCCGCGGGCATCCTCAAACTTAAAGACCTCGTGGAAACCGGCATACCCGCCGACGAACAGCTGGCGTTTGTGCTGGGGGTGTTGACCTCGTTCGTAGTGGGCATCTTCGCCATCCGGGTGCTGCTGCGCTACCTGCGCCGCTACTCGCTGATGGTGTTCGTGGTATATCGCCTGCTGCTCGTGGCGCTCATCTTTGCGCTGGGGACGATGCGCGCGGCGTAGCAAATTGACGAGCGGATGTCAGCGTGCCGCCACTCCGGCCAGCCGCCCCTTGTCGGCATACATTCCACGGTCGGCCTGGGCGAGAATCGCCTCGAGTGGTGGCGGCTGCTTAGGGTCCACCACGGCCATGCCGAGGCTGAGCGTGAACGGCACCGGTCCCGGTGGCTCGGTGTCCAGCACAGCGCGGATGCGGCCGGCGACCACCTCTGTTCCCTCGGTCCCGGCTTCCGGCAGCAGCATGACGAACTCGTCGCCGCCGTAGCGCCCCACCAGGTCCGTGTCGCGCCCCGCGCGGGTCAGCGTGGCGGCTACGCTGCGCAGCACCTCGTCGCCGACGTGGTGTCCGTGCGTGTCATTGATCGTCTTGAAGCGGTCCACGTCCGCGAACAACACGCCCAGCGGGCGCAGAGCGGCGTCTCGCTGGCGGGCGCGGCGCGCGCGCGATGCTTCGCGCCGGTAGAGGTCTTCCAGCGTCTTGCGGTTGTTCACGCCGGTCAGAGCGTCATGCGCCTGGGCGGCGATCACCGCGTCCGCGGTGCGCAGGCGCTGCGCGCAGACTTGGAGCAGCGCGTCGGCGAGCGACCAGTGGCGCTGGAGCGCGGCGCGGAAGGCGTCCCGGTCCAGGCGCAGGCACGTGGTCGGCGTCAGCGCCACGCACGACGCGGAGCGCGGTTGGCCATCCAGCAGCGCCAGCTCGCCTACGGTATCGCCGGGCGTCAACCAGGAGACCACCACGTCTGTATGCACATCACCCGCGCGGCCTGTGGCCCCTGTGGCTGCTGTGGCCCCTTCGGCGTGGTCTGACGCCACCCGCACCTCCACCCTACCGCGCACGATGGCGAAGATACTGTCACCGGGCTCACCCTGGCGCACCACCAACTCTCCCGGCCGGAAGCGGACCACCGAAGATGCCGCCGCCAGCGGGCGCAGCGCTTCTTCGCCAAGACCACTGAACAGCGGGACGTGCGACAGAAGCTCCAGGCGCTCGTCCTCCGAGCGCCCGGCGCCGCGCCTTTGTGATGGACGCGGCGCCAATACCTGATGTTGACTTTGCCTTGAACTATAGTCGAAAGACACACTCACTCCCGCGCGCCTCCTGCAGGCTCTGTGCCGTCCGCCCGACAATGGCGTTACGCTCGCTCGGCGATTGCAATACGGTATGCACACGTGCGGAGCGGAAACCGCTGCACGCGCGGCAGTCGACTGCGCCGAAGTGCGGATCAAGACAAAGCAGACACGAGCGGGTCGTACGCCGAAACAAGCGTCAGGGTAGCCCGATTAGCAGTTGGGTTCCCGCAGCGATCGCGGTTGCTGGGGGTGATGCACATGGCACGACCGGTGCAGCCGGCGCTATGGTGAGGGAGGCATGATGATCGCGGTGGCGGGCGGGCCTGGATCGGGGACGACCACCCTGTGCCGGCTGCTCGCCGCGAGGCTCGGCGCAACGCACGTGTACGCGGGCCTGGTGTTTCGCGGTCTTGCGGCGGAGCAGGGGATGGATGTGGTGGCGTTCAGCCGCTTCGCCGAAGGTCGCCCGGAGGTTGACGAGGAGCTCGACCGGCGCATGATCGAGAGCGCCCGCACCGGGGACGTCGTGCTGGACGCGCGGCTCAGCGCTTGGCACGCGGCGCGTGCGGGTGTGCCCGCGCTGCGCGTGCTCCTGGCGGTGCGACCGGAGGTGGCGGCGCAGCGGGTGGCCAGGCGAGAGGGCCGCGCGGACGTGGACGAGGTACGACGCGAGAACGCCGAACGCGAAGCGTCCGAGACGCGGCGCTACCGCGACCTGTATGGGTTCAACCCCACCGACCGGTCGCACTATGACCTCGTGATCGACTCGTCCGCTGCAAGTGCGGAAGAGATTGCACAGCGCATTGTCGAGGAGCTACACGTCCGCGGACGCAAAGCGGGTACACCGGGGGAGGTGGCGGCACCGCTCTGAGGGGAGGCCGGCGGGCCGCGGGTGGCTGTGGCCCTGCGGGACACGATCGAGCAGCGGCACGGTCACGCCCGGCTACCAGGTTTCTATCGAGCTCTTGCGCGGAGCGTGAGGACAACCGCGCCCAGAAGCGCGATTCCGGCGGTTGCAATTCCTGCCGGCGTGGACTGGCCACCCTGCAGATGGGTACTCGGCGAGCCCGCATCGGACGCAGCTGCCGTGACGGTGGCCTGGGCTGCTTTGGCGGCGGCCTGTGTTGCCATCGCGTCGGCGATGACCTGGACGGCTGCACTGCGGCGCTGCCGGGACGCAGGCTCAGTGGGCTCGATCAAGGAGGCGATCCTGGCGCCGCGCACGACGGCGACGGCGGTGCCTTCCAGCGGCGGCAACCCTGCGGCCGCGGCGGAGCGGTCAGTCAGCCGGAAGGCGTACCTAACAGTGTCGCCCTCGACCCAGAAGCGCGTCGGCTCGACCCGCACACCCATGCCGGCCTGCTGTCGCAGCCACAGCTGGGCCGAGCCACGGGTGACGGGCGCACCCCACTCGACGACGCCAAGTGCCGCGTCCGGCGCGAGTAGGGAGAGCGCCACGTCAACGGCACCGGCGTTGCGCGCGGCAGTGAACGCGGCAACGACCGAGATTTCGGACGCGCCGTCTGCGGTAAGCGACTCATCTTCCTGGGCACGCACCGGCTCGACCAGGAGGGGCGGTACTATGGCGGCAACCAGTGACAAGAACAGAGCGGCAGTCGGCCGCCAGACACCGCGTGTATTCCGCATGGCCACCACGCTATCACCGACTGCCAGGCTCGTCTAGTCCATAGATATATCCAAGAAGCTCCTATATTGCTCCGGCGTCGGACGATGCTACCCTGGTGGGCTCCCGGAGCACAGGGTAAGGGAGGCGCAGGGCTATAGATCCAGCAGGTAGCGTGCGATCTCTAGATACAGGAAGAGCCCGGTCCCGTCCACAAGGGTGGTGATGAGGGGGGCGGAGACGACGGCGGGGTCCACGCGGACGCGGCGCAGGAGGAGCGGGAGCACGGCGGCGACGGTGGCAGACCACATGACGATCACGCCGGCGGTGATCGCCACGGTGAGGATGATGCTGTTGTCCACGCCGAGCAGCCAGGCGCGCAGCGCGCCGGCGGCGGCGATCAGCACGCCCAGGATCCCGGCAGTGCCGGCTTCCTTGCGCCACACGCGGAAGATGTCGCGGAACTCCACCTCACCGACGGCCATGGCGCGGATCACGGTCATGACGGTCTGCGACCCCACGTTGCCGCCGGTGCCGATCAGGAGCGGGATGAAGAAGGTCAGCGCCACCACCTTGTCCAGCTCGTCTTGGAAGTGGCTCAGCACGGTGCCGGTGTAGGTGGCGCCCAGGAAGAGCAGCAGCAGCCAGCCGGCGCGCTTGCGCGCCAGCGTGAACGGCCCGGCGCGCAGGTACGGCTCGTCCAGCGGCTGGGAGCCACCCAGCCGCTCGATGTCCTCGGTGGTCTCTTCCTCCACCACGTCAGCCACGTCGTCGGCGGTGACGATGCCCACCAGCCGCTCGTCGGCGTCCAGCACCGGCACGGCGATCAGGCGGTGCTCGTGCACCACCTGCGCCACCGCCTCCTGGTCGGCGCTGGCCGGCACGGTGATGGTCTGCGGCTCGCACAGCGCGCGGATGGGCACGCGCTCGCCGGCGCGCACCAGGCGGTGCCACGGCACCACCCCCACCAGCCGGCCGTCGTCGTCGGTCACGTACAGATAGGAAACCGACTCAGGCGGCAGCTCGTCTTCGCCCGGCGCGCGCACCAGCTGGATAGCCTGCTGCACCGTCACCGACGCCGGCACCGCCAGATAGTCGGTGGTCATGATGCCGCCGGCGGTGTCCTCAGCGTAGGTCAGCAGCTGCCGGACGTCGGCGGCCTCGTCGGCCTCCATCTCCTGGAGCAGCCGCTCGGCGGCCGGCGCGTCTTCCTCGCGCAGCTCGCCCACCACGTCGGCGGCCTCGTCGGGGTCCATCGCCTCCAGCACGTCGGCGGCGGTCGCGTCGGGCAGCTGCTGGAGCACGTCCACCGCTTCTTCGGGGTCGAGCTCAGAGACCACGTCGGCAGCGCGGTCGATGCCCAGCGCCGCGAGTACGGTGCGCAGCTCGTCCCCGTGCAGGTCGGCGATGGCTTCGGCGAGCACGCTTGGCAGCGTCTCGTCGGCGATGGCGGTGATGCGGCCGCGGCCGCCGCCATCGGGCGTGGTCTCCATGGCGGCTTCTAGGGCGTCGCGCACCTGGTCCGCGTCGGGCGCTTCGCCGGTCATGGTCGCGCGCCGCTGGTCTTGCTCACTCATAGCCCGGTCCCACGTTTCGCCCGACCAAGCGTACCGGGCGGGCATCGCGGGCGTACCGCCGCCAGGCAACCAGGCGGGGTCTGTGCATTTTTTCCGCTGCGGACGTATAGTGCCGGCGGCGCAGTGTTTCAGAAGGCCGAACGATCTGGCCGCGCCGCCCGCGTTGGAGGAGCTTTCATGGTTGCGCTTTCGGGTGGCACCCCACCCGTACCGGCCCCGGACGCTGCGAGGCCGGTGCCGTGGTACCGGGCCGTTCCCGGCTGGGGCAGTCTCATGGCGCTGGGGTTCATCTTCTGGGCGGCGCTCCAGCTGCGCCACGTGGTGTTGGGACCGGCGGCTGAGGCGCACGATACCGGGATCACGCCGGAGCGGCTCATCGCGGCGCTGTTCGAACTGTTGACCGGCCTGCTGATCATCCAGGGGGCGTGCGAGGCGCTGGTGCAGTCGGTGGAGCGCTTTGGCGCGCGCTTCAAGTGGGACGGCTTCGTCGCCGGCACGGTGGGGTCGCTGCTTGCCACGCTCCCGGAATTCGTGGTGATCGCGCTGCTGGTGTCGGTGGAGCCGATGGTCGCCTTCACCGTGCCGCTGGTGACCATCTTCAATAACTCGCTCGCCTTCTCGATTTACTCGTTCTTCCTGCCCAAGAGCCAGGAGGGGTGCTTCGTAATGCCGCGCGCCATCACTAAGGCGGGTGGCGAAGTGCTGATCGCTGCCGCGGGCATCGCGGCGGTGCTAGGGCTGGCGATGCTGGGGCTGCGCGGTGAGACCCACAAGACGGAGCTGGCCGGTACCGACCTGTTCGTCATCGGGATTGGGCTGCTAATCATCTTCGGGTATTACAACTTCTCGCTCATCCGCCACTTCGCACGCGGACCGGAGGACGAACAGCCTGCCGACCCGCACACGCGGAACCTACCGACGGGCTGGGGCGGCATCATCGGTCTGTTCGTGCTCGGTATCGTAGGCGCCGTGCTTGGTGGCGAGGCCATCTCCGGGTTTGCGGATACTGCTATCAACGCCTTCAAGCTGCCCAGCGTGCCCACCGCCATCGGCCTGGCGTTCTTCGCAGGCATCTCGGAGTATGTCATCGTCTTCAAAGCTCACCGAAAGGGTGAGCTGGGTATCGCGCTCTCCAACGTCTTTGGGGGCATCACCCAGGTGATGTTCTTCCTATGGCCGTTCTCGCTGATCGTTATCGGCCTGTTCGGTGTCGCCGGCGGCGCTGACGCGGCGCAGTTCGCCATCCTGATCAACTTCCAGACGACCATGCTGGTGCTGCTGATGTTCCCGCTCTTCTATGTGCTGCTGGAGTACATAGAAGAAGACCACACGCTGTCCAACCTGGACGCCGCCGCCATGACGGTGATCTACGGATTACTGCTCTACATCCTCATCTTCATGAGCGGCGCATAGCGCGCGCGGCCGCTACACTGGCTCGGTGAACGATCTGCCCCCCGCCGTCGGTCTTGCGGCGGTGGCCGTGCTGCTCGCCGCCAACGGCTTCTTCGTGGCGGCCGAATTTGCCATCGTCGCGGTACGCCGCAGCCGGCTGGAGACGCTAGCCCAGAACGGCAACCGGACGGCAGGGACCGCGGTGCACATGGTCCAGCACATGAACACGTTCATCGCGGCGTGCCAGCTGGGCATCACCATTGCCTCGCTCCTGCTGGGCTGGATCGGCGAGCCGGCGCTGGCGCACCTGATCGAGCCGCCGCTGGTGAACCTGATCGGCACGTTCGCCGCCGAGGCGGTGGCGCACGCGGTGGCCACCGTCGTGGCGCTCACCATCGTCACGTCACTGCACATCATCGTCGGCGAGCAGGCGCCCAAGGGCTTTGCGCTGCAGAAGCCGGAGGTGACCACGTTGCTCATTGCGCGGCCGCTGCAGTTCTTTGAGTTCCTGTTCCGCTGGCCCACCGCCGCGCTGATGAATCTCACCAACGGGCTGCTGCGTCTGCTGGGTCTGGAGGCGGCGACGGGCCACGAGCAGGTCCACACGGTGGAGGAGCTGCGGCTGCTGGTCACTGGCAGCCGCGAGGCCGGCGTGGTGGAAGCGTCTGAAGCGCGTATCGCGACGCGCGCGTTCTCGTTCGCCGACCTCTCTGCGGGCGCGCTGATGACGCCGCGCACGGAGGTAGATGCCCTCTCGGTGGATCTGGACATGGAAACGCTCTGCACGCGCGTGGACGCCAGCACCCACACGCGCATGCCGGTCTACGAGGAATCGCTGGACCACATCGTGGGCGTGCTGTACGTGCCCGACTTCTACCGCGCCCTGCGCCAGGCGAACCAGCCGAACCACGCGCTGCAGCCGGGCCAGCCTGGGCAGTCGGTCCAGGTCGGGGCGGGACTGGGAGGCGCGCAGCGGCCCTTCGACCTGCGCGCCATCCTGCGGCCACCGATGGTGACGCCGGAGAGCAAGGCGGCGGACGACTTGCTGGACGAGATGCGCGCCACCGGCCGCTACTACGCTGTGGTAATCGACGAGTACGGCGGCACCGCCGGCATCCTCACGCTTGAAGACCTGGTGGAGGCACTCGTCGGTCCGCTGCGCCCGGAGCTTGGCTCGGCGGCGGCCGCGGCCGAGGAAGCGCAGCTCGCCGTCACCGCCGACGGCTCGGCCGTGCTGGATGGCCTGATGCGTCTGGAGGAGCTGGAGGAAGCGGCTGGCGTGCGCTTCGACGAGTCTGACCACGAGGACGTGGAGACAGTTGGCGGCCTGTTCATGGCCAGGTTGGGGCGCATCCCGGTGGAGGGCGACGAGATCGCGGTTTCAGGGCGCACGTTGCGTGTGGAGGCGCTGGACGGCATGCGCGTGGCACTGGTGCGCCTGCTGCCGGCAGGCGGGCAGGATGAGATGAGCAGCGTAGGCGGGACGCGCGAGGCTAGCGACCGCTCGACTGCGTCGTCATCACCAGCGTCACACCAATAGCGACCGCCAGAAACGCGATCACCAGCATCACCGCGCCGCTGTGCGCCATAAACGCCATCAAGTCCATCCGCTTCTGGCCTTTCCCGCACTCCGCGTTATCTTCTGCCTACCGCCTACTGCCTACTCGTCAAAGCCACTTGCGCCAGCGGAAATACGACAGGAGACCGATGGTAAGCAGCCCCATGCCGATCAGCATGGCGTAGAAGCCCTCGAAGAACTCGTACTCCGCCATCTTGAAGTTGGTGCCAAAGACGCCGGTGATCACCGTCATGGGCAGCAGCACCGCGGAGAGGAAGGTCAGCACGCGCAGCTCCTGGTTGGTGCGATGGCTGATGTTGGAGATGTACAGGTTGTACGACCCCGTGACGGTGTCGCGCGCGTGCTCCAACCGCTCGCTGAGGGTATCCAGGTGCTGGACCAGATCGCGGAAGTAGGTCTCCACCTGTGGCGCCGGCACGGGTGAGTCGGGCGCCACCAGCGCGCTGAACGCCTGGCGGTGGGGGCCTAGGATGCGCCGCACGGTGTGGATGTGGCGCTTCATCACCATCACGTCGTCCAGCGCGGCACGCCCCGGCTCGCGCAGCAGCCGCTCTTCCAGTTGCTCCACCTCGTCCTCCACCTCCTCGAACTCGCGCGAGTAGTCGGCGACAAGCGTATCTAGGAGCACGTACAGCAAGTACGACGAGTCGAGCCGGCCCAGCAGCGGGTTGGCGGCGGTGCGCTCCTCCAGCTCCTGCAGGAACGGCAGCGGCCGGTTGTGCACGGTCAGCAGGTAGTTGCGGCCGGCCACTGCGGTGATCTCGGTCACGGTCATGCGCGGGATCTGCCCCGTCTCGTCCACGTCTACCGAGTAGGCGGTCACGGCGTAGTGGTCGCGGAAGGTGCGCACCACCGGGCGGCCGTTGGTGCTGCGCACGATGCGCGCTGCCCGCGGGTCCACACTGAGCAGCGCCACCACCTCGTCCAGCAGCGCATCTTCCGGTGCGCTGAGGTCCACCCACAGCAAGTTCTCGTCGTCCTGGCACAGGGAAGGCCAGTTGGCCAGGTGAGCGTCACACGGGGCGTGGTCGATGTGGTAGAGCCGCGTGCGGACCCCCTCCGAAAGCGTGGCCGTGACGCCGCTGCCGCCGGCCGGTTCCGCTGAAGGCACGCCGGGAGCCCGGTCACCTTTACCCACGACGGCGGCGGTGGCTCCGCCGGCCACGCCGGTATCCTGTGCGAAGACAGGCTCTGTTTCAGGAGCAGCATCAGCGCCTGTACCCTCGGCACGCCCAGTACCCCAAGCATCCCCACCGCCTTCTATGCGATCCGCCATGTTCCCACTCTGGCTGGCTGCGGCCGGACTCTGCTCCGGCATCGTCTTGCTCATTACAGCGAACTCGATTCAGCTGCCGCCGCTGGCGATGGCCGGGGTCTGCCTGGCGGTGACGTCGGCGGTGCCGCTGGTTGCCGGCGTCTCACGACTGACCGAGCAAGCCGGGTCAGAAGACTGAGCAGCACGCACGCCACCGCGGACAGGGTGAACGCCCCAAGCGCCAGTCCCAGGACGTACTGCACATCCGTCCACAGCGTAGACCACACGTTCCCCAGTATCCCATGCCATGAGTGCCGATCCGGCGCTGCGAGTGGGACGCGGACGGGCGACAGTGGAAAAGATGGCTTGGGCCCGCGAGAGGTCAGGGCGGGATTCTTGTGATCCCTTGTGACTTTTTGTGACTCTTTGTGAGCCGAGCCACACGGCGCGATGTGGCGGCTGCCGCCTCGCCAGGCCAGCCCACACAAGTATCGATAGCGAACCCCCTCCTATTTAGTAGACGTTTCGGCACACTAAAACCGGCAAGGCCGACGTGAGGGCCGCCCACTGATGGCGGCGTTTGGCGAGGCTGAGCCTGCACACTGGCAAAACCGCATACTTACCCGCATGAGCGAGGGGGGTGGGCCGCGGCATGCGGGTGAGTCGCCGGGAGGCTCGAAGCGTGTGCTCCTTCTGGGCGTGGGCGATACGCACGGCGACTTCGCGCCGCTGTTTGAGGTGGCGCGGCGCGAGCCGGAAGCGCGCGCGCTCCTGCAGGTGGGCGACCTGACCGCAGGCAAGGCAGGCCGAGACAAGAAACCGGACGACGACCCAGCGCTGCTCGACGAGCTGCCGCTGCCCCTGGTGTGGGTGCACGGCAACCACGAACACTGGCACGCGCTGGGCTTGTGGGACGACCCGCAGGGCGCCAGCACCCGGCGCCGCCCCCGCATCGGCGCGCACCGCGCGCCGGGGCGCTCCTTCCTGCGGCACTTGCTGCTACCGGGAGATGAGTACGTGGTGCCGGAAACGGCGATACGCGTGGCGGGCATCCCCGGGAACTTTGCACCGACGTGGTTCGACAAACCGAAGCCGTTCTTGGGTGACCGGGTGCGCCACTTCAACGTGGAGGACGTAGCGGCGCTTGACAAGTTTGATGACCTGTCGATACTGCTGATGCACGAGTCATTCAGGGGACAGGCGCCGGGGCGGATCGGGATGATGGGCATCCCCGCGCTGGCCGGCGTGGTGCGGCGCACGCGCCCGCAGCTTTGCCTCACGGGCCATCACCATTCGTTCGCCGTGACGGAAAAGGGACCGGACGGGCAGACGCTGGCGCTCTCACTGCCGCGCGCGCAAGCAGGCTACGTGCGGCTGTGGTTCACCCCGGAAGGGCATCGAGACGGCTGGGAGCTCGTCGAGTTCGAGGGAGTGACTATCGAACCGGAGCCGGAGAACCGCCGCAGACCACAAGGGGCGTGAACGGGCTCGGTTAAGCAGGCGCTAGTCTCCCGGTGTGCTGTCGGTGCCGTCTACAGGCGGGCGCCACCGCGCTTCTGGGGTGTACGGTTGGGTGCAATGACACGTCCAAACGTTCTCTACTTGCACTCACACGACACCGGGCGGTACGTGCAGCCGTACGGGCATGCGGTCCCGACCCCGGCCTATCAGCGGCTGGCTGAGGAGGGGGTACTGTTCCGGCAAAACTTCTGCGCGGGGCCCACGTGCTCGCCGAGCCGCGCGGCGCTGCTCACGGGGCAATATCCGCACTCATGCGGCCAGCTGGGGTTGGCGCACCGAGGGTTCGAGCTGCAGCACCCGGAGCGCCACCTCGCGTGGACGCTGAGGAACAACGGCTACTCCACCACGCTGCTGGGGGTGCAGCACGTGGTGAAGAGCGATCCGGGCAAGACGGGCTACGAGCGCGTGCCGCAGCTGGCTAGCCGCACGGCGAAGCACGTGCTGCCGGCGGCGCTGGACTTCCTGCGCGAGCACGCTGCCGGCGACCGGTCACAGCCCTTCTTCCTGGATGTTGGGTTCACCGAAACCCACCGGGTGTTCCACGATGCGGACCCAACGCAGAGTGCCTCGGAGGACGCGCGCTATTGCCTGCCTCCTCCTGTGCTCCCGGACACGGCGGAGACGCGCAAGGACATGGCTGACTTCAAGGCAAGCGCACGCGTACTGGACGCCGCCATTGGGCAGATCCTGGGTGCGCTGGACCAACACGGGCTGGCCGATGACACGCTGGTGATCCTTACCACCGATCACGGGATCGCCTTCCCGCAGATGAAGTGCAACTTGACGGATCATGGCACGGGGGTGCTGCTGATCGTACGCGGGCCGGCCAGCCAGACGGCGCTGCGTAGCGGGCAGGTTGCAGACGCGATGGTGACGCACTTGGACGTGTTCCCCACTGTGTGCGACGTGGCAGGCATCGCGCACCCGGACTGGCTGCAGGGCAAGAGCCTGCTGCCGCTGGCGAGCGGTGAGGTGCCGGAGCTGCATGAGGCGGTATTCGCGGAGGTGAATTACCACGTGCCGTACGAGCCGCAGCGCAGCGTGCGCACGGCGCGCTGGAAGTACATCCGGCGCTACGACCACTTTGGGAAGCCGCTGCTGGCCAACTGCGACGACGGCCTCTCCAAAGACGTGTGGCTACGCCACGGCTGGAGCGACCTGGACACGGCGCCCGAACAACTCTACGACCTGGTGTTCGACCCGCAGGAGCGTGCCAACCTGGTCTGGGACGACCGCCACGGCGCGGTGCTGAACGAGATGCGCACGCGATTGGAGCGCTGGATGCGCGACACCGCCGACCCGCTGCTGGACGGGCCCATCCCACTCCCGGAAGGGGCAGCGGTTAGCCCTGCCGAGCTGGTATCGCCGCGCGGGGGGTAGTTGGCACCTGCTCGGCCTAAGAACGCTTGTTTATCCGGCTGCGGACGCTGGCGCCGAGGATGCGCGCAGAGCGAACGTGGCCGGGAGCACGATGGCTTCAGGTGGCCGCGGATCAGCCGCCGACTCGGAGTCGTGGATTCGGGCGAGGGCGAGCGTGACGGCGCGGCGGCCGATCTCGCCGCCGTCGATCTCGATCATGGATAGGGGCGGCGCCACGAAGCGGGCCCAGTCCACCTGGCCGGTGCCCACCAGCGCCACGTCGTCCGGTACACGGATGCCGAGGTCGTGCAAGCAGGCCAGTGTGATGAGCGTGACGTCAGCGCTGCCGGCGATGACGGCATCCAGGCAGCTGCCGCCGGCTGCGTTGAGGGGTGCGCGCCACTTGCGCAGGAGTGCGGTGATGGATGCTGTGGGCGTGGCGCCGGGGCGGCGGTCGGGGGTGGCGATTAGCTCTTCGTCGATTGGAAGTCCGGCCTCAATATGGGCGGCTTCGTAGCCTGCGATGCGCTCGCGCGTGGAGTCGATCCAGGTGGGGCCGGTGAGCAGCGCGATGCGATGGCGGCCGGTTTCGATCAGGTGGCGCACGGCCTCGCGCATGGCGGTGCGGTAGTCGGGGGTGACGTAATCCGCCATGATGCCACAGGGACGCCGGTCCATGAAGATGAGTGAGGCGCCGGCGCGCTGCAGTGCGGCGTACGGTTCGGGATCTTCGCCGGCGGGTTGGGCAATCACGGCGGCGACGCGCTCGCGGCGTAGCAGGTCAAGGTAAGTTTCCTGGAGCTGCGGGTCGTTTTCGATGGCGCAGACCGAGACGGCGTAGCCGGCGTCCTGGGCGGTGCGGGTGGCGCCGTTGACGATGGCGGCGATGGTGGGGTTAGTGATGTGGGGGACCAGCAGCCCGAGGGTGCGGGTACGGCCGGTGCGCAGCGCCTGGGCCAGTCCGTCCGGCTGGTACCCGAGCCCGCTCGCGGCGCTGAGCACGCGCCGCCTGGTCTCGTCGCGCACCGGCACGCGTCCGAGGAAGACGTTGGAGACGGTACTAGGCGAGACGCCAGCGTGGGCGGCGACTTCCTTTATGGTCGGCATAGGGCGGACGAAAGCCTCTCGACGGGCTACCAGTAGGCTTCGCGGGGCTGGGAGCGGTCTTCGGTGGCAACAAGGGCGTCCAGGAGGTACTCCTGGAGGTCGGTGCGGAGCTCGCGGGAGGCGGGATCGTCCCACAGGTTGGTGAGCTCGTGAGGGTCGGCTTGCAGGTCGAACAGCTCGCCGGTGCGGTCGCGCGCCGTGGTGGGGCGACCGTGGTGGACGACAAGCTTGTGATGGCCACGGCGCAGCATGGTGACGTGGACCGGTGGGTCGTACGGATGGCCGGAGTCGCGGTACTCGCAGATTGCGTAGTCACGACCATTCGTGTCGCCTTTGGCAACGGGCAGCAGGCTGCTGCCCTGGCTGGTGGGGAGGTCAGGCAGACCGGCGGCGTCCATGGCGGTGGCGCAGAGATCCACCAGGCTTGCAAAGCCGGAGCGGCGCTGGCCGGTGGGTAGGGTGCCCGGCCAGTTGAGGATCATGGGTACGTGGACTGCGCCCTCATACATCATGGGACCTTTGAGCATCAGCTGGTGGTCGCCCAACATCTCGCCGTGATCAGATGTGAAGACGATCAGGGTATTCTCGCGCAGGCCCAGGTCATCCAGTGTGGCGACGATGCGGCCGACCTCGTCGTCGATGAAGCTGACCATGGCGTAGTAGGCGCGCACGGTCTCACGGACCTGCTCGGGCGTGTACTCGGCGTAGCCCTTGGCGAAGCCGGCGTAGCTCTTCCGTGAGGCTTCCGACAGGATGGGGGGCTTGTTGGCCAGCTCACCCTCGCGTCCGACCGGCAGCGGCAGTGACGCCGCGTCATAGCGATCCAGGTATTCCTGGGGCGCGACGAACGGGTGGTGGGGATCGAAGAAGTTGGTCCAGAGGAAGAACGGCTTCTCCCGCATACGCTCTTGAGAGGGGGCGTGCAGGAAGCTGATGGTTTCGTCGGCCACCCAGCGGGTATAGTGCGCCTCGACGGGCATGGTGTCGAAGCCGACGGCATCATGACCCTCACGACCAAACCCGCGCGAAGACGCCTTGGCGTACAGGTCCGGGTGGTAGCGCTCCAGCCAGCGATGGTAGGCGTTCTCAGGGGAGCCGTGGGTGGGGTCGTGCGCCCATTTAAAGAAGGAGAAGCCGTCGTCGTAGCGCGGCTCGGTGCGGCCTTTGAAGCAGGCGGCCAGGTGGAGCTTACCCACCAGGCCGCAGTCGTAGCCTTCATCAGCCAGCGCGCGAGTAAAGAACCGCTCGTGCTTTGGCAGCGGCACGCCGTTGGCCCACAGGCCATGAGCGCTGGGGTAGCGGCCGGTGAGGATGCTGGCGCGAGTGGGGGCGCAGACCGGGTTGGGGGTGTAGCAGCGCTCGAAGAGGACGCCTTCGGCGGCGAGTCGGTCGATGTTGGGCGTTTGGATGTGCGGGTTGCCGTAGCAGCCCAACGCATCGAAGCGGTGCTGGTCGGTGCAGATGACCAGGATGTTGGGGCGGGTCGGGGCGGTCGTACGCTGTTCTTGAGTCATCGTGTGTTTCCAGATGGCCAGTGGTGCGGGTCCTGAGTAGGCGCCAGAGTGGTGGGGTCGTAGTAGAGCGGCACGGGGCGGGCGTCTTCGGCGCGCAGCAGCCAGTCGAGGAGACGGTCGCGCATCGCACGCCGAGTTTCGGCGTGCTCGGGCAGACCAGCGAGGTTTGCCAGCTCCCAGGGGTCGGCGTCGAGGTCGTAGAGCTCCTCCACGGGATCGCCGGGGTCGTAGACGTACTTCCAGCGACCCATGCGCACCATCTTGGGGCGGCCCTCGCACTCTCGGGCGCGCAGGACGGGCAGCGCCTGGCGCGGCCTCGTCCCAGCGGACATGCCCTCACTGCCGGGACCACCCGAATTGTCAGGACCAACCGGCAGCGACTCGCCGATGCGACCGGTGACAGCTTCCATGGTGAGGAAGGGACCTCCGGCGCCGTACTCGGCGAAGACGGCGTCGCGAACGAATCCGTCCACGGCTCCAGGAAGGGCGTACGCTTGGAACACGCCGGGGGTGAGCGCGGGCGGCGCAGGGACACCCGCAAGCTGGAGCAACGTGGGCATGACGTCCATGGTGCTAACCAGATCGTCACGCATCTCGCCTTCGGGGAGTGTGCCGGGCCAGGAGACCACCAGCGGCACGCGGGTCAGGCAGTCGTACATGGCGCCGGACTTAGTCATCATGCGGTGCTCGCCCGCGTAGTCGCCGTGGTCACTGGTAAACACGACGATGGTGTCCCGACGCAGGTCGAGGCGATCAAGCGCAGCGAGGACGCGGCCAAGGCAGTCGTCGGCGAAGGCCACCTGCGCGTAGTACATCGCCAGCGCGCGACGGAAGTCGACTTCGGTAGCGTCTCCGAAGCGGCTGAGCGCGTGGAATAGGCGCTGGCGCTCGGGCTTGTGGTCGAGCTCGCCCTCGGACCATGGCGGCAGCGTGAGGGACGCGGGATCGAAGGAAGACGCGTATGGCTCCGGCGCCGCGTACGGCGGATGGGGGTCCGGCAGCGACATCCACGTGCAGAGCGGCTGCTCGATGTCTCCCGACGCGCGCGCTTCCAGTAGACCGATCACGCGGTCGGCGATGAGCCAGGAGGCGCACTGCTCGCGCGGGTAGTCGATGGGGTAGGCGCTGGTGCGGGGGCGGAAGTCGTGGCGCCGGAAGAAGTCGCGCGCCTGGGCCACGCCTGGGTCGGTCTCCGCGCCGTGCGGACCAGTGTGGCCGGCTGAGTAGGTATGCTCGAAAAGACCCAGGTCGGCGGGGCGGAAGCAGTGGTTCTTGCCAATAAGGGCGAGGGCGTAGCCAGCCGCGTGCAGGGCACGTGCGGCGTGCTCTTCGCCCTCGCGCAGCAGGAGCTCGTTGGAGCGGGAGCCGTGCTGATGGGGATAGCGCCCGGTCCAGAAAGACGCGCGGGCAGGGACGCACAGCGGGTGGGGCGTGTAGGCCCGGCGGTAGAGCAGCCCGCCAGCAGCCAGGCTCTCCAGTGCGGGGGTGCGCACGTCCGGGTTGCCGTAGAGGCCGAGCGACGTGGCCTTCTGCTGGTCGGTCATCACGACCAGGATGTTGGGCCTGCTCATGCGGCGTAATCGCGCTTGAAGGTTTGCAGCACTGTCGGTGTGCGCCTACTGACCCAGGACGGCGTTTGCGGCGCGCTCGGCTTCCTGGATGGCGGACTGGGCGGAGAGCTCCTTCCGCACGCCCTTGGTGAGCTCGGGGTGCAGGGCGTTCATGGCATCCACCCAGCGAGGATGGGACTCGATCAGCGTGGCGTTGGGGAGGTGCTTCTCCCACATGCGCAGGTGCTTGGTCACGGGATCGGTGCTCTTCTGGAATTGCTCGGAGGCAAGCACCTTCTTGCTGACCGGCAGCTTGCCGGCGAGCGACCACTCAAAGCCCTTGTTAAACAGGTAGTTGATCAGGGAGAAGGCGGCGGTGCGCTTTGCGTCGTCGGGCTTGGGCTGCTTGGGGATGGTGAGCTGGAAGCCCTGCATCAGCCAGGAGGGCTTCTTGGGATCGAACTGCGCGGGTAAGGTGATACGGATGTCGTCGAAGGCGGGGTTGCCGGGCTTGGCCAGGCGGTTCAGCGTGAATGGACCTGTGAGCCAGGAGGCGAGCTTGCGCTGCTCGTACCAATCGATGGCGCCCTGGCCCTGCGGGTAGGCGATGGGGTGCTTGGCGCGCTGGTAGACGTCCGCCAGCAGCGTCATGGCCGCCACGCCCTGCGGTGTGTTGAAGGCGACCTTCTTGCCGTCCGCGGTGAACACCTTGCCGCCCTGCTGATGCATGTGCGACATGAAGGCAATGACCAGCGCTTCGCCGGAGTTGTCGAAGGTGGTGCCGTGGGCGTCGTTCTTGGTCAGGCGGGTGGCCCAGTCCTGCCAGTCCAGCCAGGTGACAGGGGGCTTGGCGGGGTCGCCGCCCAGGTCGCGCACGGCGGTTTCGTTGTAGAAGAGCATGGAGCCGTTCAGGTCCATGGGGATTGAGAAGCGCTTACCCTTCCACTCGCCCGACTTCCAGACGTTGGCGTCGAAGTCCTCTGGGCGCAGGCCGAGCTGCTGGACCTCCTTCTGCGAGAGGTCGGCGATGATGCCTTGCTCGGCCAGGAAGGGGACGTAGGGCATGCGCGTGCCGAGCACGTCGGGTGGTGTGCCGGCGGCGGCGGCCGAGAGCACTTTGTCGAAGTAGGGGTTGATGCCCTGGATCTGCTCGACGGTGACGAGTGGCGTCTCTTTGGCGTACTGCTCCGCCAGCGCCTTCATGGTGGACCCATCGGCACCGCTGAGGTTGGTCCAGTAGGTGAGCGTAGTGGCCTGGGTGACCTTGGCCGGCTGCGCCTGACCGCCCGCCCCACCGGCGTCGCCGCCTACACCGCAGGCGGCGAGCGCGAGCGCCCCTGCGCCGGCCAGCCCCCCGAGGATACTCCGCCGCGTGCTTGCCACTGTTGTCATTAGAGTCTCCTACCTGGAACGGTACAGAATTGCAACGTTACAATGCAAGCGATGATACAGAGCTCAACCAGTATGCACAGCCCGGAGAGCACGCCTCGCCCTGAGCACCCGCGCCCAATCTTCCGTCGCGAGCCATGGATCAACCTGAATGGCCGCTGGCGGTTCGCTTTTGACCGGCAGGACGCCGGTGAGCAGGCGCGCTGGTACCGGCTGCGCCACCCCAACGCCGAAGCGACGGCGGTGGGTGGGCCGGCCAACCTGGGCACATCTATGCTCAGCTCGCAGGGCATTGCCGATCCATTTGCAGGCGAGATCTTGGTGCCGTACCCGTGGGAGAGCACGCTTTCCGGGGTTGGAGATACGACCTACAAGGGGGTTGCGTGGTACCAGCGGTCGCTCGCGATACCGGCGGATTGGGGGGCAGGAGGCACTCATACGGCTGCCCAGGCGGGCGCCGCAGGCGCGGCGAGTGCAGCCGGCTCTACGCAGTCTGGTGGTGCGGCAGGCGCCGGTGACGGCACGAGCACCGCCACGAAGGACGCCGCGGGCGAGCAGCCGGCGGGTGGCCTTGCCTCAGCGGGCGATGCGGCGGTGTCGGCGGCGGCAGCCGGCGCGCGCTGGCAACTGCGGCCGGTGCTGTGCTTCGGCGCGGTGGACTGGAATGCCAAGGTGTGGGTCAACGGCCGCTTCGTTGGCGAGCACGACGGCGGCTATACCCCGTTCGAGATCGACCTCTCACGCTTGGTGCGACCCGGCCAGACGGTAACGCTGACGGTGCGGGCGCTCGATACCAGCGCGGCGGACACGCCGATCGGCAAGCAGACCGACCGGTGGTACACCCACTCAGGCGGTATCTGGCAGACGGTGTGGCTGGAGGGCCGCGCAGCGGCGCACCTGACCAAGATCCACGTCACTCCTTATCTAGAAGAAGGGCGCGCGACATTCGACCTGAGCATCCAGGCCGCAGGGGCGCAGAGCGGGCAGGACGGGCAGAGCGGCACGTACCGGGTGAGGGTGGAATCGGCGGACGGCGCATTCCCGGCGGTTGAGGAGACGGTATCCCTCAGCGGGACAGACACCAGCGAGCTCCGCCTGGAGGTGCGAGTGCCCGATGCGCACGCCTGGTCGCCTGAGGACCCGCACCTGTACGAGTGCAGCGTCTCACTCGTACCAGCGGAGGGTGGGAGCGAGGCGGATACCGTCCACACCTACTTTGGGCTGCGGTCAATCTCTACGGGACGCTGGGACCGGAAGCCGTACGAGTACGTGCTGCTGAATGGTGAGCCCATCTACCTGCGCGGGGCGCTGGACCAGGCGTTTCACCCGGACGGCATCCATACCTACCCGACCGACGACGCGATCCGGGCGGACGTGCAGGCGGCAAAGGACCTGGGGCTGAACTACCTCAGGTGCCACATCAAGATTAACGAGCCGCGCTACTACTACTGGTGCGACAAGCTGGGCGTGCTGATGATGTACGACTTCCCGAGCGCGAGCATCTACACGCCGAAGGCGCGGGCGAACTGGGAGCTCACCTTTCGGGAAGCATTCGAGCGCGACTACTCGCACCCGAGCATCTTCAGCTGGATCCTGTTCAACGAGACGTGGGGGCTGGAGGAGCACCAGACGCCGGCCTCCTGGCAGTGGGTGCGCGAGCGCTATGACGAGTGCAAGCGGCTGGACCCGCACCGCCTGGTGGAAGACAACTCGGCGTGCCTCTACGACCACGTGGTGAGCGACATCAACACGTGGCACTTCTACATCGCGCAGTACGGCAGGGCGAAGCGGCACATCGAACGGGTGGTGGCGCAGACGTACGAGGGATCGCCCTTCAACTACGTGAGCGGCCTGCACGGCGCGGGTGAAACCGCCGCCGCGTACCGGCAAGCAGCAAAGCCGCTGCTGAACAGCGAGTACGCCGCCCTGGGCGCGCGCCAGGGTGACAAGGACATCAGCTACAGCTTCAAGTTCCTCACGTCTGAGCTGAGGCGGCACGACAAGATCTGCGGCTACCTCTACACCGAGCTGACCGACGTGGAGTGGGAACACAACGGCTTCCTGGAGTACGACCGCACTGACAAGGAGTTTGGGTACGAGGCGTTCGTGCCGGGGATGACGGTGGCGGACCTGAACGGGGCGGACTTCGTGGGGTTGGACGCGCCTCCTTGCCGCACGGTGGCACCGGGGAGCACGTTCAGCGCGCCGGTGTTCGTCTCCCACTGGGACCGGCGGCCGATCCAGGAGCCGGTGCTGCGCTGGCGCGTCACGGCGATCGACCAGATGGGGGAGAAACTGGAGGTTGGGTCCGGTGAGTGGCCGGTGACGCTGCGCCGCTATAGTGTGGTGGATGCGGGCGTGGTGGAGGTGACGCTGCCGGATGCAGTCTGCCTGGCGACGGTGGCGGTGGAGCTGGTGGATCTGGGTCCTTCGACAGGCTCAGGACGAACGGAATCTGCAGGCACTGTGCGGGCGCGCAACTACGTGAACGTGGACGTTCGGCCACTAGCGGAGGCACAGGGCACGGGCAGCACACTGGACGTGCTGGAGCCAGAGGTAGTGCACACCGGGCGCGGCTATGCAGTGCGGTTCGCGCCGGAGGAGTACACGGACAGTAGCTGGCCGCAGCCGATCATCGGCCGCGGGCACGCCAAGTTCGGCGGGCCAGGAGCAGGCTGGGTGGAGTACACGGTGCCACTGCCGCCGGAGATTAGCGATCGGCCAGAGCGACTGACGGGGCTGCGCATGCGCTTCGAGGCGGGAGCGCGCAACGCCCGCAGTCGCCTGGGCTGGCCGGACTACCGCTACGTGCTGCCGACCGACTACCCACAGACGGAGGCGCGCAAGCGGCCGAGCGACCTGGCGGTGAGCGTCAACGGCGTGGTGGTGGGACGGTCGCGACTGGCGGACGATCCCGCCGACGCGCGGGGCGTGCTGAGCTTCCACCTGCAGGATGACTTCGAGTTCGGCTCGTACGGCTACCTCACCACGCTTGAGGCGGACGCCACCACGGCAGCAAGCATCGTGCGCGAGGCGAAGGACGGCGCCGTGACGGTGCGGTTCGAGGTAGGGGCGGGCGGCGCGCGCGGCGGGCTCAACCTCTACGGCAAGCGCATGGGCAGCACGCCGGTCACGCCCACGCTCTTCCTGGACATAGAGTAAGAGTCATGACGAGCGGTTCGGGTAGTGCGGCGCGGGAGGCCGGCACGGCGGGTGCAGCACGCCCCAACATCATCTTCGTGATGATGGACGACATGGGCTACGGCGACATGGGCTGCTACGGGTCTACTGCCGTCAAGACGCCCGTGATGGACGGCATCGCCGCGCGGGGTGTGCGCTTCACGCAGATGTACGCGGCGGCGCCGATCTGCACGCCGTCGCGCGCGGCGCTGCTGACGGGTCTGTACCCGCAGCGGGTGGGGCTGCCCCGCGTGTTGTTCCCGGAGGACACGGCGGGGCTGGAGGCACGCTTCCGCACTGTGGCAGAGGCGCTGCGGGACGAGGGCTACGCGACGCAGGCGGTGGGCAAGTGGCACCTGGGCTGCCGGCCGGAGCACCTGCCCACGCGACACGGGTTCGACACGTTCTTCGGCCTGCCGTACAGCAACGACATGGCGCCGCTGCACCTCTACCGGGATGACGCGGTGATCGAGACCGAGGTGGACCAGGCGCAGCTGACCGAGCGCTACACGCGTGAAGTGATTGGATTTGTGGAAGAACACGTCCGCACGTCGCCGGAGCGGCCGTTCTTCACCTACCTGGCGCACACCATGCCGCACATCCCGCTGCACGTGCCGGAGGCGTTCCGCGGGAAGTCGGCGGCGGGCATCTACGGCGATACGATCGAGTGCATCGACCACTTCCTTGGTGTGCTGCTGGAGCGGCTGCGCGCGCTCGGCATCGAGGACCGCACGCTGGTGGTCGTCACGTCTGATAACGGGCCGTGGTTCGAGGGCAGCACGGCGGGGCTGCGCGGGCGCAAGTTCGACTGCTACGAGGGCGGCGTGCGCATGCCGTTCGTGGCGCAGTGGCCAGGCGTGGTCCCGGCCGGCTCCACCTGTACTGAGGTGGCCAGCTTCATGGACATGCTGCCGACGTTCGTGGGGTTGGCCGGTGGCGCCGCGCCGGAGGGCATCGAAGGGCATGACGCCTGGCCGCTGTTCACCGGCGAAGGGACATCGCCGCACGAGGCGCTGTTCTATTACCTGGTGGACAGCCCCAACGCGGTGCGGGCAGGCAAGTGGAAGCTGCACCTGGGCGCCGGCACCGGCCAGCGGCGCATCACCAAGGAGATGCCGCAGCTGTTCGACATGGAGATGGACCCAGGCGAGAGCTACAACCTGGCACGCAACCACCCGGACGTGGTGGAGCGGCTGCGCGGGCTGATCGAGGCGTTCGACCGGACGGTGCACCCCGTGCCCAACGCGACGCCGCGGCCGCACGACGCCATCCGCGGCGAGCAGGCGCCGGCCAGGGGCGGCGCACAGCCGGACATCAGGAAGCTGCCGGCGGGGTGGTCATAATCGGGGCGAGCGGATTACGTGGGCGGCGAGGATTGGAGACAGCAGTGACTCAACAACCAACTGGAGGATCGGCGATGAACACCGTGGGAACCATGACACGGCGCAGCGTAGTAATGCGTACCGGCGGCGCGGGCGCAGGGGTGATGGCGGGCGCACTCTTGGCAGCGTGCGGCGCGCAAGGCGGCGCCGGTGAAGGAGCGGCCGGTGGCGCGGGCGCGGCGCCTGCGGCCGGGGTGCGCGCCGGCACCACGGTGAGCTTCTTTCATGGCGGGCAGCAGGCGGAGGCGGACGCGCGGATTGAGCTGCTCAAAGCGTTCAGTGCCAAGTTCCCGCAGATCAAGACCGAGCAGATGTACACACCCCAGGACACGGCCGGCAAGCTGGACTCGCTGCTCAGTGCCGGGACGCCGCCGGACATCTTCTACATCGCCAACGGCGCCGACGTGACGACCAAGGCGGCGCGTGGCAGCCTGCAGGAGCTGGGGCCGCTGGCCCGGCGTGACAAGTTTGAGACGGGCGACTTCTTCGAGACCGCGCTGGGGCTCTACCAGCTGTGTGGCAAGCAGTACGCGTACCCGCTCGACTTCCCCAACCAGGAGCTGTACTACAACGTGGAGCTCTTCGAGCAGGCGGGAGTGAAGCCGCCGCCCACCAACTGGGACGACGCCTCGTGGACCTATGACCGCTTCCTGGATTCGGCCCGGCGGCTGACCAAGGAAGCGGGCGGCGGTACGCAGTGGGGTTACCTCACGGCGCATAGCTCCTTCCGCAACTGGTGGGTGTGGGTGGCGGCGAACGGCGGCGAGCTGCTGGACAAGGACAACAAGACGTGCCTGCTCAACGAGCCTCCCGCGGTGGAGGCATTCCAGTTCATGCAGGACCTGGTGTTCAAGCACCGGGTGATGCCCGACCCCCCGCAGTACACGCAGGCTGGCACCAACCTGAACGGCTTCTTCAACGGTAGGGGGGCCATGAGCACGCTGCCACCCTGGCTGGGCCAGGTGCGACGCGACATGAAGCAGCGCTGGGACGTGGCGCCACACCCCAAGGGAACCAACAGCAAGGGACGCTGGGCGTGTGCCGGCGGCGGCACCGGCCTGGCGCTGGCCTCCACCGGGGTAGGCGGCAAGAACATCAACGAAGCGTGGGAGCTGCTCAAGTTCGCCTCCACCAAGGAGCAGGTGGAGGTCTTCACGCGCATCAACGGGATCGTGCCGCCACTCAAGAGCGTGGCCAACAGTCCCGTCTTCGCCGACCCGGCTCAGCCGCCCAAGGGCATCAAAGTCTTCACCGACGGCGCGAAGTACCTACGCCCCGACCCGAGCATCGTGCGCTGGAACGACATCACGCGCGCCATCACCGAGGAGCTGGGCGCGCTGTGGAACAACAGCGCCAACGCGCGCACGGTGACAGGCAACATCAAGACCAAGGTGGACGCCATCCTGAAGGAGATCCAAGCTTCGGGCGAGATGGCGTGTAAGTAAGGTAACGGCTCCTCTAAAACAGGCCGGTACAGTCCAGCCCGAGACAATAGAAGAAGGTCATGCCAACACCGAACATCGTCATCGTGATGACGGACCAGCAGCGCGCAGACTTTACTAGCGCTGCTGGATTTCCGCTGGACACCATGCCGTTCCTGGATTCGCTGGGTGCGTGCGGGGCGCGGTTCGAGCGGGCCTACACGCCGATGCCGATCTGCGCTCCGGCGCGTACCAGCATGTTCACGGGACGGTTCCCCAAGGCGCACCGGGTCCGCCAGAACAGCGCGATCAAACACGCGCTGTACGAGCGTGACCTGGTGGACCTGCTGCGTGAGGCGGGCTACGCGGTGGGCCTCTCCGGCAAGAACCACTCGCACCTCAAGCCGGCCGAGCTGGACTTCGCGGTGACCTACATGCACGGCGGGCGCACCAAAGAGGTGGATGCGCCAGAGCTTTCCGCGGAGGAAGCGGCGTTCGACGACTGGCTGAACGAGCTGGGGCGCGACCGTGGCAGCTTCAGCCGGGAGCCCACGCCGTTCCCGGTGGAGTGCCAGCTGCCGTACCGGATCGTGCGCGACGCGCTGGGCTGGATCGACACGCTGGTGGTAGGGCCTCCAGAGAGCGACCCGAACACCAGGACCGGCGCGCCCGTGCCGGCGACGGCGGACGCGCGCGCCGCTCAGCAGGAAGAGCAGCGAGAGCGCACGGTCGGGCAGTCACAGCCGTTCTTCTTGTGGCTGTCATTCCCGGAGCCGCACAACCCGTACCAAGTGCCGGAGCCGTACTTCAGCCTGTTTCCGGAGGACCAGGTCCCGGAGCGCATCGCGGGGCCGGAGGCGCTGGAGCGCAAGACTGGTCCGCTGGGCGAGAAGTGGCGCTGGGAGCGGGCCATGATCGAGAGCGCTTATCCGGGCTACGACGACCACTGGCGGCGCTACCGCGCCAACTACTGCGGCATGATGCGCCTGGTGGACGACCAGCTGCGGCGCTTCGTGAGCCAGCTGGAGGCGCGCGGCCTGTGGGAGAACACCATCCTGCTATTTACTGCCGACCACGGCGACTACGCCGGTGACTACGGCCTGCAGCGCAAGGGCGTGGGGCTACCCGAGTGCCTGGCGCGCATCCCATTCATAATCTGCGGCCCCCGCATAGAGACGCAGCCGGCGAACCACGATGATCACGTATCGCTGGTGGACGTGCTGCCCACGCTGTGCGAAGCGGTGGGGTTGGAGACACCGTATGGGGTGCAGGGACGCAGCCTCTGGCCGCTGCTCACTGGCGGGGAGTACCCGGCGGCGGAGTTCCGATCAGGATACGTAGAGCTAGGGTATGGCGGGCTGCATTACGGCGAGGACGAGCGCCCGGAGCTGCACTTCACGTACGGCGGCCAGCGCTATGACGAGCTGAACACCGTCACACAGTCCGGCACCGTGAAGATGGTGCGCATGGGCCGCTGGAAGCTGACCTACGACATGCTGGGCAACGGCGAGCTGTACGACGTGGAGAGTGACCCGGCCGAGCTGACCAATCTGTTTGAAGACCCTGCCCACCGCGACGTGCGGCAGCAGCTGGTGGAAGAGCTGCTGCGCTGGAGCATCCGCACCGACGACGACCTGCCGCTGGCGAACTACGTGCCCAAGCGCGCTGAGCGGGGATGGTACGCGCGCTGACGCTGAAGGGTGGCAATCGCCTCAACCAGGCCCCAACTCTTGCGCATCCCCTTCCTCCGTATTCGAGGGCGGTTGCCTCAGGCAGTGTGCAGGATCAGCAGCCAGTCGCCGTCACTCGGTGCTGCCAGGTCCACCTCACCTCTGCTAATGGGGAGCGTGCCGGCGGCGTGGCGCGTGCCGGTGCGCGGGTCGACCCAGGTCACATCGAGCGCGGGCGCGAGGCGGCTCGCGTTGAGTGAAAGCGTCCCGCCGCTGGGCAGGTACGCCACGGCGAGCGACCCGGCTTCGTCACGGGCCGCTTTGATGGTATCCAGGACCGCGCCAGACTGCGCGCGGACCAGCGACTGGTCAGGCCGCAGCGTCCACCAGGGGATGGACTCAAAGGCGGCGCGCAGATGGCGCAACTGCTCGGCGGCGGGGAGGCGGAGCGCCTCGTGCCAGGGCGGCGTGTCGCCGGTGAGGGCGTGAGCGATGGGTGGCTCGCCGCCGGGGTCCCAGCCCCAGACGCCGTGACCACCGTACGTGACGCCTGCGGTCGGGGCAACCAGCAGCGACCAGTACATCGCGCGACGCACGTCTAGCGGCGTGAAGGGATCGTAGACCACCGCGGCCGGACCGTGCGCCGCGGCGGTGGCGCGGGCCTGCTCCATGCGGTTGTGCGCTTCATAGCAGGGCTCCAGATTGACGATTGCTTTGGGAGTCTCCTGCCAGCCGGAGGCGGGACCTTCCTCGGCCAGCCAGCCCCAGGCGGCGTCGTTCCCGCGGTGGCCGCTCTGGTAGCCGAG
This sequence comes from uncultured Chloroflexota bacterium, assembly GCA_902805635.1. Taxonomy (GTDB): domain Bacteria; phylum Chloroflexota; class UBA11872; order UBA12225; family UBA12225; genus CADCTC01. The sequence goes on from CADCTC010000083.1 coordinate 37,556, forward strand.
CACGTCGACCCAGGGCTGGTCGCCGAAGTCAGGGCCGAGCCACTGGATGCCCCCACAGTGCAGCGCCACCGGCACCCGATCTCCGTTGTCCGCGAAGACTGCGGCGCCGATGCGATGCCAGCGCGCGGCGTGCTCGCCGGTGTAGCGGCCGTCACCGTTGAGGATGAACAAGACGGGATGGGCGTGCCAGCGGGCGACCTGGTGGCGCGCCAGCAGGATGGCGTCCTCTTCCGGCAGTCCGGCGCCGGGATTGAGGTTGCGCTGGCCGTCGGCGTCGGTGACGCTGCCGGCGGCCCACAGCAGCACCGGCGCCGCGGCGATGCCGGCCTGGACGAGTGGTTCCAGGTGGGCGTCCATGCGCTGGAAGAAGTGGGGGTTGACCGACTCCACGCGGTCCGGCGCGCCGGCGTGGCTCGGACCGTCCGGGCCGCCATCGGGCAAGCCCTTCCAGGTGGTGGTGACGACCATCGCGGCGTTGAAGCCCTGCTCCCGCCGCGTGGTGACGTAGCCCTGCCAGTCCACGAGCGAGGCGGCGCGCATGGCACCGTTCCAGACTGTGTCCCCCAGGAAGAAGAAGGGCGTGCCGTCCGCGTGGACGAGACGGCGGCGATCCTCCGATACGCGGAGGTGGCCGTGTGCGTAGAGCGGGTTGTCACCGTGATAGAGGACGCACTCGAAGCGACCGCCCTCTTCACGAGGAGCGGCCCCTTCCGCGCGGACGGTGTAGCGCCAGGCGCCTGGCTCATCCGGGGCGAAGCGGACTTTCCACATGGCGCCTCCGTCCCAGAAACCGGGGGCGTAGTGGCGGCGGCCGGATGGAGCGACGAACTCGCCGCGCACCGTGACGTCACGCAGTGGATCGGCAACGCCGTCTAGAGAGAGAGCGGTTTCGAACAGGCCCCAGGTGTGGATGGTCATCAACGCCTCCGCGGCGCAGATCATACTGCTCCACCCGGTCGCCTACGCGCGTCGCGTATAGGTGGTCTCGGTGGCTTTGGCTTCCTGGCCGTCCGGCATGACGTTGTAGGCCGTGATGGTCAGATGGTCCACATCACGCAGCTCGACGTGGGTGCGCCAGCCCCAGCGAGCGCTGCTGGCATCACGTGGATCGGCGAGGTAGCTGCCGAGTACGGCGAAGCCAGGCGAGGCGCCTGGGCCGGCGGCTCCTCGAGAGAGCATGACGTCGCCACTCATGTGGAAGCTATCTACCCAGGCGGAGACGAACGCACCGTCGGGTGCGTCCAGGTTGACGCCAACGATCTCGAGGCCTTCGCGTGGCTCGCCGCCAAAGGCGCCTTCGTACTCGTGCAGAAGGAACCGGGTGTCTCCAACGCGGCGCAGCCGGCCGCGAATGGGGGACTCGTCGGCGAGGACATCTGGCTCGAACCAGGTGCGTGACGTGCCCTCCCACTGGCCGGCGAGGGTTTGGAGCAGATCTATTTCAGTGGCGGCCGCTGTAGTTGTCATGGTGGTGATGCATGCTAGGCGAACCGCCCCCGCCGGTCAACCGGGCGTCGGTCACTTCACCAGGTACTGGCTGGCCTCCGTGGCGACGGCCTGCACGATCTCGCGCGGGGACTTGGTGCCGTTCCAGAGAGCGCCCAGGTTGCTCTCGATCACGCGGTTGATGTCGGCCTCGCGCGGGTGTGGGGGGACGGAGCGGGCCTCGTTGCGCCGGAGCGTCTCGGCAAAGGTGAGATTGATCCCGGTGCTGGCCGAGCGCGGCGTCTTGTAGTCCTTGAACCATTCCTGGGCCACGGCGGACTTGCGCGACGGGTGCGCGAACCCGCGAGAGATCTTGATGCGCTGTCCCTCGGCGCTAGCGATGTAGTTGACGACGTTGAAGGCCGCGGCGGGGACCTTGGAGCCGGCGGAGATAGAGGTGTAGCCCACGCCCAAGCGCGAGATGCGCCCCTTAGGGCCCTTGGGCACGGGGACGACGTCGTAGGTGAATCCGTCGATCGTGCGGTACATGCCCAGCGCGCCGCGGTTGCCGGTGAGCGCAGCGATGTTTCCGTTGGGGAAGCCGGCCAGAGTCGGATTGCCCTGCTCAGTGGGATTGGGCGCCACCCGTTGCTTGTGGACGGCGTCCTGCAGCCAGGTGAGGGCCTCGATGACCGGCGGCTGATCGAACAGCAGCCGTGTGCCCTCGGCGTTGTAGAGGTCGCCGCCGGCGCTCCAGACCCAGGTCAGCCACTCCGGCCGCCCTAGCCCGAGCTGCGTCGCCATGGGGTTGCCGCCCTCGCGCTTGGTGAGGGTGGTCGCTGCCTTGAGCAGGTCGGCCCAGGTGGAGTCCCAGGTCGGGAGGGGCACTCCGTCGCGCTTCCAGAGATCCACGTTGACCCACAGCGCCTGCGGCGCGCCGTCGTTGGGCAGTGAGTAGAGCTTGCCCTTGAACTTGCTCGCCTCGACGTGCGCGGGAAAGAAGTCGTCCATCTGCACCTGGGCGGCGTCGCGTTTGACGTAGTCGTCGAGCGCGAGGTACATGCCACTGCTGGCGAACTGGCCGAAGTTGAAGATGAGGGTCTTGAAGACGTCCGGGGCACTGCCGCCGGCGAACATGCTGCCGAGCTTATCGGTGTACTCCTGGCCAGCGCCGCTGACGGTCCACTCGGCCTGAATCTTGGGGTACTTCAGCGCCATGGCGTCGGCCACTGCCTTGTAGTCCTCGGCGTCGGTGGCGTTGCCAGGGAACAGGACGGTCAGGCGCGCGGGGGCCGCGGATGCTCCAGCGCTCTCCTGGGATGCTGCGCCCTGGCCTGCACAGGCGGCCAGCCACCCGGCCGAGACAGCTCCCAGGCCGCCCAGTACGCCGCGCGCTCCCAGCGCTTGTAGAAGTCCGCGTTTCGTCATTGTCATCGGTGCATTCCCTTCTCTCTCATCCAGTCGTCCGGTGTTCCCTGCCACGCCTCTGAAGAAACGGTCACATCCGCGCCGCCGGATGCGCCGCATTGTGGTGTGCCTGAAGCACTCTGCACGTCACTGGGTCACCGAGCGTTTGCCAAAGCCGCTGAGCGAGGCGTCTTCTTCACCCGGAACATCGACCTCAAACATGGTGGTCATCCAGTGGTAGAAGTTGTCGCCGCGGGCGCGCAGCTGGCGGTAAAGACGGTTCATCAGGTCACGTCGCACAGCGGCATAGGCGGGGTTGTCGATCTGGTTGGCGAGCTCGTGCGGGTCTTCTAGCAGGTCGTACAGCTCGTTGACATCCGGGGGGTTGATGACCAGCTTGTAGCGGTCGGTGCGGACCATGCGCTGCGGGTAAGGGAAGTGGTGTCCGTGGAACTCGCACAGTACGTCGTCGCGCCAGTCTGACGGCGCCTCGCCGCGCAAGAGGGGCAGCAGGCTGTGGCCGTCGAAGTGGTCCGGCACGGGCAGACCCGCGGCGTCAAGCCAGGTGGCAGGCAGATCGACCAGGCTGGTGAGGCGCCGCTCGCGCTGGCCGTGCACACCCCCGGCGCCTTGCGGCAGGCGGGCCAGCAGGTGGATGCGATAGATATCGTCGTACATGGCCGGGCCTTTGTCCTGCAGCTTGTGGACGCCGGTGAATGCGCCGTGGTCGCAGGTGAAGACCACCAGCGTGCTGTCCGCCAGGCCGAGGCGGTCGAGCTCGTCCAGCACGCGGCCGAGCTGCTCGTCGATCAGGGTGCCGTAGCCCCATTTGGCGGCGATCAGGCGGCGCCAGGTGGCCTCGTCGAAGCTGTCGTAGGCCCAATGCGCCGAGTAGTGGCGCTGCACCATGGGCTTGCCCTCGAACGTCTCGGCCATTGACGCAGGCAGCGGCACGTCCGCCGGGTCGTACATGGTGAGATACGCCTCCGGCACGAAGTAGGGCAGGTGCGGGCCAAACCAATGGCAGTTCAGGTAGAAGGGCTGACCCTCCTCCCGATAGCCGCGGGCATACTCACGCAGCCGCTCGATAGTGCGCTCGGCGATGAAGTAATCGAAGGTCCCTTCCGCCGGTCCTTCGTAGGTGCCCATGATGGCATTGCCGGGCTTGCCGTTGGGGAACGTGCCACGCACCTCGTCGCGCACGGAGAAGCGCGGCAGCCCACGCTCGTCCAGATAACGAAGGTAGTCCAGATGATTGACGGGCGGTCCCCAGCCGGGGTAGTGCTCGCCCTCTAGCCCAAACTCGGCCGGGCCCTTGTCCTGGCCCACGTGCCACTTGCCCACGTGTCCCACCCGGTACCCCGCGTCCTTGAGGTAGCCGGCGAAGGTGACGGTATCGTCGGGCAGCTCGGTGATGTAGCCGACGTTGCGCTCGAAGTTGGCCAGCAGCTTGTGGCGGAACGGCCACACACCGGTCAGGAAGGTGGCTCGGGTAGGCGTGCAGATGGCGGAGGGGGTGTAGGCGTGATCGAAGACGACGCCCTCACGCGCCAGGCGGTCGGCCGCGGGCGTGCGGACTATCTGGTTGCCGTAGACGGAGAGGCTGTCACGGCGCTGCTGGTCGGTGCAGAAGAAGAGGACGTTGAGCGGAGGCATACGGTGAGACGATACCGAGCGAATGGCGCGGCTGCAGGTTCTGCGGGCCACCGGGTCCACCGGGCCGAGCGCCGGTGGCCCGCAGGTCAGCTCACACCTTCAAGAGTGGATCGACCTGCAGCTTGATCGTGTCGGCCACGTCTTTAGGCTGGGCGGCGTTGGTCCAGAGGCGGGCGAGCTGCTCGTTGAGCACGGTCTGCACTTCGTTCCAGCGCACGGCGGTGGGATCGCCGCGCAGGACGGTGGCTCCCTCGACGAAGAGGCTCATGTGGGCGGGGGGCGACTCGAGGAAAGTGGGCGACTCCACGAGCGACTTGAGGCCGACCATCGCGCCGGTGGCCTTCATGAAGATCTCCTGCATAGGCTTTGACATGATGTGTTTGAAGAACGCCCACGTCTCTTCCATCTGCTTGTTGGATCCGGCGGCGTAGGCGGAGCCACCACCGCTGGCCGCGCGCAGTCCTTTCCCCTTGGGCAGCGGCACCACGTCCCAGGTGAAGTTGGTGCCCACCTCGCGCCTCAGCGCGCCTACGTCGGGCTGGCCGCTCTCGTACAGCAGGATCTTGCCCTGAACGAAGTTCTGGCGCACGTTGCCGCGCTGCTCTTGCGTGGGCGCGAAGCGGTGGCGGTGGATCATGTCCTGTAGGAAGGTCAGCGCCTCTACCCCGGCGGGCTGGTTGAGCACGACTTCCTTGCCGTCTCTGGAGAGGAAGTCGCCGCCGTTGTTCCACACCCAGGCCATCCAGGAGCGAATCGCGTCGCGTCCGGCGTCTAACGCCCAGCCGCCGTTGGGGCCAACACGCCGCTGCAGCCCTTCCATGGAGGTGCGGAACACGTCCCAGGTCCAGGTGTCGTCCTTGTAGGTGGTGGGCGGCAGCTTGATGCCGGCGTCCTGGAACGCGGTCATATTGGCGAAGTAGGAGCGGTTGGGGAAGTCATATGGCAGGGCGGAGAGCTTGCCCTGGACACGGTACTGCTCGATACTGGCGGGATAGAAGTCGGTCAGGGCGAACCGGTCGCGCTTGATGAGGTCGTCGAGCGGCTGGGCCTGCTTCAGCGTCGCCTCGCTAGTCAACGTGGTGGCACGGGTGGGGTACAGGTCGGGCGGCGTGCCGGCGGCGAAGGCGGCCTGCAGCTTGGCGGCGAAATCGGGCAGTGACTGGTGCTCGACGCCGATACCGGTAGCTTGCTTGAACGCGGCGATCTGCTGGTCGCGCGCATCGTTGTGCGCCGGCGTATCGACGCCGTGCATCCACTGCAGCGTCACGGTGCGGCGCAGCGTCGGGGCGGCCACGGGAGCGGCCTGCCCGCCCCCGGCCCCTGTGCCGGTGCTGGCGTCGCCGGCGCCGCAGGCGGCGAGCAGGGCAGGCACACTCGCAGCCGCCGCCGGCCGGAGCAACTCACGCTTGGTCAGGTTCCGATTCACGGTGTCCTCCTCAGCTCATGGCAAAAGACAGCAGCGTCAGCGAATGCGCCGGGAACGCGTAGCGCCCACCGGCCACCTCAACTGAGCCTAGATCCATCAGCGCCACCGTGTTGGGGGCGCTGATGGAGTTCGAAGCGAGCACGTCCGCCACATCGGCGCCGATGGCGAGCGCCTGCACCCGTGCGGGTACCCCGGAGGTGCGGCCGTCGACCGCCAACTGCGCGGTGATGGCATCGGTGCGATGACGGTTGATGACCGAGAGGTGCAGCGTGCGGCGGTCCGCCGAGAGCGTGGCGGCCACGTCTAGATAGGGCACCATGCCGGGGCGGGTGAGCAGCTGCCCCTCGGCGTCGGTGGTGGCGCCCTGGCGCACCGGGCGCAGCACGGCCGGACTCTCTGTGACCACGGGCAGTGCTATGGAGCCGGCGTGGTTTTGGAAGAGGTCCCACACGTGGTAGGTCGAGCTCTTCACCAAACCGCCCGGGCGCACGGCCAGCAGTCCGTTGGCGTTGATCAGGTTGACGGTATTGGCCATGGTCACGGGGACGGTGTGGCCGCACAGGCGCTGCATGGCGTGGAAGACGCCGGCGTAGAACAGCGCATCGGCGGCGGTGCGCGGGCTCCAGCGGTTCACGCGCATGCGCCGGCGCCCGGTGCCCTGGTCCATGCGCGGATCACGGCCGGCGCCGGCCGGCACGTCGCGCGGCGCGATGCCGCCGTCTTCGCCGGGCTGTGGCGTTGGCCAGGCGGGTGGCTCCAGGTGGCGGATGTTCCATTCGTCCAGCGCCAGCGCCAGCGGACGCGCGATGCCGGCGCGGCGTGCCTCACGCGCCACCAGGTCGGCGTAGTCCGCCAACTCGCGCTCGAAGTAGACCGACTGCCCGACTGTTGTCTCGAACTCGTCGTCGCCGGCAAGCGACGTGTAGAGGTGCTGGCTGGCGCCGTACAGATGGATGCTGATGTAGTCGAGCAGATTGCCGGCTTGAGAGAGCAAGGCGCGCGTCCACTCGCCGCCTCCGCTGGCGGCGTTCCAGCCGACGCCGATCAGCCGGAGCGCGGGGTCTACCTTGCGCATGAACAGGGCATGCTCGCGCGCGTCGGCCGCGTACTGCGCGGCAGAGCGCTGGCCCATCTGCCAGGCGCCGTAGACCTCGTTCCCAACGCCCCAGTACTTCACGCCGTACGGCTCCGGATGGCCGTTCCGCCCGCGCAGACGCGAGTAGTGGGTATCACCAGCGTAGTTGGTGTACTCCACCCAGCGCACCGCCTCCTCCACCGAGCGACAGTTGTTGTTCAGGTACGGCTCGGCCCCTACCAGGCGGCACCAGGCCAGGAACTCGTCTGTGCCGAAACGGTTGTCCTCCTCCTGGGTGGAGCCATCCTGGCCGCCCCAGGTGAGCTCCAGCCGGCGCGGTCGGTCGTCGCGCGGCCCGATGCCATCCTCCCAGTGGTAAGCAGAAGCGTAGTTGCCGCCCGGCCAGCGGCACACCGGCACGCCTAGCGCCTGCAGCGCCTCTACCACGTCGCGCCGCAGTCCCTGCGTCACGCCCGGCTCCTGCATGGAGAGCGGCGAGCCCTCCTCGAACACGCCGCCCTGGATGTTCCCGAAGAAGTTGCCCTCCAGGAAGTGCCCGTAGATGTTGCGGTCGATGGTGCCCAGCGGGCGGCGCGTGTCCACTGCGATGGTCGCCGTGTGGCGCTGGAGGGAGGCATCTGTAGTCTGCATTGACGTTCTCTACCTTCACTTCACGTGCGTGTGCGCGACTGGCGCCAGAGATTCAACTCTCATCCTAGGCGCAGCAAGGGATCAGAACCGCCCATCCCCGAAGGTGCTATCGGCGCCGATCTGCTCCGAACCGGCGCCGTAGACTCGCGCACCACAAGCGTGGGCGCGATCACCAGCGGATTGCCCACGGACTCGCCGCGCAGCAGCGCCTCCAGCCGCTCCATGGCGGCCTCGGCCATGCGGGCACGTGGGATGTGGACGGTGGTCAGCGCGGGTGAGAGCAGCGCACTCCAGTCCATGTCGTCGAAACCGGCCACGCTCCACTCCTGTGGCACGACAATCCCGGCCAACCGCGCCTGGCGCAGCAGGCCGAGCGCCAACCGGTCGTAGAGGCAGACCACCGCGGTGGCGCCGGACCGCCGGAGGCGCGTGATTGTCTCGTGGTCCGACTCCGGCTCGGACAGCACCAGCGGCGCCGGCAGACCGGCCTCTTCGAGCGTAGCAAGGATGCCGTCGCACCGCTCCTGGAAAGGCGCGTACCAGCGATGCGGACCGAGCAGTGCCAGTGAGCGGTGGCCCAGGTCGATCAGGTGGCGGGCCACCAGCGCGCCGGCCAGCTGATTGTCCACCCGCACGATGGCAGCGCCGAGCGGCGCCTCGCCAGATCCGATCTGCACCGCCGGCACAGGGAGCGTGCGCAGCGTCCCCGCCTCATGCGGCGGCGGGCTGCCCACGAGCACCA
>CADCTC010000083.1:45947-60874 GCA_902805635.1 uncultured Chloroflexota bacterium
CACCACTCCGGCGGCGGCCTTGGCGGCGCCGCGCAGCGCCTGCCAGGCGGCATCGTGGAGGGGAGCACGCATCAGGTGGAACTGGGTGTCCCGTCCGTGGCCGGTGGCTGCGCCATCCAGTGCGTGCAGGATGTCCACAAAGAAGGCGTCCGGCACCTGGCGCGCGATGAAGGCGACCAGCACCGTGCGCGCCGGCCTGCCGCGCAGACCGCGCACGCGCGCGTCAGCAACGTAGCCCATCTCCGCGGCGCAGGCCAGCACGCGCTCACGCGTTGCCGTCGCAATGCGGAACCGCTCGCCCGAGCCATTGACGACTAGCGACACGGTTGACACCGCCACGCCGGCCGCTCGCGCCACGTCGCGGATTGTCACTGCCACGAACTGATGCTAAATCATTTCAGCACGCGGTGCAACGCTGCCCGCCGTGCCTGGTTGGCGTGGGCGGCGTCTACCGCCTCCAGATCACACACGTCACGTAGCCGCAGGAGCAGCGGCACGTGGACCGTGGACAGCCGCTTCATAGAAGCAGTGCTTCTGCCAGATGCCGTGCTAGCCCGCCAACTGGCAACTCCTCGTGATCGCTGGCGTAGACGACGGTGTTCCCGCGCAGTGGTGACGTATGGCTGCACGCTGGGAGAGCTAGGAGTAGCGGGAACTACCGCTTACCGCTGCACGCGCAAGGCGGGCGCGTCGATCTCCTGCTTGACTTCTGCGAGGGTGAGCATAGGGAAATCGCCGCGGATGCTGTGCTTCAGCGCGGCGGCTGCGCCGCCCCATTGGGTGGCGCGCTCCCAGTCCGGCTTTTCCGATTCGTCCCTGCCGTCTATGAGCAGGCTGGCGAGGAAGCCGCCCAGGAACGCGTCCCCTGCGCCGAGGCGATCCACGATCTCCACGTCGCGCTCGCGGTCGTGGATGGTGGTGAGGCCGCCGGAGCTTCCGCTCTTGCCTGCGTCCCGTGCCACAACAGTAGCGCCCACGCGATTGCGCCACATACCTAGCTCGGTGCGGCTGGTCATCACCACCGCCTGGAGGTCGAATCGCTCGATGGCTTCTTCGGCCGGCGCGTCCTGCGACTGCACGCCGTAGAAGGTGCGCAGCCCCTCGGCCGAGCAGGAGAGGATGTCCACCAGCGGCGCAAGATCCAGGTACACCGCGCGCGCCGCCTCGATCCCCCACAGCTTGCTGCGGAAGTTCGGATCGAAGACGACGCGTGCGCCAGCTTCGCGCGCAGCGCCCATGGCGCGGCGGGTGGCCTCCAGACAGTCGGCACTCAATGCCGGGGTAATGCCGGTGACGAGGAAGTAGCGGGTCCCGGCCAGGATGCGCGCCCAGTCGATCTCGTCCGCGCGCAGCTGGGCGAAGGCCGATCTGGCACGGTCGTACAAGACCGAGGACGCGCGCGGCGCGGCGCCCTCTTCAAGGAAGTACGTACCGCAGCGCGCGTCCGGGTCAGCGTCCCAGACGACCTCTTCCGTGGAGACGCCGTGCTCGCGCGCCTTGTTGGCGATGTAGCGTCCCAGTGGGTTGCCCGGCAGCCGGGAGACCCACGCCGCGTTGATCCCCCGCTCGGCGCCCAGGCGGCTGACGCCGACGGCAGTGTTCAGCTCGGCGCCGCCCGGCTGCATCTCCAGGGAGGTCGCCATCTCCAGCCTGCCAAAGCCCGGCGGGCACAGCCGCACCATCGCTTCGCCGAAGGACACAAGATCGTAGGGGGGAGACATCGGGGCGCCAGTGTACCTTTACTCAAGCGATGTTTCAGCACCAGCTGCCGCTGCCGGCCAGGCGCTTCCTGGGAGTGAACCTGGATGGGTGGCTGGCATATGCTGCGGGTGGCGGGGCAAACGGACGGGTTGGAGGGGCTAACGGCGGAGCGGACGTCAACCCGGCCCGTTCGTTCGTCTCGTCCGACGATCTGGCGCGACTGGTGAACTGGCGCTTTACTCATGTTCGGGTGCCGGTGGACGCCACACTGCTGCAGACCGCCGCTGGCTGGCAGGCGCTCGACGACGCGCTCGCGCTGTGCGGCAGGCACCAGCTAGGGGTAGTGCTGGCCCTGCGCTGGCCCGATCACGCGGGCCTGGTCGCCGCGCCCGGCGCGTGGCGCCCGGTCGCTGCGGTGTGGGAGCAGATCGCATCGCGCTGTAAGGGCGCACAGGATCAGCTATTGTTTGACCTGCTTGACGTACCGCTGGTGTCGGATGCCGTGCCGGAAGAGGTGCTGAACGAGCTTGGCGCGGTGCGTCTGTCTGCTGCCGCGGCGCAGCGCGCCCAGCCGCCGGGGGCAACGGCGGCGCGCGCCTGGAACGCGCTGGCGATCAAACTGACGCAGGCGGTGCGTGCGGTGGACACTCAACGCACTCTGATAGTGCAGTCTGCCGGCGCGGACGCAGAAGCGTTCGTGCGGCTGCGGCCGACGCGCGACCAGAACACCTGGTACAGCTTCCACGGCTTTGCGCCTGAAGGGCTGACACGCCGCGGAGAGGGCGCGTATCCGGGCCTGGTGGACGGAGAGCGTTGGGACCGCGAGCGGCTGCAGCGCTGGCTGGCTCCGGCGCTGGAGTTCCGCAGCACGTACCAGGCGCCGCTCTACCTGGGGGCGTTTGGCGCCACCAGCGCCGCACAGCGCCAGGCACGTCTGACGTGGACGCGCTCGCTCCTGGCGCTGTGCCGGCCGCTGCTGGCCGGCTGGGCGTTCTACACCTACCGCGACCCGTCGTTCGGTCTCTTCGACGGCCGGGAGGTGGACTACGACCTGCTGGGCCTGCTGCAAAGCGAATAGCTGCTACCCTCCCCAGGGATGGCGGCAGCGGGCGATGGCGCCGACGGTGTGGGCGGCGCGGAGCGTGGGAGCAGGCGAGTCCATGGAGACCATGAAGGCGATGCTCGCGAGGAGATCGACCTCTCCGTCGCCATCACCGCATTCAATGAGGCGGCGCGCCTGCCCCTATCGCTGGAGCGCCTCATCCCGTATCTCCAGGCACGTGGTCGTCCTTTCGAGATCGTCGTCAACGACGACGGATCGAGCGACGCAACGGCCGAGGTGGTGCGCGATTTCGAGCGGCGCTACCCAGGACAGGTACGGCTGGTGCACGCGCTCGGCAACCAGAACCAGGGCAAAGGAGCGGGCATCCGGCGTGCGGTGCTCGCCAGCCGCGGCCGGTACGTCCTCTTTTCGGACGCGGACTTCTCCACGCCGATCGACGAGCTGCCGCGCCTGATAGCGCCGCTGCAGGACGGCTACGATGTTGCTATCGGCTCGCGCATCCAGCCCGACGGCTCGGACATGCGCAACTCGCAACCGGTGTACCGGCGATTGTTCGGCATGCTGTTCCAGCGCATGCGCGATCCGCTGATCGTGCGCGGCATCAAGGACACCCAGAATGGGTTCAAGGCGTTCCGCGGCGACGTTGCGCGCGAGCTGTTCCGCGACTCGCGGTTGAGCAGCATCATCTTCGACGTGGAAGTGCTCTTCCTGGCGCAACGTCGCGGCTACCGAATTGCCGAGGTGCCGGTAGAGTGGACCAACGCCGGTGGCTCGCGCATGCGCGTCACCGCCGGCCACGCCGCCCGCGTATTCTGGGACCTCATGCGCATCCCCCTGCTGCACCGGCGCGATGCCGTGCGCCGCAGAAAAGTCCAGATCGAAAAGGAAGCAGCACAATGAGCCAATCACCAGGTGGTGTCGAAGTAGATGCCAGCATGTTCCGCGAGTACGACATTCGCGGCTTCGTGGACCAGAACTTTACGGAGGGGGTGCTGGACCGCACGGGCAGGGCGTTCGCCACGTTCACTAGCAATCTCCGGCAGCAGCGCGGGCTGGGACAGGGACCCGGCACTCTGGCGGTGGGACGTGACGTGCGGCTCTCGTCAGCGCGCTACGCCAAGTCGTTCATTGCCGGGCTGCGCGCGCTGGGCGCGGACGTGGTGGACGTGGGCATGGTGCCCACGCCACTGGTGTACTTTGCGGTCAACCACCTGCGCACCGATGGCGGCGGCGCGGTCACGGCCAGCCATAACCCACCGCAGTACAACGGCCTGAAGCTGCGCAAGCGCGAGCCCGACTCGCCCAACGGCCTGCCGCTGCTGCCCCACGAGATCCAGGAGGTGCGCCGCCTGGCGCAAGAAGGAAGTTTTGCGTCAGGCGGGCGCGAGGGATCGTATCGTGAGCAGGACGTGGTGAATGACTACGTGCAGTACGTGAAGAGCCGCATTACGCTGGCGCGCCCGGTGCGTGTGGTGGTGGACGCCGGCAACGGCGCGGCCGGCGAAGTGGCGGTCCGCACGCTGCGCGAGATCGGCTGCGAGGTGGTGCCGCTGTACTGCGAGCCGGACGGCAATTTCCCCAACCACATGCCGGACCCGCTCAAGCCGGAGAACCTGCAGGACCTGATCGCCCAGGTGTCGGCGCACAAGGCCGACCTGGGCGTGGCGCTGGACGGCGACGGCGACCGGCTGGGCATTGTCGACGATCGGGGCGACATCTTGTGGGCGGACCAGTACCTGATCTTGCTGGCGCGCAATGCGCTGCGCGAGCATCCGGGCGGCAGCGTCGTGTTCGACGTAAAGTGTTCGATGGCGCTCTCCGAGGAGATCGAGCGCATGGGTGGCAAACCGGTCATGTCGCGCACCGGCTACCCCAACATCATGGCGCGCCGCAGCGAGGTTGACGGCATCCTGGCCGGTGAGCTGTCCGGGCACATGTTCTTCAATGACCCCGTGTGCGACTTCGACGACGGCACATTCGCCGCCGCCAACCTCTTGCAGGCCATCTCGCGCGAGTCGGCCAAGCTCTCCGAGATCGTGGCGCAGCTCCCGAAGTACGTCTCTACGCCGGAGGAACGCTTCTACTGCCCGGACGACCAGAAGTTCGACGTGATCGCGCAGCTCCGCGACGAGTTCCAGCGGCAGACGGGTGTCAAACAGGTGATTGACCTCGATGGCGCCCGTGTCGTGCTGGAGGATGGCTGGGGGCTGGTGCGCGCGTCCAACACCGAGCCTGCGCTGACTACGCGCTTCGAGGCCAAGACTACCGAGCGCGTCCAGCAGATCCGCCACGACTTCATCGAGCGCCTGTCCAAGATCCCGTCCGTAGACCTCAATCGCAGTGGACATTAGTTCGTCTGCCCGCAAGACGCAGACGGCCTGGCGCCGCTAAGCATCGCCTCTCGTCTGCAGGGCTCAAGGGTGCCGCGCGGCCACGTCCGGGAGGGCGTGGCCGCTCTTTCCGTTTCCATGAGCGTTGCCATCGCTGCCGTTGAGGCCGTTCTTCCCGTTCGCGCCTGCACCCACTACTGCCAGGAGCTCGTGGGGAGGCGGCACGTCCTGGTGTCGTAAATCGCGCGTGAAGACGTTGATCGCCGCCGGGACGGGCTCCAGCTGATAGGCGAAGGCGTTGTGCAGGTGGATGCTCTCGTCCGCCTCGCACTCCACCTCGAACCAGGTGACCAGGGGGTGGGCGCGCAGCCACAGCACCACGTCACGCAGCACGTCCTCCACAAACTTGGGGTTGAAGTAGCCCTTCTCGGTAACGTACTTCTCGTCGGGACGCTTGACTAGCGGATAGATTTCACAGCTGCCGAACGACTCCAGCTGGGCGATGAGTTCCTCCAGCCACAGGAAGTGGCCGGGCACGGTGCGCAGGTTGACGCGCAGCCAGGCGCGCTGGTTGTGTGCTCCGGCAACCGAGATCTCCTTGCTGCACGGGCAGACGGTGGTGATGGGCACCACCACGCCGACCACCAGGTCATAGCCAAGCTCCTTGCAGAGCATGGCGTGGAAGCGGCAGTCGTACCACATGGTGCTGCGCTGCCCGCTGACCGGCGCGCTCTTCTCCACGAAGTACTTGAAGGCGGCCTGTATGTGCGCCCGGTCGGCGCTGAGCCGCTCGCGCGTGTCCTGGAGGATGTGCTCCAGTTGGCCGCTGGAGGACGGCTGATCCTTCCACGCTTCAAGGATCTCGATGAAGCGGCTCATGTGGGTGCCCTTGTACTGGCGGGGCAGGTCCACGCTGAGCTGCACGGTGGTCTGCACCGTCTGGATGCCGCCGGCTTGCTCCTGGATGCGGAAGGGCAGCACCACGTTCTTCACCCCCACGCGCTGGAGGTCCACCTCCCGTACATCTTGGCTTCCCTGCGTGTCGTTCATGTCCCGCCAATCTTACTCTCGCTCGTAGGGGTACGGACGTAGCTAACCCCAGCAGGCGCAGCGCGCAACTCTACGCGTGGCGCTACGTTATGGTGAGTTGACGCGTAGAACAGATGCGCTAAGATGGGGTTCCGCCGGCAGCTTGTGGAACGCCAGTTCGAGCGCGCCGCCGCGAAGGAGTGAGGATGAGGCCTGACCGAATCGTGATTCGCGGGGCGCGCGAGCACAACCTCAAGAACGTCACCGTCGAGCTCCCGCGCGACCAGCTGGTCGTGCTCACCGGCGTCTCCGGTTCGGGCAAGTCATCGCTGGCGTTTGACACGCTCTATGCCGAGGGGCAGCGCCGCTACGTCGAGAGCCTCTCGGCCTACGCGCGGCAGTTCTTGGGGCCGCAGCAGAAACCGCAGGTGGACTACATTGCCGGCCTCTCGCCGGCGATCTCCATCGAGCAGAAGACGGCTTCCAAGAACCCACGCTCCACGGTGGGTACCGTCACCGAGATTCACGACTACCTGCGCGTGCTCTACGCGCGGGTAGGCGAGCCGCACTGCCCCAGCTGCGGCCGCGCCGTGGCGGCACAGACGGCCGAGCAGATCGTCGATCAGGTGCTGGCGCAGCAGCCGGGCACCCAGTGGCTGGTGCTGGCGCCGGTGGCGCGCAACCGCAAGGGCGAATACCAGGATGTCTTCTTCAAGGCCAAGAAGGATGGCTTCGCCCGCGTGCGAGTCAACGGCCAGGTGCGCTCGCTGGACGAGCAGATCACGCTCAATAAGAAGCTCAAGCACCAGATCGACATCGTGGTGGACCGGGTGCGCATCCCAGGGCCGCAGGACGCCGAGGGTGCCGAAGGTGCCGATCGGTCACCCGAGGGTGCCGAAGGCGTCGATCGGTCACGCCTGACCGACTCAGTGGAGACGGCGCTGCGCTTCGGCGAGGGCGCACTGGTGCTCGCGCCAATGGTGACTGAGCCTGCGCCGGCCGGATCGCAGGCGGGGCCAGGTACGCAGGCAGGGTCGGACGCGGAGAAGCCGGCACGAGTCCCTTCAAGCACACAGACGGGAGCGCAGGCAGGCGCGCTGGCGGCAGGCGGCGAGTCGGGCGGCGGTCTGAAGGGGCTATCGGCGGCCACCGGCGACATCCTGTTCTCGGAGAAGAACGCCTGCGTCTACTGTGGCCTCTCCTTCGATCAGCTGAGCCCGCAGATGTTCTCGTTCAACAGCCCCATCGGCGCGTGCCCGGAGTGCCTTGGCCTGGGCTCCACGATGGAGGTGGAGCCGGATCTGGTAGTGCCCGACGCCACAAAGTCGCTGCGTGAGGGAGCTATCGTCACGTGGGGCGAGCAGGACGACGACAGCACGTCCGGCTCGTGGGGGGAGCAATACCGGGCGCAGGTGCTGCAGCACTACGGCATCTCGGTGACCACACCGTTCGCGGAGCTCACCGACGATCAGCGCAAGCTGCTGCTCTTCGGCAGCGGCAGCGAGCGCATCAAGATCAGCTGGGCCAGCAAGAACGGCTCGAACGGCTCGTGGTTCACCAAGTGGGAGGGAGCCATACCGCGCATCAAGCGGCGTATGAAGCAGACCGGCTCGGATGCCATGCGCGAGCACTACCTCCAGTTCTTCGGCCAGCACGAGTGCTCGGCCTGTAATGGCGAGAAGCTCAAGCCGGAGGCGCGTGCGGTCACTGTGGGCGGCCGCTCCCTGGCCGAGTTGGAGCGTATGTCCATAGCCGAGGCGGTGACGTTCTTTCAGACGGTGCGCCTGCCGGAGCGCGAGCAGCTGATCGCGCAGGAGCTGCTCAAAGAGATCTGTGGCCGGCTGCAATTCTTGATGAACGTGGGGCTGCACTACCTCGCGCTCGACCGCCCGGCGCCGTCGCTCTCCGGTGGCGAGGCGCAGCGCATCCGCCTCGCCAGCCAGATCGGCTCCGGCCTGGTCGGGGTGCTGTATATCCTTGACGAGCCGTCGATCGGCCTGCACCAGCGCGATAACGACAAGCTGATCCACACGCTCGAAGAGCTGCGCGACATCGGCAACACCGTGGTGGTGGTGGAGCACGACCTGGATACGATGCTCGCCGCCGACTACATGATCGACTTCGGGCCCGGTGCAGGGGTCAACGGCGGACACGTGGTCGCCTCAGGCACTCCCGGAGAGGTAGCGGCCAACCGCGAGTCGCTGACCGGGCGCTACCTCTCGGGCGAGATGCAGATCGAGGTGCCGGCCGAGCGACGCACGCCGGGCGAGAAGTGGCTCATCGTGCGTGGCGCGCGCGAGCACAACTTGAAGGGGATCGATGTGCGCTTCCCACTGGAGCGCCTGGTGGTGGTCACCGGCGTGTCGGGATCGGGCAAGTCGTCACTGGTCAACGAGATCGTCTACAAGTCGCTCGAGCGGGACTTGATGCGCGCTCAGACCAAGCCGGGGCTGCACGACGGCATCGAGGGCGCGGAGCACCTGGACAAGATCATCGCCATCGACCAGGACCCTATTGGCCGCACGCCGCGCTCCAATCCCGCGACGTACGTAGGCGTCTACGACGACATCCGCCAGCTGTTCGCGCAGATGCCCGAGGCAAAGATCCGTGGCTACAAGCCGGGCCGCTTCTCCTTCAACGTGAAGGGTGGTCGCTGCGAGGCGTGCCAGGGCGACGGGCTGAAGCGCATCGAGATGCAGTTCCTGGCCGACGTGTTCGTGCCGTGCGAAGTCTGCAAGGGCAAGCGCTTCAACCGTGAGACGCTTGAGGTGAAGTTCAAGGGCAAGAGCATCACCGAAGTGTTGGAGATGACGATCGACGAGGCGGCCGAGCTGTTCGGCAATGTGCCGCACGTCACCCGCATCCTGACCACGCTGCGGGACGTGGGCCTGGGCTACATGAAGCTGGGGCAGCCGGCGCCCACGCTCTCCGGTGGCGAGGCGCAGCGCGTGAAGCTGGCGAAGGAGCTGTGCCGTCCTTCTACCGGCCGCACGCTGTACGTGCTGGACGAGCCGACAACAGGTTTGCACTTCGCGGACATCCAAAAGCTGCTGCACGTGCTCCAGCGCCTGGTCGCCGCGAACAACAGCGTCGTCATCATCGAGCACAACCTCGATGTCATCAAGACCGCCGACTGGCTGGTTGACCTGGGTCCCGAGGGCGGTATTGGCGTTGGGCGCATTATGGCGGAAGGCACGCCTGAGGACGTGGCGCGCGCGCGGGACTCGTTCACCGGCCAGTTTTTGCGACAGGTGCTGCGCATCGAAGAACTGGTGGAGCCGCCTTCCGACCGCGAGTTAGCGATCACGCCGGAATCGCTGAGGGCGCTGCGTCTCTCGCTCGGCCTCTCCCAGGCCGAGGCGGCGCACGCCGTCGGCGTCTCGCGTGGGTTGGTGGCCGAAGCTGAACGGGGCCGCCGCACCGGTGAGCGCACCCTGGCGCGCATTGCATTGGGGCTGCGTAGCCTAGCCGAGAAGGTCCCCACGTAGGCCGTCCTATTCTGGTGGTGCATCGCCCTTCTCTGAAGCGCCTTCGTATACTTTTGTAGGGGGTAAAGGGCCTCCTTACAAGGTATGGAAATCATTCGGGCGAAGACGTACGCCGGCTTCTGTGGTGGCGTCAAGCGGGCCTGGAACCGGGCGGTCAAGGCAGCCGATCAGTCGGATGGGACGGTCTACCTCTCGGGCAAGCTGATCCACAACTCGCCCGCCATGAACGAACTGTCGCGGCTAGGTGTGCGCGCGCTCTCCGATGACGACATCGAGCACGGCGACTTGCAGGGCAAGACGATCCTCATGCGCGCGCACGGGGAGGGCCCGAAGGCGTTCGACAAGGCCAAGTTGCTGGGCATGAACGTGATCGACGCGACCTGTCCCATCGTGACGGCGGTGCAGAAGATCGCGGTGCAGCTCGAGCAGGAGGGGTACCAGGTCATCGTCTTTGGCCACCGCACCCACCCCGAAGCGCGTGCCACGGTGGCCTACACCGAACGCGGCATGATCATCGAGACTGCAGAAGAAGCGCGAGACCTGCCCCACTACGACAAGTTGGCGTCAATTGCGCAGACGACGATGCTGCAGGCGGACTACCTCGAGCTGGTCGAGGTCCTCAAGACCAAAGCCGATCAATACGAAGACCGGGGCCGCATCTGCGGGTGGACGCTTCACGCGCAGGACGAGGCGGTTGAGCTCGCCAAGCAGGTGGATGCCTGCATCGTGGTGGGCGGCCGGGATAGCTCCAATACGATCCAGTTGGTGCGAGTCTGCGAGCGGCACTGCCCTACCTTTCACGTCGAAACGGCCGACGAGTTGCGTGCCGAAGACTTCGCCGGGATGCGTCGTGTCGGCATCCTAGCGGGGGCGTCCACGCGTGAGGTTGACATCCGGGCCGCGATCGACTTCGTGGCGCCGCTCAATGAGCCCCCCTCGTTTTCACGTGGAACAGGCGCGGAGCATACCGTCGGTGTCCTCGCTGGAGCCGCGGGGCTATAATGCCGCCCCGTGCCTCCCATCACTTCTGAGCTTGGCGTAGACAGCAAGGCTATCGCCGACGCTCGTAGCAAGGCGATCATCGAGGGCATCGAGCACATCGCGCCCAGCCACGTGCTCTGGCTGCCCAGCAGCACGCTGAAGATGGTGCTTGACCACGTAGAGCGCCGCGCGAATGAAGGCGCCTACGTCTCGATGCCACTCACTCGCGAAGAGGAAGGAATCGGCATTGCCGGAGGATTGGCGATGGGCGGCGCGAAACCGCTTTTGGTGGTGCAGGACAACGGGATCGGCAACGCGCTGGCCGCGCTGACGACGTTCGCGCAGCCGTACCACCTCCCGCTGCTGCTGATCGTGTCGCAGCGTGGGGGGCTCAACGAATACAACAGCATGATCCATACGTTGTGCGAGCGCGTGGATGACATCGTGGACGCGGCGGGTCTCCGTTTCTTCAAGCTCGACGAGAGGATCCCCGTGGATCGCTGGGCCACCACGGTGGTCGCCGCCTGGGAACACGCCCACATGACGCACCGTCCGGTGCTGCTGCTTGCCAATCTGCTGTACTAGGAGCCGCACCGTGAGTACCGGATCGCAAAGCGCGCAGAGCACACAGAGTTCGCTCACGCGCTTCGACGCACTTGCCGCCGTTGCGGCCGAATACCCCCAGGAGCCGATCGTCGTGGCGCTAGGCACGATGGTGCGCGAGATGCTGCTGGCGACCGGCCGTCGCGAGAATCACCTGTACGTGCTCGACTCGATGGGGCTGCCGGCGGCGATTGGCCTCGGCGTCGCTCTGTCACCGGCCGCGCGGCACTACGACAAAGTCATCACCATTGAAGGCGATGGCGGCCTGTTGATGGGTTTCTCGACGCTGGCGACGATTGGCCTGCTCAAGCCCGAGAAGCTGCTGCTCATAGTGCTCGATAACGGCGCCTACGCCGCCACCGGCATGCAGCGCACCGCCGCTCCGGCCATCGACCTGTGCGCCGCAGCGGTGTCCTGTGGCATTGCCGCATTTGATGTGTCAACCCCCGATGACTTGCAGGCCGTGCTGCGCGGTGCCCGCGGTGTACCAGGGCCGACCCTGGTGCGCGTTGTGATTGGCGCGGAGAACCGCCAGGCGCCGTACTTCTTGCCTGACCCGGTGGAGATCACTCTCTCCTTCCAGCGGTATTTGGCTGGGCACGCAGCCGCAGGCGCATAGCCACGCACATTCTGGCGGTCGCGACAGGCGCTTCTCTACGTTCGTGCACAGCCGCTCCAGCCCCTCTGCTGCGCAACCGTGAGTCGCAGCTAACGCGCCTCGCTGGTTCCAGTTTCATTTTTGTGTGCCAGGTTGCACCTGGCGTAAGGTTATCAACAGCCTATCCACAGTGTGAGACTCGATAGGCTCATCTGCGTTTCCCCTCCTGGACGCGGATGATCCACCTGACCTTCACACCGTCACCACAACTCGCCTGCCACTCCTGGGCGCCTCCTCCCGTACTGGGCCTAGGATGCTGCTCGTGAGCGCAGCGTCGCGCATCGCCGCGATCGCAACGCGGCTAGCGACAGTCGCCGATGCCCTCGCCACGATTAAGGGCGAGCTCGCTTCGATCGACGTGGAGACGGAGCGTGGTGCGCTCGTCCAGTGGCTCTCGGCGCTGAATGACGCCGTGGAGCACATGCAGCTGGACTGCGCCGATGCACGCTTCGCTGCTCGTGAGCTGCGTGACGTGCTGCCGGGAACCGAGACGGTTCAGCCCCGGCTGCTGTGACAGGCACAAGTGGATCAGATCGCACACCCCCGCCAGGAGAGAAGTACATGACAGCCACGGCAAGCACGGCAAGCACGGCAACTACCCCATTGGACACGCCAGATGCCCTTTCGAGTGACGCCGCACCCGCAGCATCCGCCGCGGCTCCAGCAAGCATTGATAGCGCATCGCAGGAGCGCATGAACCGTGTGCGCCAACTCGTGCGTGTCGAGGGGAAGTCTGCCGAGGAAGCGGCTCAGGAGGTCGGTGTTGATCCCATCATCGCGCAGCTCTGGCTGCGCCTGCCGGATGACCTGTGGCCGGCGGGCCGTCCCGCTGCGCCGGTGCCTGCTTTCACCCGCTCTGCTGGGTCGTTGCCGTCCGCCGCGCCTTCTAGTGGGCTGAGGCGCGTCCTCACGTGCCGCGTCCCATCTCCGGTGTACGACCGCCTGCGTACGGGCGAGAACCCGCTGCTCGAGGCCGCGGCTACCGCGCTGGAGACCGGCTTGGCCCTCCCACTGCCGGAGGCCGCTCCCGGCGGCTGGCGCTTTGCCCGCCGGCCCCTGGCGGTTCCGGTGTCCGCGGCAGCATTTGAGGCGATTGCTCAGCTCGCGGCGGCGTCATTCAACGGCGACGCCCGTGAGGCTGCCGGCTGGCTGATCGCGCGAGGGCTGGGCATGGCGCTGCCACTGCCGACGGCGGACGAGCTGGCAGGTGTGTATCAGGACCGGGCAGCATCAGTGCAGCCCCGACAGGTGGCGCCAGCGGCCCCTCAGGCGCGCTTCGTGCTACCGCCGCGCCGTCGCCCCGAGACGCGGGCGCCGCTGCCCCCGGACGACAGCGCTCCCAATGGCGACGAGCTGCGCCAGCGGCGCGACGAGATCGGCATCTCTCAGCGGGATCTCGCTGCCGCATCCGGCCTGTCACGCGGACTCGTGGCGGAGATCGAGCGTGGTCGTCGCCGGCACGTTCTTACCCGCCTCCGGCTTGCCGAGACCCTTGCTTCCCTGGCCCGGTCGAAGTAGGCACTCGCGGCTCGCAACGCGAAAAGGGGAGAGGGCGACCGCCAGGCGGTCGCCCTCTCCCTCTCCTTATTGTCACCGCGGTGCAGTGCGGATCAGTAGGAACGGGCCAGGATCACACGCCGCTGGGAATCGGTCCCGCACCACGAGCACGGTCCGGGATCGTTGGGAATCGGAACGAACGCGTCGTCCTTGCGCTCGAACGGAAAGCATCGGATGGTGGCCCGCGTCTGCGCCTGGATCTCGTCGGCGCACTCGCGCTGCTCGCACCAGCGTGCCAGCGCGTAGCCATCGGCAACCGCCTGCTCCAGGCTCGCTCGGTCATCCACCGTCTTTGTGCGTGCCTCGCGCGTCTTTTGCGCACGCTCAGACAAAGATTGCTGGACTTGCGCCAGAAGCGCGCGCACCTCATCTGCAAGCGACCCCAGTGGGATAGGTCGCTTCTCGCCATCGTGGCGGGTGACGGCCGTGGCGTTGCCGGCAGCCACGTCGCGCGGACCGATCTCCAGGCGCAGCGGAACGCCACGCCGTTCCCAGTGGAAGAACTTGGCGCCGGGTCGCAGCCCTGGACGGTCGTCTAGGCTGACGCGGAACCCGGCCGCTGCCAGTGTGGCTCGCGCCTCTCCGGCGGCCTGGTCAACGGCGCGCGTGCTCTCATCATCGCGACCCGGCACGGGCACCAGCGCCAGCTGGACCGGCGCGATCGCCGGCGGGAAGATGGCGCCGCGGTCGTCGCCATGCGCCATCAGCACCGCGCCGATCACACGGGTGGAAAAGCCCCAGGAGGTTGCGTAGGCGGGGTGTGACTCGCCGTCCTCTCCCTGGAAGCTCACCTCGAATGCACGAGCAAAGTTCTCTCCCAGGTCGTGTGACGTGCACGCCTGTAGCGCGCGGCCGTCCTGCATCATCGGCTCCAGCGAGAATGTCGACACCGCGCCGGGAAACCGCTCGTGTGGCGGCTTCTCGCCCGGTAGTGGCGCCAGCGCCAGCACCTCGTCCTGCACCTGGTGGTAGACGCCGAGCATGGTGAGTGAAAACGCGCGCGCTTCCTCCGCCGTCGTGTGGGCGGTATGCCCCTCCTGCCAAAGGAACTCGGCGGTGCGGAGGAAAGCACGCGGCCGCTTCTCCCAGCGCATGACGCTGCACCACTGGTTGAGCAGCATCGGCAGGTCGCGGTGACTGCGGATCCAGCGCTTGAGGGTGGACCAGATGATCGTCTCCGACGTGGGACGCACCACCAGGGGTTCTTCCAACAGCTCGCCCCCGCCGTGGGTCACCACCGCGAGCTCGGGCGAGAAGCCCTCCACGTGCTCCTTCTCCTTCTCGATGTAGCTCATCGGAATGAGCATCGGGAAGTAGACGTTCTGGACGCCCTTTTGCTTGAAGCGCCGGTCAAGCTCGCTTTGAACCAGCTCCCAGATGGCGTAGCCGTTAGGACGCAGCGTCCAGCACCCGCGCACCGGCGCCTGGTCGATCAGCTCGGCGGCGGCGATGATGTCCTGGTACCACTGCGGGTAATCTTGCGCGCGTGGCGTTATCGGTCCTTCGGTGCCCTGCCC
>CADCTC010000084.1 GCA_902805635.1 uncultured Chloroflexota bacterium
GCACGGTCGAGGGTGTCAGGAATCGTGTGGCGACCCGCTGGGCCGGGCGCGCCAGACGGGTCAGCCCAAACCGTAGAGCTTGGCGGCGTTGTCGAAGTAGATCTTTTGGACGAGGTCGTCGGGAAGGCGGACGGGAAGGGCGTCGTCGGGCTGGTCGGCGTCCCAGTGGGGGTAGTCGCTGGCGAAGACGACGTGGTCCACGAAGCTGCCGAGCTGGTCGAGCAGCTCGAAGAACTGGTGGGGCTTGTGCGGCTCTTCCATGGGCTGCGTGGTGGCGTAGATGTGGTCGCGCACGTAGTCGGAGGGCGCCTTCTGGAGGTGGGGCACCTCGGCGCGGAGCAGGCGCCAAGAGGCGTCTAGGCGCCACATAAGCGAGGGCACCCAGCCGAGGCCGTTCTCGACGGAGATGACGCGCAGGCTGGGGAAGCGGTCGAAGACGCCTTCGGCGACGAGGCTGATGATGTTGGCCTGCATGGCCTGGGCGGGACCGACGTGGTCTTCCAGGTAGAAAGAGGCGGGGCCGGCGCCGGTGATGGGCTGTCCGTACGAGCCGAAGGCGTGGGAGAAGACTTTCAGGCCGTACTCCTCGCATGCCTCGTAGATGGGCCAGTACTTGCGGCGGCCCATCGGCTCCTGGGGGCGACCGGGGAACTGCACCTGGACAAAGCGCTTTTCCTCGGCGCGCCGGCGGATCTCCTGGACGGCCAGGTCAGGCGCCTCGACGGAGACGGCCATAGAGGCGCGCAGGCGCGGCTCCCTATCGAGCCACTCGGCGACCTGCCAGTCGTTGACGGCGGTGGCCAGGGCGGCGCCAAGCTCGTGGTTCATCTGGCGCGGCGCGGGGTTGAGCGGGATGAGGATGCCGTATGCGACATTGTACGGATCCAGGTAATGGGAGCGGAAGTAGTCGACCTCTGAGCCGGCGCGACGGCCGGAGGGCGGACGGGCGTCCTGGCGGGCGTCCATGAAGCGCGGATAGGATGCGCCGCCGGGGCCGCGGGCGCCGAAGGTCTGGACGTGCTCGCGCCAGCGCTCCGAGAGGTAGGGGAGCAGCGCCTGGACGTCGCCGTGCAGCTCGTTGTGCAGGTCGCAATCGATCAGAGCAGGCCGCGTTTGCGCCTTGGCGAGCGCGTCCCTGGTTGCCTCGCGGGTGGGTGTGAACGCCGGGGCGTGCGCGCCGGCCGGGGAGGCGGTGCTGGCGGCGGCAGTGGGAGCTGGGGCGGTGACGACCATGTGGTGACTCCTCTCTCCTATGATAGTCCCGTGAGGCGGGGATAGAAGGCGCGGGCGTTGCCGGCGCGGATCTTCTGCACCAATTGGGGAGGTAGGTGGGGGAAGAGGGCCTGCTCCGGGTCGCCGTCGTGGCGGTGGGGGTAGTCGGAGGAGTAGAGCAGCACGTCGTCCGAGCCGATCTGGTCGAGCACTTGTAGGAGGTGGCGCGGCTCGGGCGGCGCGTCGAGCGGCTGGAGAGTGAAGCGGACGTGCTCGCGGATGTAGGCGGAGGGGGCGCGCTTGACCCAGGGAACGAGGCGGCGCAGGTTGCGCCACTCCTTGTCGAAGCGCCACATGAAGCTGGGCAGCCAGGTGAAGCCGGCTTCGATCAGAGCGACGCGTAGGGAGGGGAACTGGTCGAAGACGCCTTCCGTGATGAGGCTGACGAGCTGAGACTGGAAGACCTGGGCCATGCCGGCGTACTCCTCTAAGTAATAGGAGGGCCAGCCTGACGGGGTGGGTGGGTTGCCGGGGGCGCCGCCAAAGTGGATGCCGCCCACCAGGTTGTGGCGGGCGACGGCTTCCCACAGCGGGTGATAGAGCCGGCTGCCATATGGGTGGTGGGAGCGCACGGGGAGGAAGACCTGCACGAAGCCGGGATGGTCGCCCACCCGGTCGATCTCCTGTGCGGCGAGGTGCGGGATCTGGCTGGGGACGACGATGGAGGCGCGCAAGCGGGGCTCCTTGTCGAGCCATTCGGCGATCTGCCAGTCGTTGACGGCGCGGGCGAGGACGACGGCAGCGTCGGGGTTATGGATGCTGTCCACCTCGTACGTGCAGCAGAGGATGCCGAGCGCGACGTGGAGCGGGTCGAGCAGCTGGGCCCGCAGGTGCTCGAGGCTGGAGCCGGCGGGGCCGCCGCCGGGCGGGACGCTTCCTGTGCAGGCGGTGGTGGGCGCCTTGCGCGGGTAGGCGGTGTCGGTGGGGCCCTTGAAGAGGGTATTGGTGATGTGCTCCCGCCAGTGCTCGGAAAGGTACGGGAAGAGGGCGGTGGTGTTGGGGACGACGTTGTGGATGTCGCAGTCGATGAGGGTGGGCGGCGCCTGGGTGGTCGTGCTGGCCGCGAGTGAAGGGGCGGTAGTGGTTGTCATGGCGTTTGTGGAGAGGCTGAAGGGGCTGAAACGAACGCCGTTCGTGGTGAGCTTGTCGAACCATGCCCTTCGACAAGCTCAGGGCGAACGGCACTCGACTTTGGTGTCAAGCTCGTGCAGCGTCGAGGGTGCGGGTGGGCAGCGCGGTGGGCGTCAGGTGCGAGGCCGTGCGGGAGAGGTCGACGACGACGTACTGGCCTTCTGAGGTGACCGAGAAAGTCGTCGCGACATAGGGGCCCTTCCGCATCCCGGCCTCCGGTGCCTCCGGTGCCTTGGTTGCTTCAGGTGTGTACTGCTCCACGGAGACGTCGTAGGCGCGGACGCGCAGGCGTTCGGGGTCGCACCAGGATTGGCCGGTGCTGAGGTCAAACTCCCAGCCATGCCAGGGGCAGGTGATGATCTCGCCGTCGCGGGAAGTCTGGTAGTCGCCGGGGACGGAGCTTTCGAGAGCGCTCCAGAGCTTGCCTTCGCACAGGCGGGCTGCCTGGTGAGGGCACCAGTTGAGCAGGGCGTAGTACTGGTCGTTGATGTAGAAGACGCCAACCGAGATGCCGTCCAGGTCAACGATCTTGCGACCTCCGGGCGGGATCTCGCCGGCTTCGGCAACGACGTAGCGACTTGACGTTTGGCTCTGGCTCGCGCTGACCACGATGGGCGGCAGTATGCCACGCCCGCGGGCACGGGGCCCGCCCGGCTACGGCTCAATCTTGAGGGGCACGGACTGGATGTCGGCGCGACCGCCCTTGGGGAATGGGCGGGGCATGGGCTGGGCGTTGCCGTTCTGGTCAATGGTGCGGCAGCGCAGGTCGTAGTCACCTGGGGCGAGTGGGGGCAACTGGGCGGCCCAGTGGACAACGGTGTAGCGCAGCGGCCAGGTGCGTGGGACGGAGCCTTCGAACTGGAGCGGCACGTGGGGCCACACGCCGTCTGGGAGGGCAGCGCCCCAGTCGCTTGGTGGTGGTAGGATCTCGGCGTCGCGCCAGGGAGCGCGGACAAAAAGGGGGTCATCCGCGGGAAGCGATTCGTCGCGTGGGTGGGCCCAGCATTGGACCTTTGCCAGGCCGGAGACGCCGACCTGCGCGATGCCCGTGACGGGGACCGGTGCGCCGGCGCGCGCAACGGGGGGTGTCTCCAGGAAGCGCGCGTAGGTCTTCATGGGGCTGTCGAGGTCGTTGTTGCCCTCGTGGTAAGTGTCGGTCGCGCCGAACTGGTTGGAGAGCACGATCCGCTGCAGCCACTTGACCGACTTGAAGCCGTATGCCTCGGGAACGATCAGGCGGACGGGGCCGCCGCGCTTGCCGGAGAGGTATTCGCCATTGAGCTTGTAGGCCAGGATGACGGGGAGCTCGCCGGGTGGGTCCTCCAAGACGCGGCCGATGGGGAGCGTGCTCTGGAAGAGCTGGAGCGGGTCGTCGTTGTGATAGCCGTGGTAGAGCACGCGGCGGATGTTGGCGACGGGCCGGGCCATCCACACGACGACGCGCAGCGGCACGCCCTCCCAGAGGCCCATGCCGAGCGGCTCGCCGAGGTTATTGCAGGTGATGGCCTTGAGGTAGCGCACACCGTGCTCCCGGCCGAGGCGCAGCAGTCCGCCGAAGCCGAGCGCGGTGCCGTGCTCTCGGGAGAGGGGCACCTCCAGCTCGGTATTGCCGTCGGGATCGGCGAGCACCTCGAGGCGCCAGGTCTCGCGGTCCAACCCCACCTCGCGCTGTCGCTCGGGCGGGAGCGTATAAGGGAGGGGGTTGCCACGCTCGACGTCGCCCCACAGGTTCTGGGGAGTTAGGTACCCGTGGACGCCGATCCTGGGCTGAGTGACGAGGGCGCGCGGGTGGCCGTCTTCACGCACGCCGGACATGACCGGCGTGGCGTGGGACTGGGTGGCGGATGTAGGTTGAGCCGGCGTCATGGGTGGTCCCCTTCGCCGGGCAGTCTACCGGCATGGGCACCCGGCAGCAACGCGCGGCACTAGCGGCCGGAGGAAGCGCGCGTCTGGACTGTGGCGTTATGATGCGCGCGTGCTGGCGGTACTGTGCGTTGCGGCGTTCCTGGGGATCCTGAGCACGATCGCGGTTGGGCCGTTTCTGCCGGCCATGGCCGCCGAGTTTGGGGTGCCGGTGGGTGTGCTGGGTCAGGTGCCGGCGGGCACGATGCTGCTGGGCGCCGCACTGGGGCTGGCCATCGGTCCGCTGGCGGACCGCTACGGGGAGCGACGCGTGCTGCTGACCGGCGCCGCCGCTGTGGTGGCCGGCGCGTGCGCCACTGCGGCGGCCGTTGCCCCCGCGATGCTCGTGATCACGGCGTTGGGCAGCGGCCTGGCGCGAGCCACCCTGCTGCCGGTCACGCTCTCGGCTGTGAGTGGCCGGTTCGACGGCGCGGCTCAGCGTCAAGCGGTTGGGATGGTCAGTGCATCGGTATCAGTGTCCGCCATTGGGGGCGTGCCCGTGCTCACCGCCATCGCGGCGGCCTACGGCTGGCGCGCGTCGTTCGTCGCTATCGCCGCCGCAGCGGCAGCCGTCATGGTCCTGCTGCGGGTCGTGCTGCCGCCGGATGCGGACCGGGCACGGGCGGGTGCGGCGGGGGAGCGTGGATCACGCGCGCTGGCGGGGTCTTGGAGGGCG
The DNA here is from genome assembly GCA_902805635.1 of uncultured Chloroflexota bacterium. Lineage (GTDB taxonomy): Bacteria > Chloroflexota > UBA11872 > UBA12225 > UBA12225 > CADCTC01. The sequence goes on from CADCTC010000084.1 coordinate 4,982, forward strand.
CAGGGGGCCATCGGGATGCTGCGGCCGTACGCGCCGCTGCTGCGCGCCCCCGGCGCACGCAGCGTGCAGGGCGTGATCCTGGCGGCGACGCTGCGGAACTGCACCGCTTGGGGGTTCCTCACCTATCTCGGCGCCTTCCTCGTCCAAGTGCACCGGTTTGGGCCGCAGGAGATTGGCTGGGCGTTCCTCGCGTCCGGCGCCGGCCACTTCTCGGGCAGCCTCCTGATCGGCGGACGGATCTCTCCGGCCGGTGGGCCGCCGCTGCGGGCGGTCTTCGCCGTGCTGCACCTGGTGTCGGGGGCGCTCTTTGGCGCCGCCTTCGTGCTGCCGCTCCCCGCGCTGGGGGTGATCCCTATCTTCGTCGCCGCCGCATGCGTCACCGGCGCCGCCGACGTCGTGACCACTCGCTTGCTCATCGCGGAGACGCCCGCCGGTCGCGCGACGACGCTCACCCTGAATGGATCCGGCAGCAGCCTCGGCGGCGCAATCGGAGGATCACTAGGTGGCGTCCTCCTGTCGCTGGCCGGCTTTGGCGCCGTGGGTGCGATGGTGTTCACCACCGGCGTCGCCGCCGGCATCGTAGCATGGCTTTCCCGAACGCGCGCGGCGTCTGCTCCCTTGGGCGATGCGGCCCAGGCGCTAGAGCGCCCCGTGCCGCAAACCGCATAGCGCGTGGATCTCCCGGCGGCGCCGTTGGGAGTATCCTTCCCCTTCACCATGACAGTTACTCCCGCTTTACCTGCTACCGGACAGTGCCTGCGCGTCGTTCCCTCACGCCTCGCGCCCGGGGCGCTGGAAGGGTGGCTCAAGGCGCACCGGGAGATCCACGGCCCGGCTGCACGCCGGCAGCCGGGCTTCATTATGAAGCTGCTGCTCCAGGCTGAGGGCGATGTGAACCAGGTGGCAATGCTGCTGGTCTGGGAAACGTCCGAGCAGGCGGTGGCGTGGACGAAGCTGCCGCTCCACGACGAGGTGAGCGCGCCTATGCGCCAGTTCGCTGTGCGGGAGGGCGCACCACAGGGCGGGCTGCCCCGCGGCGGCTACCGGCTGCTAGACGCCATCGCCGGACCGGGCTGAACTCCTCGCGAAAGCGAGGGCACAAGCGCGTGGACGCCCGGCGCCACGCCGAAGCCGGGAGTAACGGCGGTTGGCCGCTGCGGAAGTACGCGCTAGACGCCGGTGTACTTCTGCACCAGGTACACCGTACCCAGCACGAAGAACAGAATCAGCACCACGCACGCCAGCTGCAGCTCTTCCCGAATGATGACTCCGTCGATCATTGCGCCCTCATTCTAGCGGTTGGCGACCGCTTGGATCACGCTGCATGAGTGGAGGCCCACCCTCAGGTTGAGATCAGCGGTTGAGCATGATGTCGATTCCGGTGAAGAGCTGTTCCAGCTCTCGCGCGGAGATCAGCCCGACGTGCTCGGTAAGCAGCGACCGGTCAATTGCGACAAGTTGCGATACGTTGGCGACGGAGTCACTTGGCAGCCCGGTGGAGGCTGCTCGCAGGAGGACGTTTCCGGGTGCTTCAGCCAGGCGCAGGTTGCTCGTCAGTGGGACGCACACAACTGTGGAGAGGCGGCTCTGGTTGAGCGGATCACCCTGAATGACTACGACCGGGCGACGAAAGCCTGGGCCCGATCCTGTGGGATCAGGAAGGTCCACCCACCAGACATCGCCCTGGACGACTACCACTCAACCTGCTTCAGGGCACGCGCCGCAGCTGCAGACACAAAGTGCAGATCAGCGTCCGAGGACTCCTGGTCCGCTGCGGCGGCATCGAGCGCGCGATTCATCGCTGCCGTGATCGCATCGGGGTCCCTGCGCTTCACGTAGTCACGCACGGCATCCGCATACAGCCGGCTCCGCGATACATTCAGCCGGTCCGCCAGCCGCTCAGCGTCCTCAAAGACATCGTCGGGAATGGAGACAGCCGTTTTCATACCAGAAGTATAACTTCGAACTGTTCGTGACGACTACACCAGCCCCTGCTCAGCCGCGTACTGCTTCGCCAGCTCGGCGGCGCGCTCTCGCTCGTCCTGCCCTAGCTCGCCTTCGATCACGAGGTTGAGCAGGTAGTCCTTGACCGGCCGGATCCAGGGGCCGGGCGGCTTGCCGAAGAGCGTCATCAGGGCGTTGCCATCCAGCGGACTCTCGAGCTTGGCGATGTCTTCCTGTTCCAGCAGCAGCTGGACGCGCCGCTCGAACTCGTCGGCGCGTAGCGCCGCCGCCTCGCGGCGCTCGGTGCGGTAGCTGGTGACGTCGGCGCGCGAGAGCTTGACAAGCGCATCCAGCTCCTCACCGGCCTCGCGCACCAGGCGCCGCACCGCCGAGTCGGTCCACTCGCTGTCATACGAGTTCACCCGCAGGTGCATCTGGATCAGCTTGAAGATGCGCTCCATGAACCTATTGTCGAAATGCAGGCTGCGCAGGATTCGCCGCGCTATGCGCGCGCCCTGCTCCTCGTGCCCGAAGAAGTGGACCTGCCCGTCGTGCACGCCCTTGGTCTGCGGCTTGGCGATGTCGTGCAGCAGCGCGGCCCAGCGCAGTAGCGGGTCGGAGGGGATGTTCCGCAGCACTCCCAGCGTGTGCTCGAACACGTCCTTGTGGTGCAGTGGCCGCTGGCTCACGCCGCGCATCGGCAGCACCTCCGGGATGCAGAACTCCATCAGTCCCAGGTCGGTCGCCAGCCGCACCCCTACGTCCGGCCGTGGCGAGACCAGCGCCGCCGTCAGCTCCTGCGCGATGCGCTCGCGGCTGATCCGCTTGAGCTCGATTGCGCTCTGCTGGATAGCGCGCACCGTCTCCCGCTCGATCTCTAACCCCAGCTGCGCCGCGAACCGTACGGCGCGCAGCATGCGCAGCGGGTCTTCGCGGAACCGCTCGCTCGGGTCTCCCACTGCGCGGATGGTGCGCGCCGCGATGTCCTCCTGGCCGCCGAACGGGTCGTGCAGCGCGCCCGTGTGTGCGTCCAGCGCCATGGCGTTCATCGTGAAGTCGCGCCGCGCCAGGTCCTCTTCCAGCGACTGGCCGAACTCCACCTCCGGCTTGCGCGTGCCGTCCAGGTACTGCTCGGTGCGGAAGGTGGTGATCTCCAGCGTCCACGACTCTTCTTCGATGGGCAGCCGGTAGATCAGACCAATGGTGCCGAACTTGGCCCCCACGTCGTACAGGCCATCCGGCTTGGCGCGCGCCGCCAGGCGCTTGATCTCATCCGGCGGCGCATCGGTGGTGAGGTCCAGGTCGTGCAGTGCCCGGCCGATCACCTGGTCACGCACGCAGCCGCCCACCAGGTACAGCTGGCGCCCACCATCCCGGAAGGTGCGCGCCAGCCGCTCCACCCGCTCCGCAAGCGCGGTGGGGATGCCAAGCTGGCCAGGTAACACGGCGGCGCTCACAGGATCCCCTCCAGCTCGTGCTTGGGGTCACGCTGCATCAGGGCTCTACCCGCTTCGGGCACCGGCATGTCGTTGAACAGCACCTCATTCATCAGCTCCACGATCGGCATCTCCACGCCGTGGCGGCGCGCCAGCTCGCGCGCGGCGCGCGTCGTGGGCACGCCCTCGGCCACCTGCCGCATGTCCTGCTGGATAGCCGCCAGCCGCTCGCCGCGCGCCAGGCGCTCGCCGGTTGTGCGGTTGCGACTCAGCGGACTCATGCAGGTCGCTATCAGGTCGCCCAGGCCGGCCAGGCCGGAGAAGGTGAGCGGCTGGGCGCCCACTGCCTTGCCCAGCCGGGCCATCTCCGCCAGGCCACGCGTCATCAGCGCCGCTTTGCCGTTGTCGCCGGCCTCCAGACCATCGCACATTCCGGCGCCGAGTGCCACCACGTTCTTGAGTGCGCCCGCCAGCTCCACGCCTGTCAGGTCGTCGTGCGTATAGACCCGGAAGGCAGGCGAGCCGACCAGTTCCTGTACCACGCCAGCCGCGGCCAGGTCCGGGCACGCCACCACCGTGCTGGATGGCTTGCCCGCCGCGATCTCCTTCGCCAGGTTCGGCCCGGAGAGCGCACAGATGCGCTCCAGCGGCACCGCCGTCTCCTCGTGGATCACCTGGCTCATCGACCGCGTGCTTTCGATCTCTAGCCCCTTGCTCGCCGAAACCAGGATGGCGTTCTCCGCCAGGTACGGCGTCACCGCGCGCGCGTTATCGCGCATCGACTGCGTCGGGACCACGAACAGGACCACCGAGGCGGCGCGCAGCGCCTGAGCTTCATGGGTGACCGTCAGTACCGGCGGGAAGCGCAGTCCCGGCATGCGCGGCGATTCGCCAGCTTCGGTCAGGGTACGCGCCTCCCCTTCGGTGCGCGCCAGCAGCGTCACCGACAGTCCCTTGCGGGCAACGTGCACCGCCAGCACCATCCCCCAGGAGCCGGTGCCAACCACCGCGAGCGCTGTGTACCCTGACTGTTTCATCGGTCTGCCCGGTTGCCCCACTCCTTGCGTCCCTCTCCTGTGGGAGAGGGCGGGTGAATGCGCCCGCCGGAGGGCGATGAAGGCGGAGAGGGCCGGACCCTGGAGGCGAAGCCCAGGGTGAGGTCCGTCGCGCTCAATAACCCACTACGGTGCTAGGATTCTACGAGTCCCTTCTTATGGAGAAGCCGCACGTCCTGCTACTGGTGGATGGTCACGCGCTGGTCTACCGCGCCTACCACGCGGTGCCCGCGGGCTTCATGACGTCCAAGGGGGAGCCCACCAACGCGGTGTTCGGCTTCACCTCCATGCTGCTCAAGGCGCTGGAGGACGTGCAGCCCGACTATGCCGCCGTCACCTTCGACCGCTCCGCGCCCACCTTCCGCCACGTGGAGTACGCCGACTACAAGGCCACCCGCCCCCGCATGGCCGACGAGCTCCGCCAGCAGTTCGGCCGCGTCCGCGAGGTGGTGCAGGCGTTCAACATCCCCATCTTCGAGCTCGACGGCTACGAGGCCGACGACCTGCTGGGCTGCCTCGCCCGCCAGGCCGAGGCGGCTGAGGTGGACACCATGATCATGACCGGCGACCTGGACACGCTCCAGCTGGTCACGCCCCGCGTGCGCGTCATGGCGCCGCGCGGGCGCATCTCGGACACCGTCGTTTACGACCAGGCGGCCGTGCGCGAGCGCTACGGCCTGGAGCCGGTGCAGATCCCCGACTTCAAGGCGCTCTCCGGCGATGCCTCGGACAACATCAAAGGCGTGCCGGGCATCGGCCCCAAGACCGCCTCCAAGCTGCTGGGCGACTTCGGCTCCATCGAGGATCTGTACAAGCGCATCGACGAGGTGCCTGCCAAGCAGCGCACCCCGCTGGTGGAGCACGAGGACCTGGTGCGGCGCAACAAGCGCTGGACTACCATCGACCGCGCCGCACCGTGCATCCTGAGCCTGGACGAGTGCCGCCTGGAGGACTACGACCGCGAGAAGGCGCTGGCGCTGTTCCAGGAGATGGAGTTCCGCAGCCTGCTGCCCAAGCTGCCGCGCAGCCGTGCGGGTGAAGCCGCCGCCCGTCACGGGGTGCAGCAGATGAGCCTGTTCGGCGAAGCGCCAGACGCCGCGGCCCCAGCCGTCCCCGCTGCGGACACCGCTGTCGAACTAATCGCGGACGCTGCCGGTCTCGACGCACTCGTCGCGCGACTGCGCGAAGCCGGCAGTTTCCTCCTGCACCCGGTCGCGACCGCGCGCAACGCCATTGACTTCGACCTTGCCGGCTTCGCCTTCGCCACCTCGGAGACCGACATCCGGTTCGTCGCCACTACTACGGGCGACGACGTTGCCGCGGGCCGTCTAAATGAGACGGAAGCGCTGGAGCGGCTGCGCCCGCTGCTGGAGGACGAGGCGATCAAGAAGACCGCTCACAACGCCAAGGCGGTCTACACCCTGCTCGGCGAGCGGGGCGTACGGCTGGCGGGGCTGGAGTGGGACACCATGATCGCTGCCTACCTGCTCAACCAGTCGATCCGCTCGGCTGGCGTGCGGGACCTGGTCTTCCAGCAGACCGGGCGCGAGATCGAAGGCACCGCAGCGCTGGCCCCCAAAGGCGGCTCACTGCTGAATGTGGAGCCTGAGCGCCTGGCGCGCGAGGCAGTGCTGGAGGTGCAGCTGCTCTGGCAGATCGCGGTCGACCAGCGCGGCGACCTCAAGGAGCGCGACCAGCTGGAGCTGTTCCGCAAGGTGGAGCTGCCGCTCATCCCGGTGCTCTCTGTGCTGGAGCGCAACGGCGTCAAAGTGGACGAGCGCGTGCTGGGCGAGATGGGCCGCGAGATGGCCGAGCAGATCCGCAAGGTGGAGCTCGAGATCTACAACACGGTCGGCCACCAGTTCACCATCAACTCGCCCCAGCAACTGGGCAAGGTGCTGGTGGAAGAGCTGCACCTGCCGCTCACCAAGCGCACCAAGACCGGCTACTCCACCGACGCGACCGTGCTGGAAGAGCTGTCCGGCACCCACCCCGTCATCGAGCACATCCTGACCTACCGGCAACTGACCAAGCTGAAGTCCACCTACATCGACGCGCTGCCCCTGCTGATCAACCCGCGCACCGGCCGCATCCACACCAGCTTCAACCAGGCCGTGGCCGCCACAGGCCGCCTCTCCAGCGAGGCGCCCAACCTCCAGAACATCCCCATCCGCACCGAGCTAGGACGCAAGATCCGTCGGGCGTTCGTGGCTGAGGCGCCGGATCTGGTGCTGCTCACCGCCGACTACGCCCAGATCGAGCTGCGCATCGCCGCCCACATCACTGGCGATGCCTTGCTCAAGCAGGCCTTCGAGCGCAACGAGGACGTGCACACCTCCACCGCATCGGTCGTCTTCAACGTGCCGCCCGACCAGGTCACCGCTGACCAGCGCCGTCTGGCCAAGACCACCAACTTCGCCGTGCTCTACGGCATCAGCGACTTTGGCCTCTCGCAGCGCGTCGGGATCTCGCGTGAAGAGGCCGCCCCTTTCATCCAGGCCTACCTCGACAAGTACACGGGCATCCGCAAGTACATCGACGAGACGCTCCGCACCGCCCGCCAGCGTAAATACGTCGAGACACCTCTCGGCCGCCGGCGCTACCTGCCCGAGCTGGGCGCCCAGAACGCCGCTGTGCGCGCCGCGGGCGAGCGCGCCGCCATCAATATGCCCATTCAGGGCGCCCAGGCCGACCTGATCAAGCTCGCCATGATCGAGGTGCAGCAAGAGCTCGAGCGCCGCGCCCTCAAGACGCGCATGCTCCTGCAGGTGCACGACGAGCTGGTCTTCGAGGTGCCGCAGGACGAGCTGGACGACGTGATGGCACTCGTACGGCGCGAGATGGAAGGCGCCATCACCTTCGACGTGCCCGTCAAGGTGGAGATGAAGGTCGGCAAGAACTGGTACGACATGGAACCCCTGGCGCATGCCTGAGCTGCCCGAGGTCGAGACGATCCGGGCCGACCTCGAAAGCAGGCTGACCAGACGCACGCTGACCGGTGGGCAGTTCTTCTGGGACCGTACGGCCGGCCGGCCGGCGGCTGATCCCGCGGGGGTGATCCAAGGCGTCACGGGCCGCACCGTGGAGGCGGCCGAGCGCCGCGGGAAGTTCCTGGTGCTGCGCCTGAGCGGCGGCGCCGCGCTCGTCGTGCACCTGCGCATGACGGGCCGCCTGACACTGCAGCCGTCGGGCGCCGCGCGCAGCGGCTCCCTGCGCGCGCTCTTCTCTCTAGACTACGGCAGCGAGCTGCACTTCGAAGACCAGCGCAAGTTCGGCCGCATCTACTTCGCGGAGGATGACACCGCGCTGGCGGAGGTGCTGAGCAAGTTGGGTCCTGAGCCCTTGGAGGAGCACTTCAGCCTGGAGTCTTTTCGGGAGCTCGTGCGCGGCCGTCGCGCGCAGCTCAAGCCGCTGCTCCTGGACCAGCGCTTCGTGGCCGGCCTGGGCAACATCTACGTGGACGAGGCGCTCTTCCGCGCCCAGCTTCACCCCCTGCGCCGCAGCGATACGCTCTCCAAGGAGGACGTCACCCGCCTCCACGCCGCCATCGGCGAGGCCCTGCGCCAGGGCATTGCCAACCGCGGCACCACTCTCTCCGACTACCGCGACTCCTGGGGCACAGCCGGCCTCAACCGCGAGCAGCTCCTGGTCTTCCGCCGCGACGGCAAGCCCTGCCCCCGCTGTGGCACCCCCATAGAAAAGATCCGCGTCGGCCAGCGCGGCACCCACCTCTGCCCCTCCTGCCAGCCGGCGCCCTGACCAGTCATCAACTGGTTCTGCGGCGTCAACGACGGAGGTTCCACGCCCTTACCCACCACGTACACAGCATCGCTACACTGGATCTGGGGATGGAGCAGCGGCTGCGGCGCCTCAAGCGTTCCTGGCGCGCGTTCGTGCGTGAGTTGCCGGCCTTGGCCAGCTTCACGCTCGTCACGTACCTCGCGCTGCATGCCGCCCTCGGTGGTCCAGCCCTGTCTCGCGCCTGGACCGCCGGCGGCCACGCTACCCCTGAGCAATGGACCTACCACCTGCTCCTGGAGCGGCTCGGCTTCCCCCACCACCACGGATCACCTGAGGCCGGCACCGTGGATTGGCGCGCCGGCGACGCACGCGTCGCCCAACTCCTGCTGGGTGCCGCTCCCACCACTAGCGTGACGAGCGGACCCCTCGCGCCGGGTGCGGTGCCACTGCTCACCCTCGAGACTGCCAACGCCGCCGCCACCCGCCCGCTGCTGCCGGCTCTCCAAGGCGGCACGCCTCTCGATCTCCATCAGACGTTGCGCCCCCACGCGGTGCAGCCCGCGCCCCCCGAAATACCTCCGCGCACCGGCGGCGCTCCCACCATTTAGCGCCGTAGCCGGTCGCGTTCCGCGCCGGCACCTTCTGTTGCCGGTCACACGTATCGTTCGGCACGCCGTGCGCCGGCTTGCCTGAGTTCATTTGAGGTGTTTCCATGATTCGTGCACTCACAGTTCCGTCCCTGGCCGCCGCGTCTCGCGGTCTAGCGCTCCTCTTTGTCGCCGCCACACTCGCCCTCGCGGCGCTCTTCCTCGCCGCCGGCAGCGCCCTCGCTCATGTCGGCATCACCCCCCGCGAAGCGCCACCCAACACCAGCCAGACCTTCATCGCCCGCGTGCCCACTGAGAAAGACGCACCCACTATCCGCGTGCGCATCGAGTTCCCCGCCGGCGTCACCGTCTCCCGCTTCCAGCCCAAGCCCGGCTGGCAGCGTGCCGTCGACCGCGACAGCACCGGCCGCATCACCGCCGCCACCTGGACCGGGGGGCGCATCGAGAACGGCGAGTTCGACGATTTCGTCTTCCAGGCGCGCACCCCCGAGGCTGCCGGCGCGCTGCGTTTCCGCTCCTTCCAGACCTACGCCGACGGCGAGACCGTCGAGTGGATCAACAACGAGGAGCCTCGCCCTGCTCCTGTAGTAGACATCCGCGCCGCCGCCCAGGTGGCAGGCGCCGCCGGCGAGCACGGCCAGGCACTCGCCCCCGTGGCTGCCGGCGCCGCAGCCCCCGCAGCCCCCGCAGCCCCCGCCGCTCC
>CADCTC010000085.1 GCA_902805635.1 uncultured Chloroflexota bacterium
CGGCTTGGGGCGGACCGTACAGAACGTTGGTGTTGAAGGACGCGGCCGGCAGCAGATGGTTGCCCCCGGACTGGTGGGCTCGCACGATGGGAGCGGGACCGGTCATGTCGCTGGCCCAGAAGGTGTGCGAGCGGCGCAGCAGGCCGAGGTCGATGCGCCGGCCGCCGCCGCAGCAGCCCTCCAGGAAGAGGTCCGGGTGGCGGGCCAGCACGCGGTCCTGGATCTCGTGCACGCCGGCCACGTGGCTGAGCTGGTGCCAGCCGGCGCGGCCCGGTGGGTCGTTGGCCGCCCAGTTGGGGGCGATGGGCATGTTGACGTCCCAGCGCAGCCAGCCGACCTCGTAGCGTCGCACCACGTCCGAGATGGTGTCCACCGCCCAGTCGCGCGCCGCCTGGATGCTGAAGTCGAGCACGGCGGTGCCGTCGCGGGAGCCTTCGGCGTGCAGCAGCCAGTCCGGCTGCGCCTGGCCGAGGTCCGAGTCCGGGTGGATCAGCTCGGGGTCCATCCAGATGCCGAAGCGCATGCCGTGGGCGCGCACCTGGTCCGCCAGGACACGCACGCCGGAGGGAAAACGCGCGGTCATCTCGCGGCCCCAGTTGCCGCAGCCGCGCACGTAGCTGGTCTCCGAGCCCGCAAACCAGCCTGCATCGACGACGAAGTATTCGACGCCGAGTGCGGCGCAGGGCGCTAGCTGCGGGCGCAGCAGATCCTCGTGCACGTTCAGGCGGAACTCGAACCAGTGGTCGTACTGGACGGGCGGGACCACGGGCGCCCCGTCGCGCAGTGGCGCCACGTCGCGGCGCAGCACGCGACGCAGCGCGTTGGCTCCCTGGTGCATGTCACCCACGTGGAAGCCCAACAGCGCTTCGGGCAGCGGCACGCGCTCGCCCGGCGCCAGCGCCAGATCTACCCCGTCCACCACCCCCTCCAGCCGCAGCGCCGCGCCGCGGCGCACCACCTGCATGGTCCACAGGGCGGACCAGCCGAGCGCGGCGAAGCAGCCGCCCGTGCCGGCGGCCGACTCCACCACAACGTACGGCGCGTGGTTGTCGGTGGAGCGGCCGGTCCCGCCCGAATCGAGCTCCACGGCGGCGGCGCGGTAGGAGTCGTACAGCCGGCGCTCCGACACGGCGAACGCCTCGGGTGGGAAGAAGGCGTCGTTGAGGCCGCCGCGCATGGAGCGCACCGTCGGGTCGCCACCGGCCCCTTCGGCCAGGCCCAGTCCCACGTCAAGCATGGCGATCCGCGTCAGCCGCTCGATGGGCCGGTCGCCGCGGTTCTCGATCCAGCCCCGCCAGGAGAGCGCGACGCCGGTTCCTCCTGGGCCGCTCGCGTCGTGGCGCAGGTACGTGACAACCACGTTGAGTCCGCTGCCCGCATCGGCCAGCGTGACCGTGCGCGCTGCTTCGCCCCGCAGCGGTGCGGACGGGATTTGCCAGCCGGTGTCCTCTGTGACGCGCAGGCGCGCCATGACCTCGTCAGGGTGGGTGCCACCCCACGCCAGCGAGAAGCCGGGGCCCCCCTCCAGCTGCCGCGCGAACGGCCCCAGGTCGCCCCGTTCTCCCAGCAGCTCCCGCACGTCGGGCAGCGTGGCGGCGTCGGGCACTAGATCTTTCCTCCAAACTCGCGCTTGAGGTCGGCGAGGAGCTGGGTGACCTGCGGCGTGAGCTCGGTCACCATCTGCTGCGCCGTCTTCTCGCCGTTCCAGACGGTGTTCAGCGCGGGCATGAACATGGTGAGGAAGCGCGCCGCGCCGGCAAAAAACCAGTGCATCACGCCGTACTGCAGCTCGTCCAGCGCCACTTGCTTGTTCTTGGGCGGCGTTGGCTGGGTCCAGGCGGCGTGGGTCGCCATGGATTTGGTCAGCGGCTGGCTGGCGCCCATGGAGAGGTAGATCTCCTGGCCGGCGGTGCTGAGCGTCCACTTCATGAACTCCCAGGTGGCCGGCTTGGCCTTGGTCTGGCTGCCCATGGACAGGCCCGAGCCGCGCCCGCCGGTGATGCGCTTCTTGCCGGCCAGCTGGGGATAGGGCGCCCAGTCCCACTCGTCCGGGTGCTGCTTGCGCCAGGTGCCGGAGTTCCACACGCCGCGGATGGTGCTGCCCACCCTGCCGTTGTCCCAGGTCACCGGTCCTTCGGTCTGGGCGGCGGGCCAGAAGGCGGCGCGCTGGTTGCGGCGCATGTCGGCCAGGAACTGCAGCTGCCCAATCGCGTCCGGCTGGTCCATGTTCCAGCGGCTGAAGTCCTCGTTGAAGGGAGTCTTGCCGGTGGCCTGCTGGTAGAGCAGCATCACGTCGTGCTCGTTGGCGCCGTCGTGCTCGTTGGCGCGGGTAACGGCGGTGGCAGCAGCCGTGGGCTGCGCTGCCCGGCAGGAACAGGTCGTCTGCCGTGGTGGGACGACTACCTGCTCTGGTCGAACTCTCGGAGCGCCGCGCAGGCGATGATGTGCAGCGCCTCCACGTTTGCTAGCGGGACGGGCGGTTGGACAACACCCCACCGCTGCGCCGGCGGCAGCTGCTGGTCTATCCGGTACGCTGTCCAGGCGTCGATGAGCGCATGCGTGGCAGTCCGGCTCCAGCCGCCCCGCAGCGTCGCGGGCGGCATTCGGCGGCGAGGGGGCGGTCAGGGTCGCGTCGTAGTCCTCGTCCAGCAGCAGCGTCAGGACCAGGGCGCCCACCACGGGATCGTCCTCAACAATCAGGATGGAGATGGAGTCACCGTAGCGGCGGCGAGCATGCGCGGCACGATGGCGCGGAGGCCGCGGACCACGCCCATCAGGGTCACCCCGAGCAGCCAGTCCCAGTCGGCGAGCGGTGCGATGAAGGTCTCCAAGCAGCCGGACGCCGCCGGCGCTTACGTCAAGTTCATGGCCCACCTAGGCGCGGATGCGGTGAGGTGTCCGCGGATGCCCGCGCCTGCCGTGCACCAAGTGAACGCCCGCCGCTTGTACTACGGAGCCATACTCGCGGCCTAGGTAAGCCGACTATACTTCGCCGGCGATGATGACTACCTTGACTCGCAGACGGGCCGTGTACGGCGGGACAGCGGGCTTGACCGGGGGCGCGTCGGCCCGCTTGACCGAGGGGTGGGTAGGCGCTGCGGACCTCGGGACGCTCGTGGTCCGGGTGACCCCCGCCGAGGCGGCCGGGGAGTCGTCGGCGGTCGGGACGGTCGGCCGCTCGGGAGCAGCCGCCGGCGCGGGCTCCGGAGCAGCAGTCGG
>CADCTC010000086.1:0-8658 GCA_902805635.1 uncultured Chloroflexota bacterium
GCGGCGGCAGCGCGCCCAGGCTGCCGAGCGCGTCTGACCGCAGCTGATCGGCAAAGATGAAGACGATGTTGGGCGGGCGCGGCGTGGTGGTAATGGGCGTTCTCCGAGAGATTACTTCCGGCAGTGGTACCACGCGTACTGTGCGGCCCGGCCGGTGCGACGGGGAGCTCCGCCCGCTGACGTGCGCCGTCCGCCCGGCCGATGCTGACCAGGGATCGCGTACTATGGCGTCAATGACAGGAGTGGACGGCGCGTGAAGGTACTGCTGGTGGGTGGGTCGGGGCGAGTAGGGACCTTCATCACGCCCTATCTAAAGGAACGGCACGCGCTGCGGGTGCTGGACCTCCGGCCGCCGCAGCACGAGGGGGTGGAGTACGTAGAGGGGTCGGTGACCGATGAGGCGGCGGTGCGGCGGGCGCTGGAGGGGATGGACAGCTTCATCTGGCTGGTGATGCAGGTGCCGCAAGGTGGTGGGGTGACCGACCAGGACGTGCCGACCATCTTGAAGAGCTACGAGGTGAACACCAAGGGGCTACACCTGTTCCTGTGGGTGGCGCAGGGCATGGGGATCACCAATGGGGTGTACACCAGCACGATGAGCGTGCACTACCGCCTGCGCGAGCGGTACGAGTCGGAGGAGCTGGTGGCGCTGGACACCCCGAGCGTGTACGGGCTGACGAAGGGGCTGGGGGAGCTGATCTGCGAGTACTTCGCACGCTGGTTCGATATGAACCTGATAGGGCTGCGGATCAACGGGCCGCGCGAGCGGGAGAACTGGCTGCGGGAGCGGCGCGCGCCGCCGGTGTACACCAACGGGTACCGGCTGTACCTGACCGACGAGGAAGACCTGGCGGACGCCTACGAGCGGTCGCTCCAGATCGTTCAGCACGGCCACGGGCGGTTCGACGCCGTCTACATCGCCGGAGACGAGCACGAGGAAGAGCACAACCTCACCAAGGCGAAACGCCTACTGGGTTGGGAGCCACGCGCGCAGCGGCTGCTGACGGAGGATGAGGGGTAGCCGGAGCACCGCACGCCCGAGCCAGTCCCACCGTCCAGCGTCACGCATGCGTTGCCGTGCGCCGCGCGAGGACCAGCGATGGGCCGGCGAGCAGTGCGTAGCCGGCCGCCTCGATCCCGAGCAGCGTGGTGTCGTCCGAGAGGGGAGCCGCCACCGGCGCCAGCAGGCATACCAGACCCACACCGGCTGCCACCACGGCTGCCGTCGTAGGGACGCGCCGGAGCCGGGTGTCCAGCAAGAGAACGCATGGCAGTGATACGCTCGCCACGACGGCGAGCGCCACCACCGGCGGCGCCAGCTCCCACGGCGCGGCGCCTGCCTCTGCCCAGATGCGTGCGACGGGCAGCCCCGCGCCCGCAGCGCCGTGGGTAACCAGCGGCACGGCGCCCCAGGATCGGTAGCCACGTACCACGGCAGCCAGCGGCGCAGCAATCGCGGCGGCGCCCGCGAGCGTGATGGCGGCAAGGAACGCCGCCGTCGATCGGGTGTCCAGGCGAGGCGCTACGCTTACCTGGGTCTCACGTGACCGGCCCAGCCCCGTGCCCGTTCCGCCGCTGGCCGATCCCTGGACGTTGAGCGTGACCGGGCGCCCCACCGGGCGGGAGACGAGCGCGCGCCACAGCTCGCGCTCGTCGCGGCTAATCAGGCCCTCGACACCCACGATGAAGCTGGAGCCCGCGTCCAGCCCCGCGGCCTGCGCCTGACCGCCGGGCACGACCCGCACCACACGCAGTCCCTGGCGCGTAACGGGCAGCACCCGGACTCCCGAGTCCCCGGCCAATGCGACCGCGTCCCACGCAGCAGCGGCGACGCCCAGCCACACCACCGGGAGTGCGACACACCACCACCTGCACACGCGCCGCGCCACAATACCCAGGCCCATTCACCAGCACCTCGCCGGCAGCCACAATATCACTCAAAAATAGATATGTCTAGTGGAGATATAAAGTGGTCCCCGCACTGCGGTGCGTGGGACAGTGGCAAGCATTGGTGTGTTGTGGAGCCGCTCTCCCAACGGCAGGGCGGCAGAGCGCCTGCGCGTCATCGCGGTTTTTGCTCTGCGATGTCAGCATCCAGCCGTCGTGGCTGCCCGCGTCCTGTCCTCGTGCGAGAGGAACACTGCCACCGACGACTCCGGCAGGCCGGGATAGCACGGCATCCCCACGGCAATTGGATGGCTCAGGTCAGTCGGACGCCCCTGGCGCTCGCTGATTGCCGCTCCGCCTTGCCTTCAACGCCACGTGCCAGCGCCGCGGTGCTCGCCGCCGGCACAGTGCTAGGCATCCACCTGGACCTCCTGCCATACGCCGCGGGCGTCCGCCTCCAGGTACGGGCCAATCAGCGGCGTCTTAGTCAGGTACCAGTGCAGGCCGCGGCCCGCGGCGCCGCCAATGCGCTCCAGCGCCGCCTGCGCCAGCACCGTTGAGATGCCCTCCCGTAGGTATACGTCGATCGCGGTGGCGTCGTCCCAGGTGTGGCCGAGCGCCGTAACGGCGCCGCCAATCGCATCCAGGCAGCTGAGCAGACGCTCGTCTACCGAAACTTCGGAGGCCCACATCGCCTGCGCTTCCGGAGCGCCGGAGGTGACGAACGTCGAGCGGTGCGGCGCTGCCGCCGCGGTCGCCGCCTCTGCCGGCTGTAATCGTGACAGCGGCACAGTGTAGGAGAACGCATGGAACACCTGCTCGTCGGGTGGCTGCACCACCGGCACCACGTTGGTTCGCGCCACGGCGGGATAGCCGTCCACAAACAGGCCCCACTCGCGCAGGACCGCGCGATACCGCTCGTTGAATCCGCTGGGCGCGGACCATTCTTCCGGCGTATACGGAGCCGCGCCGCGCAGCTCCACGCCGCACAGCGCGGCGCGCAGTCGTCCGAGCGACTGCAGGTGGCGCTCGATCAGCCTGAACCCCTCCGCCACCGCCACAGGCCGGCGCAGTGTGGCGTGCACGATCTCGTGACCGGGCAGCGCCACCACGCCCGCCGAGTACGGCGCCCGCGGCGACGTCGCCAGAAACCGGTACCCGCCCTCCGTATGCTCGCGCAGCTCCACGCCGTTATCTCCCTGGCGTGTTGTAGCGGTCCCAGGCAGCGGGAGGCCACCCGCACGCTTCGTCCGCGCCGGCCGCAGGTGTGCGCCTGACAACGCCGCCGCTCCGCAGTACGATGGCCCCCTCGTCCGCTATCACCCTCTGCACGACTTGCTGGAGCACTTGCCGGCGCTGTGGCTCCACGGCGTAGAGTGGGGCATGGCGCTCATTATCGAGGAGCACCCATGAAAGCCGCACTGTTCTACGGCGGACCCGACATCCGGGTCGAGCAGCTAGACACGCCCAAGCCGGGACCAGGCGAGGTACTGGTGCGCGTGCGCGCCGCCGGCATCTGCGGCTCTGATTTGCACGGCTACCGCGGCGCGCGGCCGGCGCAGCTCGATCAGTCGCTCCCACGCGAGCGACGCCAGAACGGACACGAGCTGGCCGGCGAGATCGCCGCCGTCGGCGCGGGCGTAGCCGGGCTGGTAGTTGGGCAGCGCGTCGGCATCGAGCCGGAGCACCTCATCAGCTGCGGCGCGTGCCTGGAGTGCCGGCGGGGCGAGACGCACCTGTGCCCCACGCGCGGCCTGCGCCACGGCGAGCGCCACTCCAGCCACGACTTCTCAGAGTACGACGTCTGCCTGGCCAGCCAGATCAACCAGCTGCCCGACAACGTCTCGTACGACGCCGCACCCATCCTGGACTGCTACGCCTGCGCCGTGCACGCGGCGCGTCGTGCTCCCGTCCCGCCGTACGCCACCGCGGTCGTGATCGGCACCGGCGCCATCGGCATGAACGGTGGCCAGGTCGCACGGGCCACCGGGGCCCAGCGCGTGGTCATGGTCGCCACCAGGCCTGGGCCGCTCGCGGTCGCGCGAGAGGCGGGCGCCCTAGACGATGGCGTGGCCGCCTCGGAAGGCGATCCGGTGCAGGCGGTGCTGGACCTCACCGGCGGCAACGGGGCGGAGGTGGTCTATGAGACGGTGGGCGGCGACGCCCCCACCCTCCAGCAGGCCATCCGCATGGCGCGCACGGGCGGCACCGTCTGTGTGCTGGGCATGTTCACCGCGCCACCTGAGGTGGACGTGATGCTCGCCTACCGCAAGGAGCTGAGCATCGTCTGGTCCAACAGCTACTCGCGCTGGAACGGCCGCTCGGAGTACGACGTGGCGCTGGAGCTGCTCGCCTCCGGCCGCGTGGACGCCCGGCCCCTGTTGACCCACCACTACCCGCTTGACCGCATCGGCGATGCGGTCGCCGCGGCCGCGGACAAGCGCTCCTCCGGCGCGATCAAGGTGCTGGTACACGCTTGACCGCGCCGGGCGCACCTCAAGGCTGCCAATTCGCCCGGCCGTGCGCTGGAGGCGAAGATTAGCCCTTCGCGATGCAGGCGTTGATCTGGGTGGCTGCTTCACGCAGCGCCGGGCCGGGGGCCGACTTGCCGGTCACGATGTTGGTGATGGTGCTGGTCATCAGCACGTTGAGGTCGCCCACGTAGACCGTGCCGCATGCCACCGGGAAGTCGGGCGGCAGCGTGCCGTTGTCCGCCGCCTTGACGAATGTTTCCACGTTAGCCGGCGGCGCCGGCAGGTTGCGCCACGTGGTGTCGTTGCGCATGGACTGCAGTACCGGCACCGCCGCGTATGCCGACGCGTACAGCTTCTGCGCGGGCGGGCTGATGGTGTACTTAGCCAGCTGCCAGGCCGCGTCGGGGTTCTTGGTCTGGGTGGTGACGGTGACTCCAGCGGTGCCCATGCCTGTTACGCGCTTCTTGGGGAAGGCGGGCCGCAGCTCCACGTCCCAATCGAAGTTGGTGCCGACGTTCTTGCGGATGGCCACCGTCGAGTTCCGGATGGAGAACATCATGCCCACCTTGCCCAGCTGGAAGGCGTCGCCGCCGAAGTCGGTGCCCGGTGGTGGCGCCACCCGGTGGCGCGTCACCAGGCTCGCCATCGCCTCGATGCCCTCCACCGCGCCGCCCGTGTCCAGCGCGGCCTTTTTGCCGTCCTCGCTCACCATGTCGCCGCCGTAGCCGCGCATCCACGGCACGTACTCGGACCACGCCGTCCAGTTCAGGTTCAAGCCATACTGCGAGGAGGCCGGATCGCCGGTCTCCTTTGTAAGGCGCCGGGCAGCCTCGATCATGTCGTTCACCGTCCACGTCGGCTTAGGCAGGTCCACCCCCGCCGTCCGGAACATCGACTTGTTGTAGTACATCACCAGCACGTCCAGCGCCCACGGCAGCATGTACAGGCCGGGGATCGACTTCACGCGCCCCAGATCGAGCATGCTGGGGTAGACGTCTTTCAAGAGCGCCTGGGAAGCCTTGTCCTTGGCCGCCAGCTTATCCATGTCCGCGGAGACCTTGTTCGCGGCAAACGGCTTGACCCGGCTGTCCGAGGTGTAGATCACGTCCGGCAGGTCACTGCCCGCCTGCATGGCGGTGACCTTGTCGTTGTAGTTGCCGCTGTACGGCTCAAAGCTCACCGTGACGTTGGGGTTCTCCGCCATGTACTGATTGATCACCGCCCGGTCCTCTTCCACGTGGAAGGCTGCGGGGATGAAGCGCATGCTGACCGGTTGCTGCGTCTTGGCCGGCGATTCGCCGCTGCCTCCCGGCGCGCAGGCCGCCAGCAGCCCCGCGGCCATCCCGGTGGTGGCGGTACGCAGCACCCACCGCCGGGTAGCCCGTCCCTCACGCCCCCCGTGTGCCCCGTCTGCCCCATCTGCTACGTATGCACTGCGCGGCTGTCCGTCTGTATCGCGTGACGCCCCGGCCACCACCCCTGCCGCGCGTCCGTGTGCCCGCTGGTCCCACGTTCCCTGCATCAGCTGCTCCTCCTGCGGCCCTCGCCGCGCCACCTGGCACGGCGGCCCGCCGCACTGAGTCGATTGTTCACGTCCCGCTCCACCACCACAACAACCAGGCTTGACTGAGAAGTGACTACAATTGATCCATCGACGGCAAGGTGGCGGTCGGGGCACTCTGGCCGGTACCCGGCCCTGGTGGCGGGCGATACCTGCGCCGCCTGGTGGCGGTCCCGGACCCGGAGCTGGGGTTCAGCCCCGCGGCGCGCGTCGGCGCGGGTCAGATGCTCTTCCGGCCCGGCGCGGAGTTCGGGCCGCGCCGGCAAACCGCGTACGAGCTGATCCTGCTGGTGCGGGGGGAGCTCACCATAGAGGTTGCCGGCGCGGCCGGCACGATCACCACCGCCGGCCCCCCACTCGATGTGGGTGGCGACGGCGCCACGGGCGCCATCGATGAGGGACAGCACACGGTCAGTCCAGTCCTCCGCGGCGGAGACATCGTGCTGCTGGTTCCCGGCCTGGAGTGCACGTTCCGGTTCTCGCGCCGGGTGGAGACGCTGGTCAACTACGTCATGACTTATGACCCGGCGCTGCCGCTGCCGGTGCTGGACCTGCTCCCTGGCCATCCGGTGGCGCTGCCATCCTCAGACGCCATCCGGCGGCTGGTAGAGACGATCCTGGCGGCGTCGGAGCAGGCTGCCTGGGCAGGCCCGGAGACCTCCACTACCTCGGCCGCTGCACCCATCTGGCTGGGTACCTCCACCATCGCGCTTTTCGTAGACGAGGCGCGCGCCGCTGGCCTGATCCGGGGCCGCGCGGCGGCGCGGGAGCACCCCGCCATCACCGCGGCGCGCGACCTGGTCCGTCAGCGGTTGGGGGAGCGCATCGGCCTGCAGGCCATGTCTGAGGCAGCCCACGTGGCACCGGAGCACCTGGTGCGCCTGTTTCGGCGCCGGCTTGGCACCACGCCGGTACGTTACCTGTGGTCCGCTCGCGTGCGGATGGGCGTACACCTGCTGGAGAACACCGACCTTTCCGTCGCCGAGATCGCGCGGCGCGTCGGCTGCCTCAGTCCCAAGCATTTCACCAGGCTGGTGCGCGCAGACTTCGGCATGCCGCCGCGCGACATCCGCCGGCGCTCCGCCGGATCCGCGGCCCCGCTGGTGGCCGCCGGGTCCGGCGACACCAGTGATACCGGCGACTCCGGCGACTCAAGTACCATTGGCGCCTCTGGAGAGGCTACCCCTGCTTGAGCAGTGAATCGAGCTCCTGCTTGACGCCCGTCATCGACTGCTGCGCGGTCTTCTGGCCGCCACGGATCAGCGCCCACTCGCGGTTCCAGATGGTGTTCACGTCCAGCCACTTGAGCGGCAGCGGCGCCATGGGGCGCAGGCGCGTCGTCTGCGCTTCCATGTACACCTCTTCCTTCTCCCACGGCGCCAGGTCCTTGCGGAAGGCGTCCATGTCTTCCTTGCGGCTGGTCATAGGTACGTTGAACCCGGCTGAGAAGAGGATGCCCTGCGCCGCCGGGCCGATGTAGTTCTTGCAGAACTCCCAGCCCCAGTCCGACTGCTTGGCGCCCTTCACCACGCCGTAGCCGCTGGGGCCGGAGCGGGTGACCTTGCCGGCGGGACCGCCGGGGTTGTGCCAGACGCCCAGCTCGAAGTCCTTGATGGTGCGCATCAGCGGCCCCATGCCGCGGAAACCCAGCACCATGCCGGTGTTGCCTTGCGCAAAGTGCTGCCAGTTGGCGGTGGGTAGCACGCCGTTCAGCTTCACCCACATGTCGGCGTAGCCCTGCAGCGCTTCGGTGGCGGCCGGCTGGTGCAGCAGCGTCTCGGTTAAGTCCTTGTTGAAGAGCTCGCCGCCGTTGGCCCAGATGGGCACGTTGATGAAGTGGATGCCCGAGCGGCCGTCGAAGCCGTACGACTCGACGCCGTTCTGGTTCTGGGTGAGCAGGCGCACCGCCTCCATCCACCCGGTCTTCCACTGCCACTGGCCCGCCCGGTCGTACTCCTCCGGCGTCTTTACCCCTAGCCGCTGGAAGAGCGACTTGTTGTAGTAGATCATCGATGGTCCGGAGTGATAGGGCAGCTGGTAGAGCACGCCCTTGAACTTGTGGAACTCCAGCACCTTGGGGAAGACCGCCTTCATATCTACCGACTTGTCGCGCTTCACGAACTCGTCCAGGCTCTGGTAGGCGCCCGGGCCGGCGACAGACGGCAGGTTGTTGGGGTGGATGTACGCCGCGTCGGGCGGCGTGCCGCCCGCGACGACGGTCAGGAACTTGTCGGTGTCGAACGCGATCTCATTGATGTCGAGCGTCACATTGCTATGCGTCAGCTCGAACGCCTTCCAGACCTTGCGGTGAACCTCCTTGTCGGCCTCGGCCACCCAGCCGCCGGCGGCGATCGCCACCGTCACCGGCGCCTTGCTCTGCGCGGGCGCCTCACTCGCGTTCTGCGTCGTCGCGCCGCACGCTGCCAGCGCTGCGCCCGCGAGGCCGCCGCCAACCGCCAGCACACCGCGCCGAGATAACCGCGTTGCTAATTCACCAGACATAGCCATCCCTCCTCCTCCGAGGTCTAGCACCCATTGTCCACGCACTGTGCTGTACGCACAACCTACCGGCTTGATCGCGAGGTGACTGTGGTTGACACGAGGTGCAATGGAGCGCGTCACCGGCTTTGAGAGATGGGGTATTTGACTGTGACTGTGGGTGATCGGGAGTGAAGAAAGAGGAGGTTCACTTGCGCTTGAGTGTCGAGTGGTATCCGTGGTAGGGGTGTGCGATAG
>CADCTC010000086.1:8668-14461 GCA_902805635.1 uncultured Chloroflexota bacterium
ATAGTGGCTACCCTCACCAGCGTCGCGGGGAAGGAACCATCATGGCACAACCCGATACCGGCGGCTCCGCCCGGCCGCGCGTGGGCGTGAAGGCGCTCGTGCTCCGTGGCGGCCTGCTGCTCTGCGTGAGGAAGCGCGACGCCGCGGGCGACATCTGCACCTTCCCCGGCGGCGGCCAGGAGCCCGGCGAGACGCTGGCGGACGCGGTCCGCCGAGAGGTGCGGGAGGAGGTCGGGCGCGACGTGCGCGTGGGCGAGCTGCTGTTCGTGCGCGAGTACATCGGCAAGAACCACGAGTTCGCGTCCATGGATGCACGCGTGCACGTGGTCGACCACGTCTTCCGGTGCACGCTGCTGCCCGAAGAAACGGAAGGCACGGACGAGGACTTCGCCGCCTCCCGATTCGTGCCTCTGGCGCCGGACCCGGGTCAGGTGGCGGTGGAGTGGCTGCCGGTGGAGGCGCTGGACGACTACCCGTTCCGCCCGAGGGCGCTCCAGGAGCATCTGCGCGCCCTCGCCCGCGGTGATGGGCCTCACCCGGCCATCTATGTGGGGGACGTGAACTGAGCCACGCGTTCCACTGCTGCGATGATCGTCTGGCTTAACGGCACCTTCGGCGCGGGCAAGAGCACCACCGCGGGGGAGCTTCGCCGCCTGCTGCCGGAGTCGGTGATCTTCGACCCGGAGGAGGTGGGCTACATGCTCCGCCGGATCGTGCCGCAGCCCGCGGGCGGTTTCGGCTTCCAGGACCTGCCGCCGTGGCGGCCCCTCGTCGTCCAGACCGCCGTCGAGCTACTGGGCTACCTGAAGGTCCCGCTGATAGCGCCGATGACGCTCCTCAGGCAGGACTATGCGGAGGAGATCTTCGGCGGACTTGCCTCGCACGGCGTCGCGGTCTACCACTTCCTGCTCCACGCCGAGGAGGCTGAGCTGCGCCGGCGCATCCAGGCGGACGAGCCGGTGCCGGGAGACGAACGAACCAACGCCGGCACCCGCGCCTGGCGGCTGCGCCACCTCGACTCCTACGCCGCGGCGCTGCTCTGGCTGCGCACCCAGGCCACCGTCGTCGACACGACGGTGCTGCCTCCCGAGCGAGTCGCCCGCGTGATCCACGACGCCATCAGACGGAGCTCGTCCGAAGACCCTACTGGTTAGTGCTGGTTTCAAGACCACCGTTTGCGGTGAGCCTGTCGAAGGGCGTGGTTCGACAGGCTCACCGCAAACGTGGTGGCGAAACTGATTCTCAATCTGTCTGACTCGCGTCGTAGAGGCTCGTCATGACGCCACCTATAGGGCCGCCGCCGGTCCCGGAAGGTCTGCATCGGGCCGGTTGCGGACACTCCCGCGGGCCGGCCAGGCTGGCCTGCCGGACCATTGTGCAGCACTCGCTCACTCTTCCGCGGCGAGACGCTCGGCCTGGTCGACGAGCCGCAGCACGTGCTCTGGCGCATCGGGCGCCAGGCTGCCGGCGGCGGGGTGCAGCGGCCCGATGCGCCGGGAGAGCGCCCGCATCTCCTCGCACAGGCGCCGCAGCTCCAGCACCTGCCGGCCGCGGTCCGCCGTCACCAGCCCCTGCAGGCGCACGTCCCTCCCACCGGCCGCGCCGGCCGCGCCGGCCGCGCCTTCCGCATCCGCACCGACGGCGCGCCGCGTGCGATCGAGCGCGCTGGCGACCATGACCAGCATCTCGACGGCCTTCACCGGCTTCCGGCGGGCGATGTACTTGGCGGCGATCGGCGCCATCGCCCAGAAGAAGATGACGTCGCGCGACGTCTGGAGCGCGCGGTCGTGCTTGGCCGGCGCCGCGGGGGCAGCTTGGCGCGCGATCGCCACCGACGGGCGCTCGAGCACCAGCCGCGCGTCGTGGGGCACAGTGGCGCCCGACAGGCCGCGCCAGTACCAGTCGGCGTGCAGCGGTCCCGTCTGGCCGGGGTACAGCACCAGCAGGTATGCCCCACCGGGCGGCGCGTTGCGCGGCAGGTCCTGGATCAGCAGCGGCGCGCCCAGGCGCGAGACCAGCTCCCGGCGCTCCTCCTTGAGCGCTTCCAGGTGCTCGTCGTGCGCCACCACCACCAGGTCGACGTCGCTCAGCGCGTCCGCGTCGCCGCGCCCGCGCGACCCGAAGAGCCACGCCCCCGCCACGCGCTCGTCCGGCTCCAGCAAGGCAATCGCCCGCTCCAGCAGGGCGTCGTGCTCGGCGCGCCGCGCCGCGAGCAGTGTCTGCGCGCCTCCATGCGTAGTCTGTGCCACCGCCATGCGTGCCATGCGTGCTTCGGAGCCTCCCTGTAGGGCGGAGGCTACCTCACAGCCGGCGTCCGGCCGGCGCATGGCAGGCGCTGGACGCGCGCCCACTACGATCCGCCCGCTGCCCGCGTGCACAGCCCTCCTGAGCGGAAGTGGTCCGAGATCCTGGCGGCGGTGCGCCAGGTGGTGGACCCCCTGTGAAAGAAACAGGGCAACGCCGCGAACGCGCTGCGCGCGGGGAAACCACAGGTGGACCAGGTGGTGGCCCAGGCCTACCAGGAGTTCAAGGGCTCCATGTAGCGCTCCGTACGGGACCCGCATCACGCGCGATGCGGAGGATGCGTGCGCTGATCTCGGCGACGTCCTTCCAATTGCCCTTGAACGCGCAGTAGGCCATGCCGTCCAGGCCGATGTGGAGCTGGTAGCAGCGCAGGCGGGCGTCCATGTCCGGAACGTGCAGGCCGATGCGCTCGTAGTGGCGGCCAATCTCGGCGCGGAAGTCGATCCCGCTCCAGGCGGGGTACCAGGGCCACCAGAAGAGGAACCAGGCCACGTCGTAGAGGAAGTCGCCGTAGAGGGAGCAGCCCCAGTCGACGACCGCGTCTATCTTGGAGCCGGTGACCAGCACGTTGAAGTGGAGCAGGTCGCTATGGATGAGGTGGCGGGCCTCGGGACAGGCGTCCACTAGAGAGGCCAGCGCGGCGTAGCCCTCGTCGAACGGGCCGGCGCCGGTCTCCGAGGCGGCGAGGCTGGCGCGCCAGCCGCCGGTGCGGGCGCCCGGGCGGTCGTGCGAGACGCGCAGGAGTGACTCGCGCCAGGAGGCGTGCGGGGCGTTGCCGCCGGCGTCCCAGCCGCCGGCGCCGGTGAAGGAAGACACATCGGCCTCGCGCATCGCGTCGAGCGCGCCGAACAGGGCCGGAAGGAGCGCGCGGAGCTGGGCGCCGTCGACGTGGTCGAGGTAGGAGCCGGGGGCGCGCTCCGAGATGGCGTAGTAGCCGCCGAGCGCCTCGCCCATCTCGACGATGCGCGGGATGGGGAGCCGGGGCGAGGACCAGCGCATGGCGATGCGGTCCTTGGCGAAGTCCTCGTCCAGCACACTGAAGCGGATGACGTACCCGGCGCCATCGCGATCGAAGCGGAACGTCTTGGACCACTCCCCCTGGGGGATGAGCGCCAGGTCATGCACGCCGGCGCCAAACCGCTCCGCCAGGAATGTGGCCGCCTGGCTGGCGTCGATCCCCTCGATCCGGCTCATCGTTCTCTCCTCCTGGCCGACTGGCCCACTGCCCCACTGATCCGGCGGCGCAGCCGGTGGGGGCAGGCCGCAGGTCCGATTCTTGTGACTCTTTGTGACTATTTGTGATCCAAGCCACACAGCAGCGTGATTTCCGTGCGTCCCTCGGCCGGTGCGCTCGTGTCGTTTTTTGTAGCCCTTTGTAGTCCTTTGTAGTCCCTCCCACCTGGTACTGAGTAAATGGCCGTAGCTGGGGCCTGGGTGAGCGGCGCGGCGAGCGTGTCCCTCTACTTATATAGACGTTCGGGGAGGGGTAAAGCGGCATCCACTACGGGTGGGAACTGGGAACGGGTGGAGACTGCGTGAGTGACACGACTGATGCGGGTGTGGGCGAAGGAGCGGCCGTTCGGGACCGAGCTGGCCGGCGTGCGCTATCGCCGCCGGTGGTGCATCATCTACCGCAATGCGTTTCGGCACCGGCTTTCCCCACACCATCGGCGTCGACCCGGACGCCACCCGCCACTTCGTCCAGGAGGTCGAGCGCGCCGGCTTTGACGACCTGCTGGTCATCGAGCACGTCGCCGGCGGGCATCCCGACCGCCTCCAGGGCCCGATGGGCGGGATGGAGAGCGCCCCCTACACCTACGAGGACCCCTTCCACGAGGTCCTCACGCTGCTCGCCTTCGCCGCCGCCGTCACCACCCGGATCGGCCTCGTCAGCAACGTGCTGGTCCTGCCCCAGCGCCAGACCGTCGTGGTCGCCAAGCAGGCCGTCCAGATCGACCTCCTGAGCCGCGGCCGCCTCACGCTGGGCGTCGGCGTCGGCTGGAACGCGGTCGAGTTCGAGGCCCTGGGCGCCGACTTCGGCACGCGCGGCAAGCGCATCGAAGAGCAGGTCTCCGTCCTCCGCCAGCTGTGGGCCGCCCCGCTCGTCACCTTCGACGGCCAGTGGCACCACCTCGACCGCGTGGGCATCAACCCGCTGCCCGGCCGCAGCATCCCCATCTGGATGGGGGCCGGCCACCAGGACGTCTCGCTGCGCCGCCTCGCCCGACTCGCCGACGGGTGGGTCCCCCTCGGCCAGTCCCCCGAGCAGCTCCCCGCCAGTCTCGAGCGCCTGCGTCGCTACCTGGACCAGGCCGGTCGCGACCTCGCCACGTTCGGTCTGCGCCTCATGATCCGCGTGGACGATCCGGGCCTGACGCGCGACGACCTCTTGCGCCGCCTCGACTTCCAGCGTGCCCTCGGCGCCACCCACGTCACGCTCAACGTTGGCCGCCCCACACCACCCCTTGAGCGCCACCTTGACCTGCTCCGCGACGCCAAACGGCTCCTGGACTCCGCGTAGCTCGTCTACGACAGGTGTCCGCACTCCGCCCGGGTCGCTATTCGGTTGTGAAGGTGCGGCGGCGGTAAGAGTGCGGGCGGGAATGGGTGGAGGACTGCGCGAGTGACACGAATGATGAGGGTGTGGGCGAAGGAGGAGCCGTTCGGGACCGAGCTGGCCGACGTGAGCATCGGCGGCGGCGTGCTGTCGGCCACAGGCGTGGCGATCGGGACCGGCCCCGCGCCGTACCGCCTGGACTACCGGCTGACCACCGCCGACGGGTACGTGACCGCGCGGCTCGTCGTGCGCGTGCAGGGGCAGGGCTGGCGCCGCGTCCTGGAGCTGGAGCGCGCGGCCGCCGGAAAGTCCGCGGGTGCGTGGTCGTGCCGGACCGAGGCGGAGGGCGCTCCCGACCTGCCCGCGCCGGGCGGGCCGGGCGGGGACCTGGCCGCTCTGGCCGGCGCGCTGGACTGCGACCTGGGCCTGTCGCCGCTGACCAACTCGATGCCGGTCTTGCGCCACGGCCTGCACGAGGGCGGCGGGCCGGTCGATGTCCTGGTGGCGTGGGTGTCGGTCCCGGACCTAACCGTGCACGCCGCGCGGCAGCGCTACACCTTCGTGCGCCGGGAGCGTGGAGCGCGCATCGTGCGCTTCGAGAGCCTCGACGACACGTTCACCGCCGAGATCGGCTTCGACCGCCACGGCGTGGTGCTGGACTACCCGGGCATCGCGCGGCATGTGCCGTAGGTAGTCCGTCAGATTGTGGTCGCGGCCGGCGCGCGTTTGGCGACGCCGGCCCAACCGGCCTACGACATCCCACCACGCGCCCGCTCTACGCTGCAGGAGATGATGGTGATCGCGGTCGAGGTGATCTTTCATCCGCCCTGCCACTGCCTCAGGATCCTTCCGACGAGAGTCCGAGTCCAGAGCGCTGAGCCAATTTCCGAATTCACGACTACTGGTTTGTCACAGGGGTAGTGGGGTATTGG
>CADCTC010000087.1:0-5725 GCA_902805635.1 uncultured Chloroflexota bacterium
GTCGGCTCCAAGATCCGCAGGAGCGGCAGCATGGTGTCCGTGGCGACGACACGGATGCGTCTGCCGTCTATCTCCTCCGCCTGCTGGGGCGGCGGCTCCGGTCGAGAAATTGTGTTTGCGTGTCCACTCTCTACCGGAGAAGGCTCTGTCTCCAGGAGTCTCGCTGCCTCGGCGAGTGTGCGTCTAGCGCCGGCGGCCTGAGTGTTGGGGGCGGACTGCGCTGGTGATGTCGTCAGTGGGGTAACTTCCGGTTGCGCCTCCTGCAATGCGCCTCGCAGTCGAGCGTTCTCCACTTCTAGGGTGAGTGCGCGCTCCTCAGCCGCCGTTGCTGCCCGTTTCGCTTCCGAGAACTCGGCGCGGACGCGCATACCCTCCTGCAGTGCCTCCTGCTGATATGCGACCGCCAAGCGCGTCTGGCGCCATTCCCCCATCAGCGCCCACAAGAGCCAGACGCCCCATAGGGCCGCGGTGAGCGCCGCTACCATAAGGACGATGCGAACGTGCTCTAGCGTCACGTTCCTTGCTCCGAGCATGGCGGCCAGTTCGGCGGCATGCCCGTTCGTCTCGGTGGGACCGTTTTCCAACGCTGCGCCGATATAGACAAGCAGCAGCGCGCCGACAATGGAAGCCGCCGCCTTGGCGATCCTCCAACGGTACATCCCCCGAGTCTAGCCGCGGCCGCTATACGCCGTGCATGACTCGTGTGTTCGGGGTATGTGCTGAGCAGGGGGAGGAGTACACGAGCACAAGTAGGTCCTTGTTGGTGAATGAGAGCGCCTGGTGGCCGGCCGTCGTTGGCCGACAGGCCCGCCGCCCCGCGAAGTGCGGACGCAGGGGAGCAGCCGTAGGGATCTCCACCGGCGTAGACGGTGATCCAGGGCTGTGGCTGCTCGTGCCGGGAGTCGCGGCACGGCGGCGGGCCCAACCGGCGCTCTAGCAGCTGGAGCCTTGCGGTGATGCTCACGCCCGTGCGTCCTGTCGGTCGCTGATCGTGGGCACGTTCCAATCGACAGCCTCGACCCGGACACCTCCTGCGTAGAGGAGGGCGCCGCAGCGGTCGCAGCGAGCCGCCGCGGCCTCTGCCATCAGGCGGTCACGCTCTGGGCCGGCTGCAAGCAACGGCGCTACACAGTGCCTGTAGTTGATATTTTTCACCACGCAGCGGCACATCTGCCGCAGGGGCTCCGACGGCACCCGCTGCGCCTCTAGCCGCTCCAGGCGCGCGCGGAGGGTCACGCCGCAGCTCTCGTGCGTCCGAAGCCGCAGCGCCGCTCCATCTCGTCGGCCATGCCGTCCAGGAACGCTGGCCAGGCTTCCTCTGGGAGTGCTTCGATGCCTGTGGTGTGATCCGTCACCAGTTGCACCCACTTGTCCGACGCCGCGTGCTCGGCGGCGCTCCAGCCGCGCCGGGTGCGGCGGTCTTCCAGCACGGCCTCCACCTTCGCGTCGTCGGGCGCCGCGTCGTCCACGTCCAAGCGCCACACCGGGGCGAGCACCGCGTGCAGCTCGTCGTCGGTGAACCCTGCCAGGAGTGAGGCGCCGAGCCGGGTGGCTTCCTGGCGCCAGTGGGCGTGGTGCTGCACTTCTATGCGCCCCAAGCGCACCTTTAGCGTCCCCATTGATGCTGTCCTTTCTGTGGGTGCTGTGCCGGCTCGCGCGCCTCCAACGCGGCTAGCCGCTGTTCCAAGTCGCTGGCCTCCAAAAGCTGGCGCTGGATGCTGACGCCGTAGAGACAGACACGCGCCACATCGGGTAGTACCGTGCCCTCGAGCACGTCCTGAATGACGCCGCCCGTGAACTCCACCAATGCCGACACGGTGTCTAGCTTCTGGCGCTTGCCCTCGATGCTGCGCAGCCGGTTGCTGACCGCGGCGCCCTTTGACCGCGCGGCGGTGGCATCGGCCGCCCGGTCAGGGTCGTGGGTGAGGCAGAACGGCCGGCCCGGTAGGGCAAACGCCTGGCAGGCGGCGCCGCTCTTCGTCTCTCCCGTGCAGGGGGACCGGGGGGTGCTTGCGGCTGACTGCGGCGCCACTGCGGGGCTACGCATCAGAGACTGCCTCCTGCTGGGCTGCCGCCAGCTCGTGAGCGCATGGCGCGTTGCCATAGACCCGTCCAAAACACAGGCAGCGCCAGGTGTTCGTCTTGCGGTCCAGCCGCAGGACGTGCGCCTTGTTCGGTTCCGCCCGAGCGATCGCAAACCGCAGCGGCTCACCGTTGTCGGGCAACTGCGCCGGCACGATGGCTACCTCGCGCAGGCGTTCGCCAAGGGTGGCCCGCCTTGCCTTGGCAGCGGCGTTGCGGTTCGCCTTCTTGGCGTGCTGCACGGCCTGGTGCTCGTTCGTGGTCAGCATCACAGCACCCTCCGCACACGTTCGTGGCCGTCCACGTCCGCCAGCTGGCGCAGCAGCCGCGCTATGGCGTCCTTGTGGGGGCAGCAGCGCCGCGGTACGGGTCCGCTCCCACTCCTCGGGCGTTGACCAGCCCGTGTCACCGGCTAGCGGCAACCTGGTGCCTTCGTCATCGGTAATGGTCTGCTTCGGGCTGTACCGCGGCTTGATGCGGTAGCCGGCGTCCTCGCGCACCAACGCCGCGCCAGGGGTGCGGACGAAGTGCAGCGGCGCGAAGCAGCCGCCAGCGTCGGCGGCGTCGTCTTCGAGGTCGGCCAGCCACAGCAGGCGCACCCACGCGCGGGAGTCTTCCGGGTAGTCAGCGGCACGCGGGTCGCTCGGCCTGGTGTGTTTCTGCGAATAGTGCGAATTGTGCGAGGGGGGTAGCGCCTCCGCGTCACCGTTGAGCGCCGTGAGTACGTCGGCGTCCTGGGCGGCGTCACACAGTCGTCGCAGTAGGTTGGATGTCGTGCCAAGCCCGGCCAGTGCGGGGGTGGTGATGAAGTCTTCTAGCCGGTCGAAGCGTGCAACCTCTCCGGTTTGCTCGATGGTGCGCTCGCGCCAGATGCCCTGGTCAATCACGGTTCTAAGGAGTGCCGGCACCTCGGAAAGCGCGTATTCACCCTTGCTGGCGAAGGACCGGAGCAACGTCACCAACTGGTCGCCGAGCTTGGGACGGTCAACGGCTGGTGTGTCGTCTCTCGCTTGAAGCGCACACAACACGCGCGCCTTGTTTGCCTTCAGTTCGCGCACCAGCGTGTCTACCTCAGGTGCCTCTGGTGCATCCACACGCAGGACACCACTGTCCACCGAGAGGGAGATACCCACCGCCGCGCAGCGGTCAAGAAGTGTGGTTGTGGTCACAAGTCTATCCTCCTCCGGCTCGGTTCTGGCGAAGCCGGGGGCTTCGCACAATTCGCACTATTCGCTCAATGGGGGTTCACGTCGTAGGTCGGGCTCTGCTTGCGTCCCGGCTTGCCCGGCTGGCGCTCTTCCGCCGGCCGCTCCCTAATGTAGTCGTGCGCCACCAGGAGCCTGAGCGCGGGATCGAGCGCCGCCACGGTCTTGAAGCGACCCTTGGTGCCCTCGAAGGCGGTGCGCTTGCTGAACGTCTCTGCGCCGGTGCGTTCGATCCACGCCAGCACGTGCCGGGCGCCTTCCGTCTCCGGGTCGGAACCCATCTCCGCAAACACGGCACGGGCGTGCGGGATGAGGTACTTCCCAATCCCGATGGCCGCGCCCACGGTGTCGGCGCTGATGTCGGCCGCCCACGGGCAAGCCGGATGCGCCGCGCCGTGCAGAATGCCGGCGATGCGCGCGACGGCGCCGGCCAGCTTGCCGCCCCAGTCCGTGAGCAGTCCCAACTCGCCGTCCGGTGCCAGCTGGGGCTCCACCCACGCCATGAAGGAGTGCAGCCGATGCCGGGCGTCCGGGGCGAACGTCAGCGTGTGCAGCACGGCGGTTCCGTCATCCGATCGATGTGGCGAAAGGCCGAGCAGCATACCCAGCGTGTCGGCGTACTTGGCACGCACGGCATCGGGCACGGGCGGCGCCTGGACAGCGCGGCGACCGAGCCAGCTTTCGGGGATGCCATAAAGGAAGCGCGCCAGCAGGCCGCGGCCGCGCAGGCTCGGCAGCGCCGCCAGGCCGCGGAACACGTCGCGCTGCACCGCCATGCCCACGGTGATGCGGGGGAAGCGGACGTACTCGGGGGCGCGGCCCACCAGGTCGATGCGCAGCGGGTCGCCAGCGTGCCCTTTGAGCAGCACGCCCGTGTTCGCGGCGCTGCTGTAGCGGCCGCTCAGGATGTCGAAGACCTCGCCGCCCTCTGCCGTCAGGAGTGCGATACAGCCGTCGTTGTCGCGCGCCAGCGTGGCGCACCGCTCGGGCGTCACCTCATCTGCCACCAGGCGCGGCACCGTGGGAACGGTGGTTTTCGCCAGGTCGCGGGCCAGCTCAACCGCGCGCGCCGTGGCGTCCTTTTCCCCGTCCGCCTTCGCGACGGCGCTCTCGGCCTGCGCGAGCTGCCCTTCTAGGATCTTGCGCCGGGTGACGGCTTCGGCCACGTCAAGCGCCTTGGTGAGCGCCTGCGTCTCTTCCCAACGCGCCAGCGGCGCTATCACTTCGCTGACGACGGCGGACTTGCGGTTGCCGCTGTCCAGGCCTACCGCAACGTAGAGGTTCACCGGCTCACGCCAGCCGTCCCGCGGCTGCACTACGGCCACCCGCGCCAACGCGGTTGCGATGACCGGCAGCACCAGCAGCGCGGCCAGGTCGGGAGGCGTCTGCGTTGCCACGGCGAGCGCCTCCACGAACTCACCGAAAGGAGACGGCAGCGCGGCGGTCGGAAACGCCGGCAGGGCGTACTGATCAAAGGGCACCGGCGCCGACCACTCTGCAGCCGGCGGCGGCCCCTCGCGGTTCGCCTTGTCGGCAAGCGGGACCAGGCCGCGCACCACCCTGGCGGCGTCGTCGGCGGCACTGCCGGTCATCTGCGCCAGCCGCGCGGCTTCACGCGCGAGGCTGTCCGGGTCGGCGGCGCTCACGCGCAGGAAGCCAATGGGCTCGGTGACGCCGTTGAGAACGTGTGCGTCGTAGGTCAGCCCGTCGTCGCCTCGGGCGGTGCTGTAGATGGCGACCTTGTAGTCACCCAACGGGAGATGTTCGAACGGCTCACGGGCCGGACACTGGACGGCCATCACGCTGCCCCCTGGTACTGCCGAAGTCGGAATGGAAAGGCGGCCTGCCCCGCCGCGCGCAGGCGCATGCCGCTGGCGTGCTCCACCACCGGCCCGACGAAGGACGCCGCGTGCTCGATGGTGCGGCGCAGGTAGTACTCGGCGTGGTGCTCGCTGCCCTTGCGCCGGTAGGCGTCCTGGCCGCGCACGCTGGCGCGGAAGAGCTCGAACGCTTCCGCCTCGGTCAAGCCGGCGCCAATCAGTCCCGCCGCCAGCGCGGCGTCTGCTTCACTCGCCGACTGGTAGCGATCGCCCCCCGTCGTATCCAGCAGGTCCAGGGTGGCGCGTCGGATGCGGCCCTGCGCCGCCTTCTCACGGAGGTCTGCCGGCGGCAGCGCCGGCGTTTTCCAGTCGTGCGGCCGGGTAGCTGCCTGCTGTTCCTGCCGGAATGCCCACGGGTAGCGAGCCGTGAGTGTGGCCTCCACCGCCTCGAAGGAGCCGTAGGTCTTGCCCGTCGCGTCGTCGAGGAACAGCTGGAGATGCTCCACCCGGGGGGCGGTCTCGCAGATCGTATAGGGAAGGCCCTCGAACTCCACGTCCTTGCAGTCGAGCGCGGCGGCGGGCGTGGCGAGCGCGAGCCAGGCTGCCCCCAGGATCGCG
>CADCTC010000087.1:5735-14359 GCA_902805635.1 uncultured Chloroflexota bacterium
GTCGTGCGGCCGGGTAGCTGCCTGCTGTTCCTGCCGGAACGCCCACGGGTGGCGGCCCGTAAACATGGCTTCCAGCGCCTCGAAGGAATACCGGACATGCGCCTCGAGGCGGATGATGCGCACCGGCCGCGGCGGGTCGTACTTGAGGTTCACACTGCCCGGCAGGCGCAGGATGCGGCTCACGTCCTGGACGTGGTCGGGCGTCCTGCCCGGTCCAACAATGGCGCGGGCATACGCGGCGTTCATCCGCTCGAACCGCTGCCGCCGCTCGGCCGTGTCAACGTCCCACGGTTCGGCCAGCAAGAGGTACGGGTAGAAGCCGCCGCCGCTATCTACAATGGCACTCACCCTGGGGTGGAAGCGTTCGATGGCGGCCAGCGCCGCAGCCTTGGGGTCCGTCTCGCCGGCCCAGAGCTTGGCGTCTACATCCGCCCACAGGGCGCCGACGCGGGGTACGCCGTCCGCCTTGCCGTTCCGCCCAACGCGGGGCGCTTGGCCATAGTAAATATGGAAGTCAGCTACGCGGTGCAGCACACCGAGCAGGAGGTCCGGTATGGAGGCGTGGAACTCTTCGACCACGCGGCCCTCGCGGATGCAGCGCGAGTTGATCGTCTCGCCTGCACGCAGCGGGGGGAGTACGGCGGCCACGAGGGCCGCCGCCTCTCTGGGCGTCGCGGCCACAATCATGCGCCCACCTGCGCGTCGATCTGCAGGTGCACGCAGTCCACGCACCACCGGACTCCGCGCCTGCGGTCGTAGCCGATGATGGCGTTGTGGCGCGAGAACCGGCCGCACTTGGTACAGGCCAGGATGTGGCGGAGCTTCACAGCCAGCACCGCCGCCGAAAATCGAAGCCCAAAGGGCGAAGCCACTGCTGCGCCGAGCGGTGGCGGGTGGTGCGCGATGTGTCTGCCGTCCAGGAAGAGCGGGCGGTGTGCTTGTCCCTACTTGTGGTGTATGCAATCATCTAGGTGTCCTTGGTGGAGCGCCCGCGCATATGGGCCGTGAACCCGCGCGGGCGCTCTGCGTTTAGCGGCCCGACTTAGGCGGCCGCTGTTCCCTTGCCGTCTTTGGCGCTCGGGCGGCGCGTATGGAGATGCGGCGCACGCTCCCGCCGGACTTCCTCCAGGGCGGCGGCCAGCACCGTCTCGCGCAACACGGAGACGAGGCGGTGCTCGGCGTCGGTGTGGCTCTTAGCAGCGACTCCGCGCTCCTTTCACGAGCGATGGCGTCGCAACCAACGCCGCCAGCAGGCGGACCGCAACGTCGGGCCGCGGGCGGCAGTGTCCGCGTTCCCACTCAGACAATCGCGTCCGCTGCACACCGACACGGTGGGCGAGCTCGGTCTGCGAACAGCCCGCTGCGGCGCGCGCAACGCGCAAGATCGTCCCAACGTCTGTCATCGCCACTCCTTTGCCCTGGAATTGGGGCCGTACACCTGTGCCCATAGCTATCGTACAGGTGTACACTTACGGATCGTCGATCGTATCCGTAAGACACCCGTAGGAGTGGTGAAGTGGCAGATAGGCGGTTGAACATGAGCCCACCCGCGGCTGGTGCGGACGAGCCGTATGAGTTCGGTTGGGTGCGGTCGCCCACTGGCTACGAGTGGGTTTCGGATGTGACTACAGATTCACGTCTGACCTCAGGCAGACGTGACATGTGGCTCGTTCCGGTCGCTGGAGACACCAGCACCCGGAACGAGCGGTTCGAGATACCGCTGCTGGAAACAGAGCCACTGTTCCGCACTTTTGCTGACATCTACAGCCGCCACAGCCCTGACGACAGCGTTGGGCTGATGGAAAGCTTCCGCTCATTTGCCAACCGCTATGGCTGGCTTTACGTGCAGGAGCTCCATTCCGTGCGGAGCGATGAAGAACCAGACAGGCCCCGACTGGGTGAGTCGTTCACCCACTGGAAGGCTGAGCTATGGATGTTTGCGCCGCTGGTGGTGCTTTGGGACGATGTGCTTGGCGCCGGTGCCCTCGGCGCTGGCAAGCTCGCCGCCCGCATCTATTGGAGATCACGCACCGCTGGGCGACGTGTCGCCACTTTACGCTGGCACGACCACTGGAGTCAGACAGAACAGGACATCGCTGTCGAAACCTCGTCTCTCAGCAGCGAACTCTTCCGGTGGCTCGAAGAAAAGCCGCTCGTGCATCCTGCGCTCCACTACCTCTCCCGGATGGTGAACAACCACCTATCGTCGGGTATCGTGCCCCGGATCGCCTTGCCGCACGCCGGCACGAGAGCGCCCCATATGCGCGGGACGCTTGCCCCGAAATCCTTGTTGCAGGCGATGTACCTACAGCTGTACTGGGAGATTATTGGCGAGCGGCGGTCGCGGCGCTGCCAAGAGTGCCGCCAGCATTTCGACGCAACGACGAGACGCTCAGACGCTCAGACGTGCTCTGACCGCTGTCGGGTCCGACGCCACGAACGAGCGGAGCGCGAGAAGCGCGCAGTTCTCGCCGACTGACGCTTCACGCCGCCTGCAACAGCGCCAGCACGTCGGAAAGCGCGTCACTGCCCCAGGAACACTCTTGCGGCGTAGGCTGTACCCCAGCGCCGTCGCCACCTCCTCGTACACGACCTGCTCTATCGACTCCATTGAGGACCGGTCTGGGGCCACCATGTCACCAGCCACGCTACCGGCTGCACGCACACCTTCGAGCCGCTCCCGCAGCCGGGCGACATTTGCGTCGAACCGAGCATCCCCGGCGGCGCCAAGCGCGACGGCCGCACCGGAACGCGCCGCGCCGGCCGGTGCGCAGGGGAAGCTGCGCTGCGCCGCGCCCGGCCACTCGCCCACGGCGGCCGTGGCGCCCCAGTCCACCAGCGGCAACTGCACTCCTCCCGGCGCCCGGCTAGCAGCGCCATCGTGCTCGCCCACGACGTGCAGCACCACGCCGCCGTAACGCGCGTCTCCACCGTGTCCGTGGCGCTCCCAGTCGCTAGTGCGCCTGTGCAGCTCCACGGCGCCACGCACCTCTCCCTGCGGCGTCTCCAGCACCGCATCCACGAAGTCCGGTCCGGCAGCGCCTCCAGCACGGCCGGGATAGCTCACATGCACCGGCACACCCTCCACCGTTGTGAGCGCGCTGCCCGCCGGAAGTGCCGCCCACGCCTGCGCCAGCGCCGCCTCAGCCGGCGGTTCCATCTTGACAACACGCTTCCGCATTGACGCAGCACACACGAATACGGTTCTACACGCAACCGCTCGCCCTGTGTGTCAACCCCCCGTTGATGGCTTCCCGGCGGTAGTATTGAGGAGAGCCACACCGTAGTGAAGAGACACCGTCGCGCCCTGAGCGCTGCTGCACTGTTCCTGGCGCTCAACGTGGCGGTCGTCCGCGCGTTTGGGGCGCCCGCCGAGCCATCCACCACTGCTGCGCCAATGGGCGCTGCCGAGAGCGCCCAACCGGCCGTGGCGGCGCCGGCACGGCAGAGCGAGGCAAGCCCCGGCACGACACGCGAGCTGCTGCAGAGCGTGATCCCGCCGGCACGGGACGAGTCTGACCTGGCGCGGCGCTTCAAGGCGACCTGCGCCACGCCCGCAGCGCAGCCGGTGCCACTGTTCCGCGCCGAAACTGAGGGCGAGTCGCGCCCATTTTGGGTGCTGGACGAGCCGAACCGGCGCTTCTTCCAGGTGCAGGCGACACTGCGCTACGCCTCGGAGCACCTGCTCTTCTACGTCCAGGATGGCCAGCAGTACTCCCGCGACGCGCTCGCCGCCAGCGCCACAACCTTCGAGCAGAAGACGTTTCCGATCTTGCGCCAGTACTTCGGCGACGCGCCGGGGCCCGCGCGGGTGACGATCTTCAACGGGCGCGTGCCGGGGGTAGGCGGCTACTATTCGTCCAGCGACCTGCTGCCGGCCAGC
The DNA here is from genome assembly GCA_902805635.1 of uncultured Chloroflexota bacterium. GTDB lineage: Bacteria > Chloroflexota > UBA11872 > UBA12225 > UBA12225 > CADCTC01. The sequence goes on from CADCTC010000087.1 coordinate 9,619, forward strand.
GTCAACCAGTACTCCAACGAGCGCCCAATGGTGTTCATGAGCCTGGATGGCACCAGACCGGGCACCGCGAGCTATGACGCGGTGCTGGCGCACGAGATCCAGCACTTCATCCACTCACAGGTCCACCCGCAGCAGGACTCGTGGATCAACGAGGGCGCGTCCGAGCTGGCGATGGCGCTAGCGGGCTATGAGCAGGGCGGCCCGGCGCGCACCTACCTCAACAACCCGGAGACGCAGCTGAACGCCTGGGCCGACCGGCCGAGCGAATCGCAGGCGCACTACGGAGCTGGCTACCTGATCCTGGAGTACTTTGCCCAGCGGCTGGGCGGCTACGACAAGATCAAGGATCTGATCGCCTCGCCGGGATCGAGCGTGCGCACGTTCGAGACGTACTTCGACCGCGCGCAGAGCCCGCTGCGGTTCGACGACCTGTACCGGGACTTCGTATTGGCCAACGTGCTCAACGACCGCAGCGTGGCCGACGGCCGCTTCGGACACGAAAAGGTCACCGGGCGGGCACGGATGCAGGAGACGTACTCCGGCTTCCCCGTGCTCTCCAACGCGGCGGTGCGGCCCTATGCCACACGCTACGTAGAGCTGAACCCCGGCACGCAGCGCGGCGCGCTGGAACTGCGCTTCGCCGGCTCCGGCGATACCCGCCTGTACAACGCCACGCCACGCAGTGGCGCCCAGCAGTGGTGGGGCAACGCCGTGGACGACATGGCGAGCAGCCTCACCCGCGAGTTCGACCTGACCGGGGTGGAGCGCGCCACGCTGCGCTTCTCCACCTGGTACAGCACCGAGCGCGACTACGACTACGGCGGAGTGGCGGTCTCGACCGACGGCGGCTGCTCATGGCGCACGCTGCGCGGCCGGTACACCACCGATACCGACCCCACGGGCCAGAACCTTGGCCACGGCTTCACCGGCAAGAGCATCGCCGGTGGCGTGGAGGGCTGGGTGGACGAGGAGATGGACCTCACGCCTTACGCCGGCCAGAAGGCGCTGGTGCGCTTCTACTACGTCACCGACCAGTCGTACCATGGACCGGGCTTCGCGGTGGACGACATTTCCGTGCCGGAGATCGGGTTCCACGACGACGCGGAGCAAGACCAGGGGTGGGAGACACTGGGCTTCCTGCGCTCGGTCAATGCAGCCGCGGTGGACTGGGCGGTGCAGGTAGTGGCCTTCACCGACGCCGGACCGCAGATCCATCGCTTGATGCCCGTACGCGCGCCGGAGGGTGGCGCGGCCGAGGGGACGCTGGTGCTGTCAGGCTTCGGCGATACAGTAAGGCGTGTCGTGGTCGCACTGTCGCCCCTGGTGCCGGTCACCCTGGAGCCTGCCGAGTACCGCCTGCAGGCCCTGGTGCGGTAGCCTTTCGGCCGCATGTCATTTGGCCACGCGGCCGCCCACGCCGGCGTGGTCCTGGGCCTGCTGCTCGCGCTGCTGCCCGGCCGCGCTTTTGCCGCCTCGTGTGAAGGTGGGGCGCTGCCGGGGGAGGGCCGGCTGTCGCCGGAGGAGGGCCGGCTGTCGCCGGAGGAGCGGGCACTGCTGGCCCTGGTGCGTGAGCTGCCGCTCGAGACGAGGGTGGGGCAGCTACTCATGCCGGGGTTCGTCGGCACCGAGCCAGACCCGGGGCTGCTAGAGCGCGCGGCGCGCGGACGGCTGGGCGGGCTGTTCCTGTTGGGGCGCAACGTGCGCAACGAGGAACAGGTCCAGCGCTTGACTGGCGCGCTGAGCGAGGCTGCCGCGGGTGCGGCGCTGGGCGTGCGCCCGTTCCTGGCGACCGACTTCGAGGGCGGCATCGTCAATGCGCTGCGCGCCGTCACCGGCAACACCGCTTCAGCGGCGCAGCTGGCGGCGCGGGGCGAAGCGGGGGTGGCGGCGCAGGGCGCAGCGGACGCGGAGGCGCTGCGCTACCTGGGCTTCAACACCAATCTGGCGCCGGTGGCGGACGTGCTCTCGACGCCTAGCCAGGTGATCGGCAGCCGCTCGTTCTCGGCCGACCCGCGCCGCGCGTCGGCGCTCAGTCGCGCCTACGTGCGCGGTCTGCGCGGCGCCGGCGTGATGGGCGTGATGAAGCACTTCCCCGGCCACGGCGCCACCGCGGACGACTCGCACCTGATGCTGCCCACGGTGGACCGCGCACTGGCCGACCTGGACGTCATCGACCTGCTGCCGTACCGGCAGGCCATCCAGGCGGGGGAGCTGGATGCCGTCATGGTCGGCCACCTGTTCGTGCCGGCCATCGACCCCCAGCTGCCCTCCACGCTCTCGCCGGCCACCATCCTTGGGCTGCTACGCGACCGTCTGGGGTTTGGCGGCGTGGTGATGACCGACGAGCTGAAGATGCGGGCCATCTCGGCCCAGTACGGTGTGGAGCGCGCCGCGCTGCTAGCAATCCAGGCGGGGGTGGACGTGATCCTGGCTGACTACACCGGGTTCGAACAGGACTCCGTGTTCAACACGCTGGTGCGCGCCTGCCGCGCAGGGGACCTGGCGCCGGGCCGCATCGATCAGTCTGCTGCACGCATCTTGCGCGCCAAGCGGGCCTACGGCCTGGTCGGGCCTCAGATGGAAGCTCGCCTGGGCGCGCATCTGGCGGCGCTCTCGGCGCCTGCCGCGCCAGCGACACCTGCCCCGGAAGCAGAGCCGCTCGCGTCCGACACGTCCTCAGAGGGAACAGTGGGCATGACACCCGGCCACGACGGCCAGGAAGGGCTCGCCCCCACAATGCCTGGGGAAGCAGGGGAGCCCGCAGGTGGGCAGCCGGCGGGCGACGTAGCCGCCATACCGGCGCCCAGCACACCAACCCCGGCCGCCGCCTCGGTGTCGACGCATCCCACGCCAACGCCGGTGTCGCCGCAGCCAACGCCGACACCGCTGCGGACCGCCACGGCCACCGCCACCGTAACGGCGACAGCTTCCCCAACGGCGACGGTGACGCGCACCGCAACACGTACCGCGACGGCGACGCGCAGGTAGATCAGGCGGCCGGGCTACCTAACCCCGGCCTTCGGCCACCCCTTCCCTGAAGGGAAGGGGCACGATTCCAGCGACGGTACTCAGAGCGGCCACACTCCCCTTCCTTTATGTAAGGGACCGGGGGTTAGGTAAGCAGGGCGACCCGGCGTTAGACCGCGCCGCCGGCTGCCGGGGCGGGCGTGGCCGGGCGCGAGCGCCGGCCACGCCACCACCAGGCGAACAGCGCGATGGGCAGCAGAGGCAGCGCGTACACGCCCAGGTAGATCGCTACGTCGAGGAAGCCGAGCATCACGGCGCCGAGCTGGCTGAAGGCGTAGCGCAGCGTGGTGATGACGCGCGGCTCGTCAGGGGCGCCGGCCACGCCTGATCCGGGGAGGAGCAGTGTGAGCGTGATGGTGGAGACGTCCGAGCGGCGCTGGAGCAAGTTCATGCGACCACGCAGGCGCTCGATCTGACCACGCACGTCGGTGATGCGCTGCTGGATGGGCAGGATCTCTTCGATGCGCTGGGCGCGCTCCAACAGGCGGATGTACTGCTGCTCGGTCGATTCCAGGTTGCGCACCTGCGCCTCCAGGTCGACGAACTCCTCGGTGACCTCCTGGGTGCTGACCTGCTCGGAGACGGGGGAGCCGGTCTCACGCAGGCGTGTCATCACCTCGCCAAAGGAGTCGGACGGCACCTTCAGGGTCAAGCTGGCGCTCTGGCCGGGAGCCGGGATCGGCCGCGGTGGCAGGATGCCGGGACCGGGGTCACGGGGCATGACGCCGGGCACGCCGGGGACGCCGGGCTGCTCGGCACCGGCACGGTAGCTGGTGGAGGACGCCGCGACGTAGGCGCCGGGCACACCCGCGATGATGGCGTTGACGCGCTGCATCGCCGGCGTCAGGTCGGCCACCTGCAGGGTGAGCGAGCCGGTCTTGACGATCATGCGCTCGGACATCGGCAGGGGCGGCAGCGTGGCGCCCGCGCCACCGGCCTGCTGCGCCGGCGCTGCAGCGCCGGCCGAAGAACGTGAGGCGCTGCCCTCGGCGCCAAGGAGGCCGGTCATTCCAGGGGCCGCGGGTGCTGAGGGCGGTGCCGCCTTGGCGGCCATGTCCGCGTTTCCGGGGGAGCTCTGGGTTATCTCACCCGATGTCACTTCGGGAGAGCTCGAAGTGGAAAGGCCGCCGGGCCGGCGTAGCTCGACGCCACCACACGCGGCGGCCATCACACTCAACGCGAGCGATGCGGCGGCAACGCGGCCGGCAGCACGCCGCAGAGCGGGCGCCGTGGGCAGCAGACGGGGAGCAGTAAGGGAATGAGACGAGTTGGGCGAGTCGGGGGACCAGCGTGGCCATGAGCGCATGTCGTTCACCTCACCCCATTGACGCCACGTGCGGCGGGAAAGTTCCCAGGCGACGCAGGACAAGCGAACATCGCCTACGCGACGCGCACTTTGACGACGATGCGGCGCGAGGGGGTGGGCGTGCCCCTGGGGTCCTGAAGCGGCGCGTGGCCGTCCTCCGGGAAGAGGATCGCGGCCAGGCCAGGGCGCAGGATGAGCTTGGAGCCCTCGGCTGGCATCTTGTAGAGCGCCACGTCCTTCTCTGCGGTGTAGGGCTGGGTAGTCTGCAGGCCGGCGAGCGGCATGACCTCTAGTAGCCTGTCACTCGGGAAGTAGTGGGTAGAGGCGGTGGAGCTTGGTGCGGGCGTCGGCGGTGGTGAAGCGCCAGCGGACGGGGCCGCGCTTCGCGTTGCGGGCGGCGAACCAGGC
>CADCTC010000088.1 GCA_902805635.1 uncultured Chloroflexota bacterium
TGCCGTGCCCACCGCGAAGAGGCGCGCGTCCTGCTCGGCGTCCTCTTTCCCAAGCAGCCCTCACTGCTCTGGCCAATCCGCTAGCACCGCCCCTCTAGCACCGCCCGCCTACGACGGCGCGCATTGGGTCCTGCCCAACCCCATCAAGCTAAGAATAGCGTGTAGGCGGGATTGTCAGTCTCATCGGCGTACTCGTAGCCCAGCCCATCCAGGAACGCCTGGAACGTCCCGGCGTCTTCCGGTGGCACCTGGATGCCGATCAGCACGCGGCCAAAGTCCGCGCCATGGTTGCGGTAGTGGAACAGGCTGATGTTCCAGGCGCTGCCCAGCTGGTTGAGAAACGTCATCAGCGCGCCCGGGCGCTCGGGAAACTCGAAGCGGTACAGCACCTCATGCACCGCCTGCGGCGCCCGCCCTCCCACCAGGTGGCGTATATGCAGCTTCGCCATCTCGTTGTCGGTCATCTCCAGCGTGGGGTAGTCTCCCGCGCGCAGTTTCTCCACCAGTCGCGCCGCCGCGCCCGGCTGCACCTGGATGCCGACAAACACGTGGGCACGGGCGGGGTCGGCGTAGCGGTAGTTGAACTCGGTGATGTTGTGGTCGCCCAGCGCGGCGCAGAAGCGGCGGAAGGCACCGGGGCGCTCCGGGATCGTCACCGCCAGGATCGCCTCGCGCCGCTCGCCGATCTCGGCCCGCTCGGAGACGTGGCGCAGGCGGTCGAAGTTGACGTTGGCGCCCGACGCGATCGCGATCAGGTGCGCGCCGCTCAGCTGCTCGCGCTCCACGTAGCGCTTCAAGCCGGCGAACGCGAGCGCGCCGGCGGGCTCGAGCACCGAGCGCCGGTCCTCGAAGACGTCCTTGATCGCCGCACAGATCTCGTCGTTGGAGACCACCACGATCTCGTCCACGTACTTCTTGCACAGCCGGAAGGTCTCCTGGCCCACCTTCCGCACCGCCACGCCGTCCGCGAAGATGCCCACGTGGTCGAGCAGCACGCGCTTGCCCGCGGCGAGCGAGCGGGCCATGGCGGCCGCATCCTCCGGCTCGACGCCGATCACCTTTACTTCCGGGCGCAGACTCTTGATGTAGACCGCGATCCCGGAGATCAGCCCGCCGCCACCCACCGGCACGAAGACCGCGTGCAGGTCGCCCGCGTGCTGCTTCAAAAGTTCTACGCCGATCGTCCCCTGCCCCGCGATCACGTCCGGGTCGTCATAGGGATGGATGGACGTGAGCTGCTTCGCGGTGGCCAGTCGCGTGGCGTGCTCGCTCGCGGCGTCGTAGTTGTCGCCGTGCAGGACCACCTCCGCGCCTAGGGTGCGCACCGCGTCGATCTTGATGCGCGGCGTCGTGCGGGGCATCACGATGAGCGCGCGCGTGCCGAGCTCCCGCGCGGCGAGCGCCACCCCCTGCGCGTGATTGCCCGCCGAGGCGCAAATCACCCCTCGGTTGAGCGCCTCCGGGCCCAGGCTCGCCATCTTGTTGTAGGCGCCCCGGCACTTGAAGGAGAAGACCGGCTGCTCGTCCTCGCGCTTGATCCAGACGTGGTTCTCCAGGCGCTGTGACAGCACGGGCGCGTAGTCCAGCGACGTCTCTTTGGCCACTGCGTAGACGCGCGCGGTGAGGATCCGCTTGAGGTACTGCTGCGACACGGCTTGATCCTGATCGTTCGCGACGATCACTTGTCCGGCCGCCGACCGAATGAGGATGGTGTCTTCTTGCGCATCAGTTCTTCGTGTTTGCTGCCGAGGCAGACGTGGCTGTGGCGGGCGCTGTGGCGGGCGCGCCGGCAGAGGCGGACACCGCGCCATCGGGCGCGCTGGACGGAGGCGGTCCGGCGACCTTGTACTCCACGACGTGCGCGTCCAGGAAGTCCTGGCCGAGCTTCTTGGCCATGGCGACGCGGTGATGGCCGTCTACGACGTAGTACTCGGTCCTTTCAACCTCGCGCTCACCTTCCTGGCGGCGCAGTTTGGCCTTGTAGACCTCGATTGGCGGCAGGACCTTCCCCTCCTGCATGGCTTTGCCGATGCGCACGAAGCGGCCGGTCATGGCCTGGCCAGTCCTGTAAAAGAAGTCGGAGCGCAGGTTGTGCGCCCGGCCGACGCTGCCGACGATCTTCTCCGCGGGGATGGTGCGCATCCCGCCCTCCACGCGGCCGACCACGCCGGCGCCCTCGACGTCTTTCTCGAAGCTCTTGGCGTCGCCGTGGCCGCCGGCGAGGAGCCTGCCTATGCTCCTGAGCGTGCTCCCTAATCCCATCGTTCTCGTGCACTCCTGGTCCGTGCGGCACGTGCGGTTTGCGGGGCCATGATAGGGCTTGGGCAGCAGCGGTCAAGGGTAGCGCCAAAAGTACCCCTCGGGCCTGCCTCCCTTCCGCGCGCCACCTTGTCAAGGCCGCCGGGAGAGTTCGCCCAGGATGACCAGCCCGTTTGGCTGCGTGTCCACGTGACAGTCCAGGATGTAGGGCACGTGATCCATGGCAAGGAAGGTCAGCCGGGTCCGCTCAGAAGGCCGCCTCTCGCCGGATGCCACGGTGGCTCGCAACCGCGCGGCGTCCGCAGTGGAGAGCAGGTGCCACAGGCTCTTGCCCAACGCGCCATCAGCCGGTAGCCCCAGGTGGCGGCTTACCGCCGGATTGGCAAAGACGATGATGCCCTCCGTGGTGGCCGCCAGGGAGTGGACCGTCTCGCTGCAGGCGAGAAAGGCCGCCAGCAGCGGGGCGCTATCCATCAAGAGATCTTCCGGCGCGGGGGTTGGACGTGGCAGACGCTCCAGGATGGTGACCTGCGTGAACGAGGCGTCCAGCCGCAGTCCCCTGGGGATCCACTTGTGGGAGCGGTGGTGCGACTCGCTGCGGTGCCAGGCGTCAAAGCTCAGCCCATCCGTCCAGCGGGTGACCAGATAGAACACGCTCGGGTCAGCGGTATCCGTGAACACCTCCAGTCCCAGGAACCCCGGGGCATCGTCCACCAGATGCGGGCGGTCCAAGAACGCCTGGGCGACCGCCATCTCCATCCCGTTCTTGATGCGGAAACGCGAAACGGCGAGGATCATGCGGCGGCAGCCCGGGCGGCGGAGACCGCTTGGCGCACGGCAGCAACCCACCGTTCGGAGAAGCGGGCGGGGTCGGTGAGCCAGCCGGTGAGGCTAGTCACCGCATTCACTACCCCC
>CADCTC010000089.1:0-6126 GCA_902805635.1 uncultured Chloroflexota bacterium
CATCGGCGCCTTCCTTGATGCGGCCCTTCTGCTCCAGGCGCAGCGCGTCGGCGGGGTTGCTGGTGAAGTGGGGCAGTGTGTCTTCCAGCGAATTGCCGTGGTCACGGATGCAGGAGACGAACATGCGCCACAGCTTGCGCACCTCGGCGCCGGCTGCGCCGTAGTCGGACGAGAACGAGAGCTTCCCCGGCGGGCCACCGTGTTCCTTATAGAAGCGCAGCACCGCGGGGGCGTCCTCGTCCACAGTGTCGGTATCGACCCAGGCGCCGCGCTTGGCCAGGTCGATAGCTTCCAGCTGCAGTGCCTCGCTGCGGTTGATGTGCAAGATGTACAGCTGGTTGGGGGGCACGTTCATCCCGTCCACCAGCGTACGCAGGCAGGCCAGCCGCTTGGGCGCGACGCCGACGTGGAACTGGGTGACGCCGCCCTTGCCCCCCAGAGAGCCGCCGATCATGGCCTGCGCCACCACCTTGGCGAGCTCGTCCGGCGGCGGCTCGACTGAGCGCACATCCGAGATGGCGAGCTCCCCAGCGCCGATGACCTCCGGGATGAGCACCACGTCGTCCTGCACGTTGCCGGTGATGACTGGCGTGGGGACCGGGTAGCCGCCGGTGAGCATGTAGGCGCTGACGCCGGCTTCGTGCAGCTGGCGGACCTTTCCCAGTAGGTCGGTCAGGCTGCGCGCGGTGGTATCGGTACCCAGGCAGCCAACCAGCGTGGTGACGCCGTGGCGCACGAGGTCGGGCACCTCCACTGGCGGCGTACGGCTGCCGAAGCCCTGCTCGCCGCCGCCGCCGATGGGGTGCTGGTGGGAGTCGACCAAGCCGGGGGTGAGGGCGAGGCCGGTGGCGTCCACCACCTCGTACGGCACGCCGAGCGCCGCGACTTGCTCTTGAGTTATGTCGCCCACCTTGAGCACGCGCTCGCCGGCCAGCAGGACGTCCTGCCGGCCGAGCGGCTCGGGCGCGTAGAGCTCGGCGCCGCGGATGAGGGTGAAGTAGGTGTTCATTCGTACTTGTGGGTCCAGTTCTGCACCGGGATGACGGTGATTCGCTGTCGCCCTAAGCAGCCGCTCGGACCATGCCTTCGCCGGAGATGGGGGTGGCGCAGGCGGTCTCTTCGGCGGCGCCGCTGGCGAGCGTCTCCACTAGCTCGATGCCTTCGTCTACTTCGTCGGCGATGATCAGCAGGCGGTCGCCGGGCTTGGCCAGCGCCCAGGCCGTGCGAATGCCCGCTTCCTGGCTCTCGGTCAGGGTGGTGCGCACGCCCTCCGGCACCTGCGCCTGGAGCAGCTTGGGCACCTCCATCACGGCACGGCCGCGGCGGTCGCGCTGGTCGTAGAAGACGTACTCGTCCGCCCAGGGCAGCGTGACGCGGACCGATTCGATGAGGTCCTGGTCACGCCGGTCGCCGGGCAGGCCGATAAGGAGAATGGTCTTGCGGTCGCCCAGCGAGCGTACGGCGTCGCCGAGCGCGACCAGGCCGCCGATGTTGTGGCCGTAGTCGAAGATGACCTCGACGGTGTTGTACTGGGTGACGTTGAAGCGGCCGGGGGCGGTCTCAGTGTCGGTAATAAAGGTAGTCAGGCCCCGCACGATCATCACCGGGTTGAGGCCGGCGCCCCAGGCGGCGCCGGTGGCGGCGAGGGCGTTCTGCACCTGGAAGGGGATCTTGCCGCCGGAGGTGAACTCAATGCGGTCCAGCCCGATCAGGTGGGTGCGCTGGTCGCCCTCCACCAGGTAGATGGCGCCCTGGTGGCCCAGCACGGCGCGCCCGCCGCCTTCGACGTGAGCCTTGTAGACGGGGTTGCGCTCGTTCGTGCTGAAGTACATCACCTCGCCGTCGCACGCGGCGGCCATCTCGGCACTGGGCATGTCTTCGGCGTTGAGCACGGCCACGCCGTCGCGGCGCACGTTCTCCACCACCACCTGCTTGATCTTGGCCAGGTCCTGGATGGTGTTGATGCCGCCGATGCCCAGGTGGTCGCCGGTGACGTTGGTCACCACGCCGACGCTGCAGCTGTCCCAAGCCAGGCCCTCGCGCAGGATGCCGCCGCGTGCGGTCTCCAGCACCGCCACTTCCACGCGCGGGTGGAGCAGCACGGCGCGGGCGCTCTTGGGGCCGGACGAGTCGCCCTTGGTGACGCGCTCGCCGTCGACGTAGACGCCGTCGGTGCAGGTAATGCCTACGGTGTAGCGCGCCTGCTCGTACATGTGCGCGATCAGGCGGGTGGTGGTGGTCTTGCCGTTGGTGCCGGTGATGGCGATGATGGGGATGCGGCCGGTCTCGCCGGGGGCGTAGAGCATGTCCATGATGGGCTTGCCCACGTCGCGGGACTTGCCGTTGGTGGGGGCGATGTGCATGCGCAGGCCGGGGGCGGCATTCACCTCGACGATGGCGCCGCCCTGCTCGCGCAGCGGGCGGCTGAGGTCGTCACAGATGATGTCGATGCCGGCCACGTCCATGCCCAGCACCTGGGCCGCGAGCTCGGCGATGCGCGCGTTGCGCGGGTGGACCTCGTCGGTCACGTCGGTGGCGGTGCCGCCGGTGGAGAGGTTGCCGTTCTGTCGCACGAACACCTTGCGGTCCGCGTCGGGGACCGAGTCGCGCGCGAGGCCCTGCTGGCCGAGCACCAGGTCAGACTCAGCGTTCAGCGTGATGCGGGTAAGCAGCGAAGCGTGCCCCTCGCGCCGCCGGGGGTTGCGGTTCTCACGGGCGACGAGCTGCTCGATGGTGCTCTTCCCGTCGCCGATGACGTGGGCGGGGTCGCGGCGCGCGGCTGCCACCATCTTGCCGTTGACCACAAGGATGCGGTGGTCGCTGCCGCGGATGTAGCGCTCCACCAGCACGTCGCCGCGGCGCTGGTCCCAGGCCAGGTCGTACGCCTCGCGCACCTCCTGCTCGGTGGTCAGGTTCACGCTGACGCCGCGCCCGTGGTTGCCGGCTTCCGGCTTGAGCACCACGGGCAGGCCGATCCCCTGGGCCACCGACCACGCTTCTTCGGGGGAGAAGACGGGGCGGCCCTCCGGGACGGGGATGGCGACGGCGCGCAGGAGGTTGTTGGTGAGCGGCTTGTCCTGGCAGAGGTCGGTGGCGATAGAGCTGGTTTCAGAGGTTTGCGAGGCGCGGATGCGCTTCTGATGGATGCCGTAGCCGAGCTGCACCAGGCTGGAGGTGGGGGTCAGGCGCACGACAGGGATACTGCGCGCGCGGGCGGCATCGACGATGGCCTGCGTGCTGGGTCCCAGGCGGTAGCGGTCGGCCAGGTCTTCCAGGCGGCGCAGCTCGTCGCGCGCGTCGAACGGCTCGTCGTGCATGGCGGCGAGGGTCAAGCGCAGGGCGACTTCGAGCGCCTCCCGGGCTGCCTCTTCTTCTTGATAGGCGAAGACGATGTCGTAGACGCCGCGGTCGCCGGTGCCGCGGACGCGGCCGAAGCGGACGTCGAAGCTCATGCGACCCTGGAGCTCGAGCACGACGTGCTCGGTGATGTGGGCCAGGTAGGTGCCGCGGTTGAGGCGCTTGACGAAGCCGCCGCGCCGGCCGATGCTGCACTCGTGCTCTTCGAGCCCGGGCAGCCACGTCAGCAGGCGATCGACGAAGCCCGGAAATTGATTGCTGGGCCGTTCCTCGTAGGGGCCGATATCGATAGTGGCGCGCATGACCGGCATGTAGGCGTACATGTTGGGCCCGCGCAGCGCGCGGACGCGGTCGAGGCGCACCCCGTATGCCTCGGGCGACTTGGGACGCAGCACAGGCGGTGTGGCTGCAGGTAACACGTGAGATCCTCCCCCTTTGCAGGACTACTACAGGATGTTCTGATCCGCTGCTGCGCGGCGCACGACCATCGGGCGCCGGCATGGATGCGGGCGAACGCTCTTGGCAAATCGCGTGCCAGTGGATTGCCAACGCTGCGCGGGTACACTGGGGCGGTATGGCCGACGCCGACGCCGCTGCTGCCGTTGCTGCGGTTCCGGCCGCGCTCAATGCGCGCACGCGCGTGGAGGCGATGACGCACGACAGCGACTCGAGCTGGGTGGCCGACATGCTGATCGAGCAGCGGGACGTCATTCTGAGTGGCTGGCTGGAGGCCGCGGCGGCGCAGCCCTTCCACGCGGGGCGCCGGGAGAAGGCTGTCGCCGACCACATCCCGGAGCTGGTGGACGCGCTGATCGCGGTGCTGCGGCGCACCGCGTCCCCGGCGGTGGACGCGCGGTCAACGCTGCACGAGCCGGAGGTACTGGCGGCGGCGCAGAGCCACGCGCGCATGCGGATGGAGCATGGGTTGGTGGCGTCCGACGTGGTGGCCGAGTTCCGGCTGCTGCGCCAGGAGATCGGGCGGGCGATGCGCTTCCACGTGGCGGACGCCGCTCCGACCAGCGACGTGCTGGGCGCCGAGATGCTGCTGCACGACGCGCTGGACGACGCGGCGTTCCTAGCGGTGCTGGCGGTTGACGAGCACGAGGCCGAGCTGCGGCGGCTGCGCGAGGCGCTGGCGACGGAGCAGCGCCGGGTGGCCATCCTCCTGGAACAGCTGCCGGCGGCGGTGGTGATCGCGACGGCGGCGTCGGGGCAGGTGGCGCTGGGGCATCCGGCGGTGCAGCAGATCACGCGCGGCCCCGGCGGACCGGTGCCGGCCGGGGAGACGCCCAACCAGTGGCAGGGGTTCTACCGCGATGGGCGGCGCTACGCGCCGGAGGAATGGCCGCTGGCGCGGGCGGTGAACGGTGGCGAGGTGATAACGGGGGAGGAGATCGACTACATGCGTGACGACGGCACGCGGGGCACGGTATCGGTGAACGCCGCGCCGGTGCGCGACCCGTCGGGGGCGGTGGTGGCGGGTGTGGCGATCTTCACCGACGTGACCGAGCGCAAGACGCTGGAGCAGGAAAAGGAGGCGTTCCTCACCGCGATCACGCACGACCTGCGCAGCCCGCTGACGTTGATCAAGGTGACCGCGACCTTGCTGCGGCGCGAGTCGTCCCGCAGCGCGGAGCCGGACGTACGGGTGCTGGACCGGCTGCAGCGGATCGACGAAGCGGTTGGCCAGATGGACCGGCAGCTGACCGAACTGCAGGACATTGCGCGGCTGCGCACCGGGCAGGCGCTGGAGCTGAAGCGACGGCCGGTTGACCTGGTGGCGCTGGTGCAAGACGCTGCTGCCCGGCACCAGGCGACCAGCGAGCAGCACGAGCTCTCGGTGGATGCGACGGGACTGGCCGAGTTGGAGTTGATCGGCCGGTGGGACAAGGAGCGGCTGGACCGGGTGCTGGACAACCTGCTGGGCAACGCGGTCAAGTTCAGCCCGGCGGGCGGGCGGATCACGCTGACGCTGACGCGTGAACCGGAGCAGTTGGGACAGGCGGATGTCGCCGCCCGGCGGGAGCAGCCGGAGCAGGTGGGGCAGACGGACGGCGCCGCGCAGTTGGTGGCGCCGGAGGCGGTGCTGCGGGTGACTGACGAAGGGATCGGGATCCCGGCAGACGACCTGCCGCACGTCTTCGACTGGTTCAGGCGTGCATCGAATGCGGCGGGGAAGATCGCGGGCACGGGAATCGGGATGGCGGCGGCGCGGCAGATAGTGGAGCTGCACGGCGGCAGCATCGAGGCGGAGAGCGAGGAAGGGGCGGGCAGCACGTTTACGCTGCGGCTGCCGCTCGAAGCGTCCACCAGCGGGCAAGCGCTAAGCGCTAAGCGCTAAGAGTGTCTAACACAACCCGTTCATAGTGAGCCTTTCGGCCGGCTCAGGGACCCCTTGTCGAACCATGCCCCCTCGGCGGGCTCGGGAGGGACCCTTCGACAGGCTCAGGGCGATTCTTGTGATCCTGTGTGACTTTTTGTGATCTCTGGCACACGGTAGCGTAGATTGACCGCTGCCCGAGCTGCCACGTACGTGTAGTCGTTTGTAGCCATTTGTAGTCCGTCCGACGCAGCAACAGGACACTGCGGCGCCGGCGCTGCATGGGGGGCCATTCGGTTGTGAAGGCGCGGCACGTGCTCATGGGCAATGGCGGGTGTGCGTGTGAGGGCGGCGAGAGCCGTGTTTTTGTAGCCTGTTGTAGCCTTTTGTAGCCCCTCGCACACGGTAGCGAGAAGCGGACGGGTACGGCGGGATTGGGCTGCGGGAAT